>DAIDKM010000023.1 GCA_027450045.1 Paludibacter sp. | reverse complement strand
TTTTATCTTGACAGGATAGTATTACCACAGGGATATCGGGATTAAATGCTTTAATTTTATCCAACGTTTCAATTCCGTTCATGGCATTTTTCTCCAAACCATCAAGCAGATAATCCAAAATAATCACATCAGGATTTTGTGCTATGTTCTCCATACAAAGTTCGCCTGTTGCATACGTTTTAATTGCAAAATCAGCATGTTGCAAAAACTCGATTTCTAATGATTTTAAGAACAAAGCATCATCATCAACAAGAAAAATTTGTATCTTATCTTGATTTTTCATCTGTAACTATTTTAGGCGCTTGCCATCTTTATTTTATTCAGCTCCACTTTCAATTCCACACATGCTTGCGTACAAACGTTCCCCAATTCTAACACCATATCTTTTATATTATCTGTTTTCTGTTGCACGTTTGAAAATTCCTGAATTTGTTTTGCCATGTTTTCAAAATCAATACTCATGCCCATGATCGAAAAAGAAGGAATCATTTTATGAACAGCCGCATGCAATGAAAACCAATCTTTATCCTGAAAACTTTGTTTCATGGAGGTGACTAATTGTGGCGTTTGTTCCAGATAGAGAGAAATCATTTCCATCATCAATTTAGAATTTGACTTTGTGAGGAGCATTAAATGATCAAGGTTAATACATTTCAGGCTCTTTGACTCCGTGTGTACACTCTCCTTCTGGTTGAAATGTTTTACGAGTGCCGGATTCTTTACCAATCCTATAATTTTATTGTACAATACTCTCTCATCCACAGGTTTTGCGATATAATCATTCATGCCAACAGCTTTGCATTTTGCTAAATCAACAGTGGTAACATCGGCAGTTAAAGCAATAATGGGAATGTTGGATTTCATTGTGTTACGGATATAATCCGTTGCTTCGAACCCATTCATGACAGGCATTTGCAAGTCCATCAAAATGACATCGTATGCTCTCGCTTCCAGGTATTCAATGGCTATTTTCCCGTTAGCGGCAATCTCGCGTTCAAATCCGAAATCATCCAAAATAGTTTTCATCAGTAACTGATTAAGTGGAATATCTTCTACCACCAATACGCTTATATCCATTATTTCCGCATCTACTTCTTCTATTTTTGGTTCTACTTCAGCTTCAGCAGTCGTTTTCAAAAAACTCAGTGTAAAACTAAAAGTAGAACCTTCGTTCACGACGCTTTTAACCCGAATGGTTCCTCCTTGCGGCTCAATTAATTGTTTCACAATAGCAAGACCCAATCCCGTTCCGCCATACAACCTTGACGTATCGCTCGATGCCTGCTGAAAGTTTTCAAAAATGGTTGCTATTTTAGCTTCGGCTATTCCTATTCCGGTATCTGCAACGGCAAATTCAAGGATTACTTTCTCTTCATCCTCACTCAGCAGATGCACGCTTACCGTAATGCTACCTTTCGCGGTAAATTTTACCGCGTTACTCATCAGATTTAGAATGATTTGGTGCAAACGTACCGGATCGCCCACTAACACTTCCGGAATTCGGGAATCATAATCTTTGATCAATGTTATATTCTTTTCCCTGATTTTTGCTTCAAATAAATGAAGCATGGCAGGGATTGAGGAGGACAATTTGAAAGGAGTTTGCTCAAATATCATTTTCCCGGCATCTACTTTTGCCAAATCGAGAATGTCATTAATAAGCACAATTAAAGAATTGCCACTTAGCTTGATGGCTTCCAGATACTCTTGCTGTTTAGCTGATAAATCGGTTTTCAACAGCACTTTTGTGAATCCGATAATCGCATTCATAGGCGTGCGAATTTCATGACTCATATTGGACAAAAATTGTTGTTTCGCTTTTAAGGCGTTTTCGGCTGTGCGTGTTGCATTCTCAGCTTTCATTTTTGCCTGTTCGGCAATTTCCGTTGCCATCTCGGCAAACACTTTTGCCTCTATTAATTCTGTCTCAATTCTTTTCTGATCGGTAACATCTCGGGCAACTATTACAATTCCCAGCACATTGCCTTCATCATCTTTGTAAACCGATCCATTAAATAAGACATCGGTTAACTTGCCTTCTTTATGGCGAAGCGTGAGGGGTAAATCGGCAACCGATCCTTTGGCAAATACTTCCTGATAAACTTCACGTGCCTTTTGTGGCTCGGTAAAATAGTCAAAAAAGTCTGTATCAATAAGGCTTTCGCGGGATAGACCGGTTATATTCACCAACGCTTCATTCATATCCGTAATCTTACCTTCGGTATTGATGGTAACCAATGGATCAAGACTTGCTTCAATAAGACTGAGCGAGTAGTTGGAAAGTAGTTTTTGGGCTGTAGCATCTCGGGCAACAACGACAATGCCCAACACCGTTCCTTCTTCATCTTTATAAACCGAACCATTAAATAAGACATCGGTCAACTTTCCACTTTTATTACGTAACGTGAGGGGAAAGTCGGCAACCGATCCTTTTGCAAACACTTCCTGATAGACTTCACGCGCTTTTTGTGGTTCTGTAAAATAGTCACAAAAAGCGGTGCCAATAAGATTGTTGCGATGAATCCCTGTTATGGTCGCCGTCGCTTCGTTCATATCGGTGATTTGGCCTTCGTTGTTGATTGTAACCAACGGATCTAAGCTGGCCTCAATCAAACTTCTATTGTACTGAGAATCCTTCATTTTTGCTGCCTTCATTTTAGTCGGTTATGTCGCCCTTGTTAACTTAAACTTCCATTTTGCTCATTTCCGATCTCTTCTATCGGAGTCCGCCGTTTCGCTTTTAATTGTTTGAAATGCGAAGGGGTGAGTCCTGTGACTTTTTTGAATTGATTGGACATGTGGGCAACACTACTATAATTCATCTTCCATGCAATTTCAGAGATGTTCAATTCACCATAAATAATCAACTCCTTGATTCGTTCAACTTTATGATTGATGATGAATTTTTCGATCGTTGTTCCCTGAACTTCAGAAAAGAGATTTGCCAGATAGGTGTAATCGTGGCTTAATTTCTCGCTCAGATAATCAGAAAAATTAGTTTTGATTACTTCATCTGAATAATGAACCATATCAATAATCACATTTTTTATCCGTTCAACCAACACAGCTCTCTTGTTGTCCATCAATTCGAAGCCGATATCGAGCAAAGCAAGCCTTAGTTGCTCACGTTGTTCAGGAGCAATATTCTCCATCACCTCAACTTCGCCTAAATCAACGACGATGAAGTGCAGTCCGAGTTTTTTCAACTCTTCTTTTACCGCTATTTTACAGCGGTTGCTCACCATATATTTGATGTAGAGTTTCATCCGAAAGTAATTTGTTCGGTTAAAGTCGGTAGGAACTCATATACCAACATTTCCAAAGGGGTGATTGGGTCTGACAAACAGGCTCTTTTCAAAATATTTTTTTTACATGGAACCAAGCAAAGGTACGCATCATTTAAAGAAAAGATATTATATGGCTCTATAAATAAGTTACATAATTCACACATTTCTTCCTTTCAAATCTTGTCCCGTTTCCATCTAAAGAAGATTAATCAACGAATCTCATGGTCACCTTAATTCTGTTTGTAGGAAGGTTCATTGTCAACAACACCTTAACAGTCATTGATGAGAAAAAAAATCATCTTCTTTTATTTTCCCAAAAAAGGTGTTTTTTTTGTGCCTAAAAAATCGTATCATTGCATAATGATCTTTAGTGATGCTACGAAATAAACATCTCTACGATAGAAAGACATACATCGCATAAAATCAATCATTCATATGAAATCAATTACTGTTCCTTACATTCCTCATTTGAATGGCGCTACAGCGGAAGTAGCTGCCGGTTTTTTAGAAGAAGAAGGAAAAGAGGGAAATATCGAACATTTGAATTGGGCAACTCTTTTTCCTTACAAACCGGTTACTTTTTTTTGGATTGCGCGTTCACAATCTCATTTATTTATCAAGTATTCGGTGATTGGCAACGTTTTACGAGCTGTTCATGTTCAAGATCAAACATCGGTATGGGAAGATAGCTGCGTGGAATTCTTTTGTCAACTTCCGGGTCATAATGAATACATGAATTTTGAGTTCAATTGCATCGGCGTTTGTTATTCTGCCATTTATGCAAAACCACGCGACGGTAAATTACGTCCGTTTAACCAGATGCAACAGATTGATCGTTATCCGTCCATGGAAAGAAAAGCTTTTAATGAAATGGAAGGTACTTTCGAATGGGAGCTGACGATTGCCATTCCTTTTGTATTGTTGGGCATCGACTCAAATCATTTGCCGGAGAAAATCATGGGCAATTTCTACAAATGCGCCGACGGCACAAGTATGAAACATTACGTGAGCTGGAGTCCGATTAACACGGATAAACCTGATTTCCACCGTCCCGAGTTTTTCGGTAAATTGCTTTTCGAATGAGGCAACACGTGAAGAACGAGGGTTGCGCTTTATCGATAAAATGCCTTATCTTTGCGCCTTAAATTTCAAATAAACGTCAATTATGAAGAAAGCATTTGTATTCCCCGGGCAAGGCGCTCAATTTGTAGGCATGGGCAAAGAGTTGTACGACACGAACGATCAGGCAAAAGCGCTCTTTGAACAAGCCAACGAAATACTTGGTTTTAGGATTACGGATTTAATGTTTGCAGGCACTGATGAGGATTTACGCCAAACAAAGGTGACTCAACCCGCAATTTTTCTCCATTCTGTGATTTTAGCAAAAACGTTAGGCAAAGAATTTAATCCCGAAATGGTTGCCGGGCATTCGCTGGGTGAGTTTTCGGCATTGGTTGCATCCAATGCTCTTTCGTTCGAAGATGGCTTACGTTTGGTTTCAGCTCGCGCATTGGCCATGCAAAAAGCCTGCGAAGTGAAACCATCCACCATGGCCGCAGTGTTAGGTTTGGCTGACGACGTAGTGGAATCTATTTGTCGTTCCGTTGAAGGCATCGTTGTTCCTGCCAATTTCAATTGCCCGGGTCAGTTAGTGATTTCGGGCGAAGTGGAAGCAGTGCAAAAAGCATGTGACTTATTAAAAGAAGCCGGTGCAAAAAGGGCTTTAATGTTATCCGTTGGAGGTGCATTTCACTCCCCATTGATGGAGCCGGCACGTGCCGAATTAGAAAAAGCAATCCATGCCACCACGTTCCATCAACCTATTTGTCCCATCTATCAAAATGTGGACGCGCTACCGCAAACCGATCCTGAAAAGATCAAACAAAACCTAGTAGCTCAACTTACTTCTCCCGTTCGTTGGACACAAACCGTACAAAACATGATTGCAGACGGCGCGGGTTGGTTCCGTGAGTTAGGTCCCGGAAAAGTATTGCAAGGCCTGATTAATAAAATCAATAAAGAAGTCGAAACCTGCTAAACTATAAAAACAGAAGGTTAGTTACTTACATTGCGTTGAACAGAGAAGAAGAATTTTTCTTTGTTCAACGTTTTTTTTGGGGTAATTGATTCTCATCGTTAGACGCTTCTCCGTTGATCGGCCAGTTGAAATGTAAGAATTGATAACGCTTTTGCAAGTTTGCGATTCGTTGTGCAGTTTGATGTTGAAATTTACGATCGGCTTCCGAATTGGGATGCAGCGAACGATGTTGCAACGCTTTATTCAATTGTTCAACTTCTTTCAGCGTTTGCTGCGCTTCCCGATTAAGGTAATGAAGCGTTAACTTCTCCCATATAAATTCGATGGTGGTTGCATTGGGATGGATCATATCTTCGGCATAAAACCGATAATCGCGCAATTCATCCATAAGCAGTTCATAAGCAGGAAAATAGTGCACAAGTGAGCATTGTTGTTGAATACGTTCAATGGCTAAAAGCAATGTTGCTTTGCTCAATTGATTCTCATGAGCGCCATCTTTCCAATGTCGAATAGGACTGACTGTCATCAAAAGCTGCAAAGCAGGATTTATTACATGAAGACGTTCAATGAGCGGAGCAAATAGTTGTACAATCTCATCTTCGCTCATCCGTTCACGAATAAATCGTTTTTCGGGAAGTTTATGACAATTAGCCACCACAACTCCCGAATCGGCAAGACGATATACCCATGCCGTACCTAATGTAATCATTAACCAACGTGCCGACCTCAACCTTTCAGCGCCCAACGCTAATTCTTCGTTTATATTACGTAGCGTTTCCTCTTGTGATATGTGAGAAAAACGGCTATGATGGGCAAAACTATGCCAAACACCTTCATGGAGAAAAAGATCGGTGGGCTGAAATGGAATAGGATTCAACAATCTTTCGATGGCTTGCGCCAACGAGTGTGGATTATAGAGCGTCCCAAAAGGATTGATGGTTGCCTGAAATCCTGTCTCTTGAAATTTTTTACCCATATTTTCGACAAAACAAGAACCTACCAACAAGAGTTGATCTTCATAAGCAATCGTTTCTTCCTGCTTTGGAATGAATATTTCGGTACGGAAGGTCATGAGATACAATCTTCAACGTGGACTGATTCCGAATGTCCTTCAGGTTCAATGTGAATATCGACATGCGTGGTAAATCGGATACTTTCGTTTATGCTCTTTTCAATCCGATCTGCAATGCCATGCGCATCTTGAATCGATTGGTCGGGAGCAACGTGAATACAGAGCGCCACAAAGATATCGCCGCCGGACGAACGCACTTTCAAATCGTGATAGCCGGCTATTTCATGGTTCTGTTTCAACACTTCTTTGATTTGCATTTCAACTTCTTTTGGCGATTTATCCAACAAAGAATCAATGGCCTTTTTTGCTAATTGATAAGAAATAAATATAACAATGACCGCTACCAAAAGTCCCGCAATAGAGTCTGTAGCCATCCAACCTATTTGTGCACCAATCAATCCCAGCAAAACGACCACAGAACTCAATATATCGGACGAGAAATGCAGTGCATCGGCCTCCAATGCCTGACTATTGTATTTTTTTGCAACGCGACGCAACGAGATGGATCGTGTTAAATCAATGCCTATCGCCAACAAAACAACCGTGTAACTCCAAACCGTTACAGCTACATGAATGCTCGGATGTGTCAGCCGGTGAACCGCTTCATAGATAATCCAACTGCAAGTGAGCAATAACAAAACAGCCTCAAGAAGCGCAGAAAAATTCTCCACCTTCCCATGTCCATAGTGATGTTCGCGATCAGCCGGTTTATCTGACATGTGCACAGCCACCAACGTAATGACGGCAGCTATTAAATCCAATCCCGAATGCAATGCTTCGGAAAGAATTCCCAAACTGTTGGTAGAATAACCTACAACCAATTTGATAATGGTCAAAAAAAGTGCCGCTGCTACCGAAAGGAGCGAAACGGTAATTTTTTCAGATGGCATACTCTCTTTTCTTTTTCAAACGCCGGATGTACATAAAAACAAACCCCAACGACTTCGCAATCAAAGCCGTTGAGGAAGCTTTCGATGGTTGATTATATTGCTTTTAAAACTTCTGTCAGAAGAGTCCAAAACCGCTGTGTAGCCACAATGTCCAATCTTTCCGAAGGGGAATGTGCCCCACGAATGGTTGGCCCAAAAGAAACCATATCCCAATGTGGATATTTTTCTAAAAAGAGACCGCATTCCAATCCGGCATGAATAGCGCGAACATGCGGCTTTTGCTGAAACAGTTTTTCGTACGCAGAAGCTGTCAATGCTACAATGGGAGATTTTGGATTCGGTTGCCATCCCGGATATCCTTCGCCATGTTTCACGGTGGCCCCTGCCAATGTAAAGACACTGTTTACCATTGCTGCAACATCATGTTTGGCCGAATCGATGGAACTACGTTGGCTGGTAGTGATAACGATGTTGCTTGCCGTCATTTTCACCGAAGCCAGATTGGTGGATGTTTCCACTAAACCGGGCATTGTGTCGCTCATGCGCATAACACCATGTGGACAAGCATAAAGTGCATTAAACAATAGGTTGCTGGCTTTTTGATCAATAACCGTTGCAGGAGCTGTTTCCGAACTTAATTCGAGTTTCATTGCAGGCTCTTTTTGTTCAAGTTCATGCTCTATTGCGGCTGCGAAAAGGTTGAAGTCAACGCGCAATGTTTCCTTTTGGGCATTAGGAACACCAATCAATGCACGTGCTTCGCGTGCAATGGCATTCCGCAAATTTCCTCCGTCAATAGTTGCCAATCGTAACGAAGTTTTGCGTGATTGTTGCCACAAAAAGCGGTTGAGAATCTTGTTAGCATTGCCCAATCCCTTTTCAATGTCGTCGCCGGAATGCCCTCCCGTTAATCCTTTCACTTCAATCAACGCCCAGAAATAGTTATCGGGCGCTTTCTCCGGTTGGAAAGTCAACGTGGCTACCGTATCGATACCGCCGGCACATCCGATGAAGATTTCACCATCATCCTCCGAGTCGAGATTCAACAAAATTGCACCTTTCAAAACGTTGGATTGCAAAGCGGCTGCACCTGTTAATCCGGTTTCCTCATCAACAGTGAAAAGGCACTCTATTGGGCCATGTTCCAAATCATTTGAAGCTAACACGGCTAAAGCGGCTGCCATTCCAATACCATTATCAGCTCCCAACGTAGTGCCTTTGGCTTTTACCCAATTGTCTTCCACATGCACTTCAATCGGATCATTCTCAAAATCGTGAATGACGTCGTTGTTCTTCTCACACACCATATCCATGTGCGATTGCAAAATAACAGTTGGTCTATTTTCTTTGCCGGATGTGGCCGGTTTGCGAATAATGACATTGCCGGCAGCATCAGTGATAGTTTCCAAGCCTAATTGCTTGCCGGTTTGTTGAAGATATGCAATGATTTTTGTCTCTTTTTTTGATGGGCGTGGAACCTGACGAATCTCGTCAAAATAATGCCACAATAATGCGGGTTGCAATTGATCTAAAGGTGACATAAGAAATGTTTTAGAAATTCTTGAATAGTTTTGTTGAAAAACAAAAGATGTCCATGTTGATCAGATGTTGATTGACAATCACCTGCGTGCACGAATCTTTTTTGTTTTTATGCAACAAATATACAACCTGTGAGCGAAAGAACCTATTTTTTTATTGAATATGATTCAGGAATACTCATTATTACTCAACTCCTGATTATTTCCACTGATAAATGGTTTTCTTTCCAAACAATTGAATGTACAGATTCACTAAAGGGAGGAAAAGATCGAATATCAAAATCGAAAAATAGAATCTCCGTTCGTTCCATTGCTTGGCAACTTTGTTGATTGTCCACAATTGTACGCCATAGCGAATAAGAAAAAGAGCCACAACCGTTATTTTCAATGATAATGGGCTAAGAACCAAGATAGCGATAAAGAGCAGGTAAAACAGTCCGCGTGTGAGCACTTCTACACCAAGCAACATCAGGCTACTTTTGGTATAAAACTTAGCAGTTGAAAGATGCCGCTCTTTTTGTCGAAACCATGCATTGAAGCTATCCTTAGGAACTGACCATGTGACACTTTCGGGCGAAATTTCTACGCGGGTATTGAATTCGTTAGCAATGCCATTGACAAAAAGATCGTCATCGCCCGATTGCAGTTTTAGCGATTTAGAGAATCCTTTTTCACGAATGAACGTATCCTTTCGATAAGCCATGTTACGCCCCACTCCCATATATGGACGACCGGTTAATGCAAAGCCTAAGGATTGCAACCCGATAAAGAGGGTGTCATACGAAATAAGCCGACTTATCCAACTCTTTTCTTTTTGGTAACCTCCATATCCAATCACGAACTCTGTTCCCTGCGTAAAGTTACGCGCCATGTTACTGATCCAATGGTTATCTACAGGTTGACAATCAGCATCCGTAAAGAGCAACAGATCATATTTGGCGGCTTTTATACCAATGGTGAGCCCTAGTTTCTTGGTACTGCGAACATCAGCTGAAGCAGGTACAAATGTGCGATAAAGATGAGGATATTGTTTTGAAAGTTCGCGAAGCAAATCTTCAGTAGCATCGGTAGAACCGTCGTTGATGACAATAACCTCGTATTGAGGATAATCCTGCGTCAGAATTGTTGGCAGGAATTGTTGCAAATGTTCTGATTCGTTTCGGGCGCAAATAATGACTGAAACAGATGGTTGCGTTTCCAAAAAAGGAACAATTCCCTTGCTTTGTTTATGGCTATATCTCAAAATGGCATTGAAGTGATAAAGATAGTAGTAAAGTTGTGTGCCAAAGACAATAATCATGGCAGCGAACAAGATTTGATCCACTAAGCCCCACTGTTCAAATATGTTTATGTTCATTTCCTTGCGTCTTTCTAAAGAAGTTATTCCGAGTAATAGACGCCGGGAAGTTTACGTAAATTATATTGTGACGCCATGATTTCCCCATAAGCTCCGGCTGAGCGCAAGGCAATGTAATCGCCTCTTTTGGTTTCATTCAACATACGATCTGTACCAAATGTGTCGGATGATTCACAAATTGGCCCGACCACATCGTACTGTTTTAATGGAGCTTCCGACGAAATATTTTCGATGTGATGATATGCCTGGTAAAGCGCAGGTCGAATGAGATCGGTCATTCCGGCATCCACAATCACAAATTGCTTGGTAGTGCCCTCTTTCACGTAAAGCGTCTTAGTTATCAAGCTGCCGCAGGAAGCAACGATGGCGCGTCCCAATTCAAAATGCAATGTCTGATGTGGACGTAACTGCAAATGTTTGTGGAACACGTTGAAATAAGATTCAAAATCAGCCAGAGGAATGTGATTTGGGTGTTCATAATTAATCCCTAAACCTCCGCCAACATTGATATGATCTAACCGAACGCCTTTAGCTTCAAAATAATCCTGAATTTCATTCACGCGCACACAGAGGTTTTGAAAAGGCACCATATCTGTGATTTGAGAGCCGATATGAAAATGAATACCGATGAGTTGAACATGGTTGAGCGTCGGAAGCAGTCTGATCACTTTCTCCATGTCCTCCATATTGAATCCAAACTTATTCTCATTCAATCCGGTAGTGATATAATGATGCGTATGTGCATCCACGTTAGGATTGATTCGAAGGGCGATGGAAGCGACAACACCCTTTTCTGTGGCAAATTGATTAATGACCTCCAGTTCAGGAATCGATTCCACGTTGAAACTAAAGATATGGTTATCAAGACCTGATTTAATTTCCCAGTCAGCTTTACCAACTCCTGCAAAAACAATCTTTTCGGATGAAAAACCGGCTTCAACAGCAGCATTCACTTCGCCTCCGCTAACACAATCCGCTCCGAGACCTGCCTGAGCAATCAATGGTAATAATCGTTTATTTGCATTGGCTTTCAAGGCATAATGCACATGATAGCCGAAGCTTCCGGCTAACAAGTTGACAGTGGTCAACGTCTGCTTAAGTAAACCTAAATCGTAATAATAGAAAGGAGTTTCGACTGTCTCGAATTTATCTATCGGGAAAATACCTTTTATCATGATCTTGTTCTAAAAATCGAATAATGAAATGATTATCTATCAAACGAAGATAGTTTGTAATGCTTGTAATGCTCGTTGCTTGTCGTCTTTTTTGATTAAGAATGAGATGTTGTAGTTGCTTCCGCCATAGCTTACCATGCGAATGGGAATCTCTTTTAAAGCATTCACGACTTGTGCTTGAAGACCCGTGTATTCGTGAAAAAGATCGCCAACAACACAGATAATCACCATGTCATGATCAACGGTTACGGTGCCTAATTTCTTCAGGTCGTTCACAATTTCTTCCAAATGTTTCACTTTGTCAATGGTGACGGAAACGCCTACTTCGGAAGTAGTGACTAAGTCAACTGATGTTTGATAGCTTTCGAAAATTTCAAACACTTTACGCATAAAACCATACGCCAACAACATGCGTCCCGATTTAATCTTGATGGCCGTGATTCCATCCTTTGCAGCAACTGCTTTTACTTTGCCGTGTTCCGTTTCGTTCGAGATCAGAGTGCCAAGTGCCGATGGATCCATCGTGTTAAGCAGCCGAACAGGAATATTGCTCAGTTTTGCAGGCAATATGCATGTCGGGTGAAGTATTTTTGCACCAAAGTAAGCCAATTCGGCAGCTTCTTCAAAATGGAGGTTACGTACAGGATGCGTATTCGGCACAAATCGAGGATCGTTGTTGTGCATTCCGTCAATATCGGTCCAAATCTGAACCTCTTCGGCATCCAAAGCTGCTCCCAGCAACGAAGCAGTATAATCGCTTCCACCGCGTTGCAAATTGTCTATTTCACCATAAAAATTACGGCAAATATATCCTTGTGTGATATAAATTTCAGCATCAGGAAGTTGTTGCAGTTGTTTGAGTAGATTCTCGCGAATAAATGCGTTATCAGGTTCGCCATTTTTATCGGTCTTTACAAACTCAAGCGCATTGAGCAAGGCCGATTTTACACCAATCTCTTTCAAATAGAGATGCATCATCATAGTGGAAAGCATTTCGCCTTGAGCTAAGATGATCTTTTCTTCAAACAACGTGAAGATACTTTTCGAGAAAGTCCGAATATAATTGAAATGTTTTTTTAATTCAGACTCTGCTTCCTGCCATATTGCAGGTTGGCTGTAAAGCTCGCCAATGGTATGGAAATATTTCTTTTCAAGGGCGTTAATCACTTCCAATGCTCCCACCGGATTTTTCTTGTAGAAATAATCGGCAATTTCTACCAATGTGTTGGTTGTGCCCGACATGGCTGAAAGCACAACAATGTTTTGTTTCCCGTCGCAAATGAGTTTCGCAACTTCTTTCATTCGTTGTGCTGAACCAACTGATGTGCCACCGAATTTTAATACCTTCATTTTCTGAAAAATAGGGTTTGTAAAACAACGTATTTATTCTTTGCAAATATAGCCTTTTTCGCTGACTTTTCGGCCAATAAATAAAAAATAGAGCGCATTATACCATTTTATCGCGAGTTCAAAACCTCTCTGTTTTTGAGGATTTGAAGCAATGGAAGAAGAAAGATTACAATCAAAGCTGCTTGACTACGGACGAAATGCGATGCAATGCTTCGAGAATCATGGACCGAGGCGCACCGATGTTCATGCGTTGGTGCCCTTCACCACCAGGGCCGAAAGAGATACCTTCATTCAATCCTATTTTGGCTTGTTCCACCAGAAGTTTCTTTAACTCTTTATCTTCTAACCTTAACTGTGAAAAATCAATCCATACTAAGAAGGAAGATTCAGGCATCATGGCATAAACCATCGGTAGTTCTTTCTCAAAATAAGTCACCACTGCCTGCGCATTGGCTTCCACGTATGACATCATTTGTCCAATCCACTCATCACCTTGTTGATAAGCGGTTTTCATTGCTTCATAAGCGAAAAGATTCCCATGCAAATCCAATTGAAGAAGCGTATTATGAAAGCGACGATAAATAGTAGGATTCGGTGCAATGGCAAACGATCCGATAATGCCGGGGATATTAAACGTTTTACTGGGTGACATGAAGACAAGGCTGTTGAGCGCCGCTTCGTCGGAAACCGAAGCAAAAGGAATATGTTGCTGAGAAGAATAGGTCATGTCGGCATGTATTTCATCGGAGATCACCAACACGCCCTTTCGATAACAAATCGAGGCTAATTGTTCTAATGTGTCGCGACCCCAAACACGCCCTCCTGGATTATGAGGATTAGATAAAATCATCATGGTGGTGCGATCGTCAATTTGCTCTTCCAGCGCTTCTAAATCCATTTCAAAGCGACCGTTGACTTCCTTCAGTTGATTCCAGATCACATGTCGCCCGTTAAGTTTCGGCGCGTTGAAAAAAGGAGGATATACCGGTGGCTGAACGATGATTTTATCGCCGGGATTGGTATATGTTTGAATGGCTAAATTAATTCCGGTTACGATGCCGGGCACAAAATCAGTCCATGCAGGATCAATTGTCCAAGCGTGACGTTTTTCCGTCCACTGGCAAAATGCCTCGGTCAATGTTCTTGGCAACATGGTATAACCGAAAATAGGATGCTCGCACCGTTGTTTGAGTGCATCAATTATAAAATCGGGTGTACGAAAATCCATGTCGGCTACCCATAAAGGTATCACATCGTTTGCACCAAAAACCTGTTCACACAAATCATATTTAACACTGTTTGTCCCTTTTCGATCAATGATTTCGTCAAAATTGTAGTTCATAAAGTCATTATTAAAATCAAACAAGTTATCGCTTTTTATCAAGTGAAATCGTCTCTCATGTTAGAAATCACTCGGATATTCTCATTTGCAAAGGCCAGCTCATGGTAATTATTAGCCTGCATTTTGAGTTTGTAAAATTAGACAAAAATCGATTACCTATTGTCAATAATATTCTCATCGTCCAATTTCCCCGATTTTTCAACCTTCAACAGTCATATTATTTACTTATTGAGCTTCGTTCGCGGAAAAGAAACTACGCCATTTCATATCATTGGACGCTATATAAAAGGGTGATTTCCCTTTGTCAATAGGAAAATAAGCCAAGTTTGCCATCTCATCATTTTTTCGCCTGCTTAGAAAATTGTATCTTTGCACCGGTAAAAAAAGGTAATTTGATTTTTATAAAACAGGTCGCTATATGGCCAATAAACAGTTTATTAGGTAATTCAAAATACAATTATGGCAGAATTAAAAGAGTTGACCCCGCGTAGTGTGGATTATTCCCAATGGTATCAGGATTTGGTGATCAAAGCGGACATGGCCGAAAATTCGGCAGTTCGTGGTTGTATGGTAATTAAACCCTACGGGTATGCTATTTGGGAAAAAATGCAGGCAGAACTCGATCGTATGTTCAAAGAGACGGGACATCAGAATGCTTATTTCCCGCTTTTTATTCCGAAATCTTTCCTGAGCAAAGAGGCTGCACATGTGGAAGGATTTGCCAAAGAGTGCGCGGTAGTGACTCATTATCGACTGAAAGCCGATCCTAATGGCAACGGTGTGATAGTCGATCCTGCTGCGAAGTTGGATGAGGAGCTGATTGTGCGCCCAACTTCCGAAACGATTATTTGGAGTACCTATAAAAACTGGATTCAATCATACCGTGATTTGCCTCTTTTGATTAATCAATGGGCGAATGTTGTGCGTTGGGAGATGCGTACGCGACTTTTTTTACGTACAACAGAATTTCTCTGGCAGGAAGGACATACAGCTCATGCTACCGAGAAGGAAGCTATTGCAGAAACAAAACAGATGCTTGATATTTATGCCACTTTTGCCGAAAATTTTATGGCTATGCCTGTTGTTAAAGGGGTTAAGTCACCGAATGAGCGTTTTGCCGGAGCTATCGAAACCTTTTGTATCGAAGGCTTGATGCAGGATGGAAAAGCCTTGCAAGCCGGAACCTCGCATTTCTTAGGACAAAATTTTGCCAAGGCTTTTGATGTGACATTTGCTACGAAAGAAGGGACACGGGATTATGTGTGGGCTACTTCATGGGGTGTTTCTACCCGTTTGATCGGTGCGCTGATCATGTGTCACTCGGATGACAACGGATTGGTGTTGCCTCCAAAGTTAGCGCCTTATCAGGTTGTGATTATTCCTATTTATCGCAGTGAAGAGCAGTTAGCACAAATTGATGCCAAAGTAGCCGAAATTGTTTCTAAATTACGTGCTTTAGGTGTGAGCGTGAAATACGATAATAATGATAACAAAAAGCCTGGATGGAAGTTTGCCGAATATGAATTAAAAGGCGTACCTGTTCGTTTGGCTTTGGGAGCGCGTGACCTTGAAAACGGCACCATAGAGGTTGCTCGCCGTGACACATTGACCAAAGAAACCCGCTCTATCGAAAACATAGAAGTGTATATAAAGGATTTGTTAGACGAAATTCAAACCAATATCTACCAGAAGGCTTTTGATTACCGAACTTCGGTTACCCGTAATGTGGATAGTTACGATGAATTCAAAGTGGAAATTGAAAAAGGAGGTTTCTTGTTGGCTCATTGGGATGGCACTGCCGAAACGGAAGAACTGATCAAGGCAGAAACAAAAGCTACCATTCGTTGCATTCCGTTGGAAGGAGATATGACTCCCGGAAAATGTATGGTTACCGGAAAACCATCTGCTCAGCGGGTTTACTTTGCAAGGGCATATTGAGATAGTTCATAAGTTTATAATCAAAAAGGGCAGTAGAAGTCGTCGATTTCTATTGCCCTTTTAGTTTTGTTGCAAAAGCGTTTAAAGTACGTTCAAAAGCCTTTTCATTATCTGTTATCGCTTTTGGTTGCCGCTTTGTCTTTCAATCATCCATCCCGGGTATTCAGGTGACAATTTGCTAACTTCGTTTAGTTGTGTCAACTCATCCGCCGACAACATAATGTCGATTGCTTTCAGGTTATCCGTCAATTGTTCTGTTTTCTTTGCCCCGATAATGATGGAAGTAACGACCGGTTGATGAAGCAACCAAGCCAAAGCAATTTGTGCTACCGTGGCATGTTGATTTTGTGCGATGACTTGCATTACATCGATAATGTCGAATGCTTTCTCTTTGTTGACCGGAGGAAAATCGAAATTAACGCGACGTCCATCTTCGGCGGTGCTGCTTCGTGAATATTTTCCACTTAAGAATCCACCGGCCAACGGACTCCAAACCATTAATCCCAGTTTTTGATCATTTAGCAAGGGTACAATTTCACGTTCGAGATCTCTTCCCGCAACGGTATAATACGCTTGCAAGGAAACAAATTTTGCCAGGTGTTCTTTTGCCGAAATGCCCAATGCTTTCATGATTTGCCATGCAGCCAGATTACTACACCCGATGTAACGAACCTTTCCACTTTGCACTAAACTGTCTAATGCCTTCAGCGTTTCTTCCATAGGCGTTTCCGCGTCAAAACCATGAATTTGATACAGGTCAATGTAATCTGTTTTCAGACGTGCAAGACTTTCGTCAGCTTGTTGCAAAATATGTTTGCGACTCAATCCCGATTGGTTAGGGCCTTCGCCCATGGCGCCTCTCACTTTGGTGGCGATCACCAGATCATCCCGTTTCAAGCCCAGATCACGGATAGCTTGTCCTGTCATTTGTTCGCTTAATCCAAGACTATACACATTAGCCGTGTCGATAAAATTAATACCGGCATCTACTGAACGTTTCACCAAGTCATTCACTTCTTTTTGTGGCAATGAGCCAATGGCAGTCCACATTCCTTGTCCGCCGAAAGTCATAGTACCCAAACAGAGTTCAGAAACTTTCAACCCTGTGTTTCCTAACAATTTGTATCTCATATACTGATAGTTTAAAAATATTTTGATGTCAAAGATACACCCAAATGCCTCTTTTTATCCCTTTCTTTTTTCAAAAAAACGTAACAAGTCAGGCATTGGATTTAATCAGGTACTGCTTTGTCTCGCATGACGGAAGACAACCTATCCACTAAAAAAAGCAGCATTATGAGATTTGCCCGTAATGCTGCTTCGTTAAGAATTTGGAACCCGTTATTCGTTGAACATCATTTGATAAGGACGTTCAATCAGGTCGGACAGTTCGTCCACGCCCATATTCCGGCTTCTTCTGAATGCTTCTCTTCCTCCTATAAAAACAATAAGGGTAGGCACGGCAAATACACGATTCTGTCCGGCAATTTCGGGACTCTTCTCGGTATCGGCATATACCATTTTCATTTTTGGAAACTCATCATGAAGCAAATGAGCCACTTTTGGTTTTAATACTTTGCAAACATTGCATTGCTCATGCGAAAAGTAGATCAACACGGCATCTTCTTTTTCAATCAATGTTTGAAATTCTTCGAGGGTATGAATTGTTTCGTATAAATGGGTCATGTTTCGGGTTTTGTAATGGACTGCAAAATTAGACGAAAAAAGAGAGTCTGCAAAATGAGCGATACATCGTTTTCTACAGTGTTCTTACCAAAACATGCTTTTGCGTTACACCGAAAAAAGCAGAAGCTGCCTCATCAACCCGATGAAACAGCCTCTTTTTATTTCAACAGGCAGGTGACCGTTTATTTTGCTTTACCCTGATTAGCGACTTTTTCCATCTCTTTCTTCAATGTCTCTTCATCGGCTAAGAAATAACTGCGGATCGGGTGTAAATTGTCATCCAACTCATATACCAGCGGAATGCCGGTCGGAATATTAAACTTGAGAATCTCCGCTTCCGTCTTATTGTCCAAGTATTTCACGAAAGCGCGTAAACTATTGCCATGAGCAGCCACCAGAATTGTTTTCCCTGTCTTTAATTCGGTACTGATCTCATTTTTCCACAAAGGAATAACCCGCTCAACGGTATCCTGCAACGATTCCCCTAGCATATAATGCAATTCATCGACATCCTGATAGCGGGCTTCTTTCCGTTGTTCTGCCACTTCTTCAGGTTCTAACATCGGAGGACGCACATCATAGGCTCTTCGCCAGAGCAACACTTGTTCTTCTCCGTATTTTGCAGCTGTTTCCGCTTTATTCAATCCTTGCAGCTTGCCGTAATGTTTCTCGTTCAGGCGCCATGAGTTGATTACCGGCAACCACATCTGATCAAGTTCCTCTAAAGATATCCACAAAGTTTTGATGGCACGTTTCAGCACGGAAGTATAAGCCAGATCAAAAACAAAACCGGCTTTTTTCATGGCTTGTCCGGCTTGAATGGCTTCAGTAATGCCTTTATCACTCAACGGAACATCCGTCCATCCTGTAAAACGATTCTCTTTGTTATACTGGCTTTCGCCATGTCGAAGTAATACTAATGTCTTCATCTTTCATTCATTTTTATTGAAACAGTTTCCACAAAGGGTTGGCGTGTTGTCCTCCCCTCGAACGATGAATAAACCATTTCATGTTGTGTTTATTGTTTTGGCTAAAGCCATCATGTGCAATTGTTTCTTTTGAATGGGCTAATGCCCAACTCTATTCATAAATCTATACCCTTATTTGATGTATATTTTACTATCAATACCCTTTTCATTGAAATTGCACTTCGGTCTTGAATTGCCTCCAGATTTATCTGGAGGATAAAAAAGGGCTGTTTCTTTGTGGGCTTTAGCCCAATCCCATACAGAAATGTCCCCATGACGTTCTAACTACCTTAACTTCTTATCTTCCTCTTTTGTCCCTTCCGGATTCCTATCGACTACTATCTACCAACTACTATCTACCGATTTACTCATCTCCATCAGGTCCCGAAAGAATGGAATAGCGGGGCGCCGGCATATCGGTGCCTTTGATAGATCGCCATACAATTTCACTAAAGATACGATCGGGTACCCGGTCGGCATGGGTCAAATCGAAATGTGCCATCATGGCTTGTCCGTATGCTCCGTTCTGATTCTTTGCATTCAGATCAATCAGGGGTTTTTCCACCGTGTAGGGAGTTAAATCGGGTTTCATCGTAAACGAGTTAAACATAGGCGTTGCCGCTGCATCGTACTGACTCATAGGAGGTAAACCGAGAATCAGTTCCATGGTGCGAATCATCCCTGCTGTCGTGTAAAGCGTATTGTCCACAGCATTGCGTTTTACATACGGACTGATGACCAAACCTTCGGTACGATGTGCATCTACATGGTCGGCGCCATCTTGCGAATCATCTTCAATAATAAAAATAGCCGACTCTTTCCAGATTGGGCTATGCGAAATGCGATCGACAAACAATCCCACGGCATAATCATTTTGTGCCACCATAGCCTGAGGCGTTAAAGCGCCTTTACGCGTGCCCGAAGTATGATCGTTCGGTAAACGGATGATGTTGAAACGGGGCACTGTCCCGTTTGCCAACAAAGCCGTGAAATCGCGGTTCCATTCATTGTAACGTTCCACATCCGAATAATTCAGATCCCATCCGCGGTACATCGGATCGAAATGAGTGACCAATACTTTTTCACGAGCTGTATTTGGTTTTAATATATCAGGGTTGCTGTCGACAAACTCGCCGTAATCACGAAATGTAACACCATGCTTAAAACAAAGGTCCCAAATGTAACCTGCCGAAGGTGAAGCAGTCGGATATCCTCCTTCAAATTCATAAGGAGCTCCCCGTCCTCCATAATTTGATGGCCAGCTCTTTTCCACATAATCGGTGCTGTAAGCTGCCGTTGACCAGTTATGTCCCTGAGCGCTTATCTCCGCATTGGTATACAAATTATCGAGCAATACAAACTGAGAGGCAAGGTTATGAATGTTAGGAGTAATCTTTTTACCGAAGAGCACCAGATTCGGATCGCCATTGCCTTCTTTCATATCGCCAAACACCTGATCGTAGGTGCGGTTTTCTTTTATCACATAAAAGACATATTTAATGGGTGACTTCCCTCCCACTCTATCAGGTATCGGATTACCGGCTTCACCGGCTGTGGTTTTCAAATCACGCGGTTTATAAGGTATATTAGCATAGACTGCTTTGGTGTAAGCCTCCAATTTCTTGTTGTCGGGGAAATGAAAAAAGGAAAGCGTCCCGTTAAGCATGGTGCCGATGTATTTGTGATCGGCATTGGGAAACGAACGGTTGCCTTTGCCATTGAGAACTAACACGGTTCCGTCTTTCAGAATCAATACTTTCGTGGGATACCAACCCACAGGAATAAACCCAATCGGCTTAGCACCCTCTTCCGTCGGCTGAATAACGGTTAATGAATTGTTATCGGCATTAGCGGCCAGCACATACTTACCGTCTGGAGACAAGCAAACGGCATCGGGCGTCGAACCTTCGGGAGAATCGGGATAAAGCGACGTGGAAACATTCGCCACCACATGACGGGTTTTCAGGTTGATCATGGTGACGCTATTATCGTTGGCATTAGCCACATAAGCCGTGCCATCGCTTTTCGTCAGAGCAATTTCCGTCGGATGGTTGCCTATGGGGAATGAAGCCGTCTTTTGATTCCCGTTATACAGTTCCACTTTATGCGAACTCCACATAGAGACAAGCAGCGAACCGTTATTCAAAAACTTACAGGAATAAGGCATGCCGTCCAAATGAACAGTTTCTGTTTTTTTACTGTCTAAGTGATAATAACGCAACGTGCTATCGCCTCTGCCAACTGCTGCCAGAACACGGTTATGCACATCAAGACCTGCAATCCAAATCTTCTTTTTCGGATATGGTTTTGCAAAAGCAAGTGTATCCGAAGGGAACAACATGCCGTTTTTCAAATCAAAGGCATAAACGCAGTTCTGATTGCCACCCGACACGAACAATGTGTTGCCATGAAATGCAATGCCAAGCCAGCTATCTTTCAGAGCAATGGATTGTACCACCTTTTGTTGTTTCAAATCCACCAGCATCAAAGCCGGTTTATCCATTCCGGCATGTGTGACAGCTAAGAAATGCTCATCGGGCGAAAGAGCGGCATTCATCGGCATCGTACTCAATGTGATGGATGTTCCGGCAGGCGAAAGCCACCAACCGTTGGGAAGCAATACACGATTACCAACTTGCCCGGGTAATTGGGCACAAAGCATTTGGGGCACCAAAAGAGTTCCAAGTAGAACCCATGTAAATGCCTCTCGGAGTTGTAAAGAAGAAAATAATTTCATGCAATATGGTTTAATTAAAACAGAATGATGTGTCACGTATATAATAAAGGGAGTAACGATTCGTCATCATGCACCGCAAAGATAAGGCAAACCCTATAAAATTAGCATATCAGGAAGAAAAAACGTCAATCAAAGTAGGAAACAGGTTTAATCACACCTCCATGATATATTCGTATGGATATTTGGATATTTTCCATATCAAAACGCATAAAAAAACCCTGTAGGTTCTTACTAAATGGCCTTTTGCGATCGTTTTTAAGAATTGACCTTGCAACAATTTTGTATCAGAACAAGAAGATGATTCAAAGAGATGAACATATTCAAAGCGTCTTTTCCCGCAATAAACTATCAGTTAATGTTGTAACAAACAAAAGGCACCCAACCCTGATTTGTTTTTTTTGTTTATATTTATACCATCATCACGATAGCATAAGTTATCTTTGTCGTATACGTTTAACTACTAAATTTATCAAGATGAAAATGATGAAGATGAAAACTTGGAAGTTTCTTTTTGTAATCACGGCGTTTGTTGCGTTGGCATCATGCAACACAAACAAAACATTAACTTCTCCTCAGAAGGTGTCTTTCCTTTTGACTGATGCTCCTGCGTGGGTAGGTTTTACACATGTGAATGTTGATATCGTAGGACTTGCTTATGTTACTGCCGATTCAACCGTTACTAATGTTTCAATCACACCAGGTGTTTATGATCTGAAATCGCTCATGAATGGCGATAGCACTTTGTTGTCACAGATAATACTGCCTAACAATGTTTCAGTAAAACAAGTACGTTTAATCCTGGGAAGCAACAATTCGGTCACCTTGTCAAATGGCACCGTAGTACCGGTTACAGTACCAAGCGGAATGCAATCAGGTATCAAAATCAACGTTGATGAAACCGTACCTTCATCGGGAGACTACTCGATCATGATTGACTTTAATGCAGGACGCTCCATTATTGCCACGGGAAATAATACGTATATCATGAAACCGGTGCTCCGTGCGTATGTGGTAGAAGCAACTTCATCCATCAAAGGATATATTTCTCCGGCCAATTTACCCACGAAGATTTTCGTGATAAATGAAACAGATACCATTGCAACCATGTCGGATACAACTAAAAACAATTATTTCCAACTATCCGGCCTTACAGTTGGCACGTATACAGTACAATTCTTGCCATCGGATACAACAATGGTCACCAACACGATTTCTGCAACCGTTAAATATGGAAGTGATACCAATCTGGGCACTGTAACAGTAAAATAAAAAGAATACGCTTCTCAAAACGTTTTGATTTGAAACAGGTTAGAATCCGTTATCTGCATTGGTAGATGACGGATTCTTTGTTTAACAATAAAAGGGCATGCAATATCGAATCAAACTGCTATATGTGATCCATTAGCGTCATAGATATAGTTTCGAAGAGGTTATCTCTATTAAGCTAAACTTTAGCAAGATGCTTTTCGTAGGCTTGAATCGTGCTTTCCTGACACGCTTTAGGAGCAAAATTACCCATTCGTTCGCAGAAATCGACTAATTTTAAAGTTGACCAGAATTCTACTCTACCGACAAAGGGCGTTTCATTAGTTTTTATTTGCAACGAATGTAACATATCGGGAGAGGTTTGTTTATCGTACACTATCACCGTGTTGGGATAGGTTAGCGTTTCCTGAAAACGCATCTTAACAGCAGGCCACATGAAATAAATGATGTTATTGCGAGTCAGTTTCGGGTTTTCGCAAAACAGAGCGAAATTAACGGGTTGAAACCAATTAATTTGAGATGACTTGTTATAGTCAATGGAAAAATATGCCTCTAATTCTTCTGTAGAAAAAAAATCAGAGGTTGCCACAATCGTTCTTTCGCCATCTTCATCTATCCCTTGTGACAAAATAGCCATTTTACTATCAGTTACATATAACGAATATTCAGCCTTAGGATGTTTCGCAAAAATAATTCCATCCCAGTATTTTCCAAATCCGAATCTATTGGCAATCAGAAATGAAGCGATATAATGAGTATCCATAAGCAATCTATTATTAAAGGTGTATTATAAGTTTTTCCGCCAATAAAGCATGGGAGGATCAGCTTCCTGAAAGCCAAGACCGGCATAAAGGGATTGTGCAGAAACATTGTCATGACGAACTTCTAATGTAACACGACTGCAACCCCGTTGACGCGCAATATCAATCACTTTTTCCATCAACAACCGGCCTGCTCCTCTTTTACGAAAAGCCGGTAACACAATCAGATCGTGTATGTTGATCATCGGCTTCACGGTGAAGGTAGAGAAATTCTCGAAACCAATTAACATTCCGATTGGCTGCCTGTCAGATAACGCCAACAACACAACAGCCATCGGATGATTGTCTAAACGATTTACAACCCGAAGTTGTTGCAACTCCGTAAGAGACGTTCCGCCACCCATATCGTCGGAAATATAAGCATTAAGCAGATAGCCGATGGCCAAAAGATGGTTGTGGTCACAAAAATCACACTCTACAATATCAAATTCAACTGTTGTCATCATTCGAAAGATGCTTGTATTTTTGCACATCTATATCGTATTTCTGTATTCTCAGCCCGATGATTCGTTCTGTGATTCCCAAAAGGCTGGCTGCTTTTGCACTATTTCCTCTGGTAGAAATCAACGTGTCAATAATCATCTGCTTTTCAACTTTCTCCATCACAATATTAAGCGATCCCTTGCTATTGGTGCCTGAAGAAGAGGCCGACTGCAAAGTGGGTGGCAAATGGTAGGAACGAATCACGTTGTCGCTACTCAATACCATCGAGCGTTCAATCACGTTTTCAAGCTCGCGGATATTGCCGGGCCAATGATATATCATCAATAAATCAAGTGCACCGCTGGTGATGCGTTTCACCGATGTGCCATTGACTTTGTTTAGTTTATCAATAAAATGATCAACCAGAATAGGTATATCTGCCCTTCGTTCGCGGAGAGAAGGCACATAGATCGGAAAAACATTGATACGATAATAAAAGTCTTCGCGAAACGAGTTTTGTTTTATCATCTCTTCCAAATTCCGGTTGGTGGCGGTAATAACACGAACATTGACACTGATGGTTTTTGTCCCTCCCACCCGTTCAAATTGACGTTGTTGAAGCGCACGAAGTAGTTTCACCTGAATGGAAAGCGGCACGTCTCCTATTTCATCCAAAAAAATAGTACCCCCGTTAGCCATTTCGAATCGCCCCACATGTTGGTCATTTGCTCCGGTAAACGAGCCTTTCTCATGACCAAACAATTCGCTCTCGATCAATGTCTCAGGCAAAGCAGAACAATTTACTTTGATAAAAGGGCCTTTGGCACGTGAACTGGCTTTGTGAATGGCTTCCGCAATCAACTCCTTGCCCACACCGCTTTCACCGCGAATCATTACCGTTGTGTTGGTTGGCGCCACTTTATGAATAAGTTCGTACAAATCGCGCATTAAGGAAGAGTTTCCTTCAATATTATCGGGTTTAACGGGCGATGCGCCTTTCAAGCGTCTGTTCTCCTCCCTCAACTCTTCGAGTTCTTCTATCTGTTTTTGTCGCATTGCCACGTTGCGGGCAATCAGTAACCCGACAACATTCATAAATTTCAACTCCGATGAGAAATCCACATTGCCACGATGTCGTTTATGAATGCTCAACGTACCTCTGATCTGGTCATTGGAGATAATAGGAACACAAAGAAAAGCCGTTTTATAAGGAGTATCCGTAACTACGCCCATCTTATTCAAGAAAATATCATTCGTTGAAATATCAGGAATGATCATCGCTTTTTTGGTCCGCACCACTTTCCCGACAATGCCTTCCCCAATTTGATACACTCCCCGGTTTTTTTCTTCTTCCGTCAGTCCGTATGCAGCTCCAATCAATATAGTAGAGAAGTTACGATTCAGAATGGTGATCATACTATGCTGAGCAGAAAGGAATTCACATAGTTTTGCCAACACAGACTCCAGGTCTTTATGAATATCATGACTGTTGGTAATGATGTTACTGACATCGAACAAAAACGTCAAATCGATCTCAGCAAAGCAATCTCTTCTCATTTTTTCACAATACATAATTCTATTGTTTTTTGAAATAGACAAAACACTATGCAAAGATACGATTTCTATCATATTGTAAACGAAAAAACCATTACAGATTACATAATAATGCAAAATTGATTTTATACATATCAAAAGGACATTTCAAAAAAACCAAGAAGTTATCTATGACATAATTCATTATACACAGTCAACATTTCTGACGTTGAGATTATTCGCTTATGTTGAATTGAAAGAGCTTGCACTTTTCTCACAATGAATGCAATATCATCTTCTGTGGGAAATATATTTCGCTGGTTAAAAAAATGAATGATAGCCGCCCTGCCCGAATGTTTACCAAAAACATTACAAGCTGCTTCTCGTCCCACCATTTGTCCGTCGAAAGGTTGAAAAGCGGTAGGATTAATCAACGTCCCTTTTGCATGAATGCCTGACTCGTGGCTAAAAACAAAACTTCCCGTAATCGGGTTATTCGCAGGAATAGGACGTCGGGAAATTTCCGCAACATAGCTGCATAATTGACTAAGGTTTTGCGTCTTAAAGTGATTCACATGGAAAATTGATTGTAAACTCATTACCACCTCTTCGAGCGGAGAGTTTCCTGCACGTTCTCCAAGTCCATTGACCGTTACACTCACATGTTCAGCGCCCGCTTGCCATGCCGTGATTGCATTTGCCGTTGCCATTCCCAAATCGTTATGACCATGAAAATCAAGTTCAATAGAAGGAAAATCAACCTTCATCTGACTGACTAAATGATATAAAGAAACAGGAGTAAACAACCCGACGGTGTCGGCAATGCGCACGCGAGAGATATCAGCCTGTTGAATCAAGGACAAATATTGATATAACCGTTCATGCTTTGTACGACTTGCATCTTGCGCCCCGACGCTCACAAACGGAAAATAGCAACGTGCATATTCCACCAATTCAGGTAACGCATCACATACCCATATCCAATCTTTATTGATGGTTCTCAATTGAATATCGGAAATAGGGAAAGCAATATGAATACCCTGCGCCTCAGTACGAGCTGCCATTTCGATATCATTCTTTAATGCCCTGCTCCAAACCGAAATACGGCAATCAAGGTTAGCACGCGAAATGGCACGAATAGTCGCAATCTCTTCAGTGCCCATTGCCGGCGTTCCCGCTTCTATTTCATCCACTCCCGCCACATCGAGTAAATGCGCCAGCTTCAACTTTTCCTTTCGCGAAAAAGAAACACCGGGGGCTTGCTCGCCATCGCGTAAAGTAGAATCAATCAGACGCGGAGGTGATGTTGATATTGATGAATTCATAACACCCATTTTAGATAATCATCCTTCCGGATTTTATTCACCGCCACTTATAAACACGCTCTTGCTTCTAAATAATCAGGCAATCAAATACTCTTCGATTGCGTTGCCTTGTTCCAAAGCATCCAAAATTTCTTCCAACTTATCTTCGGTAACACCGCCGTACCAGTAATTGTTAGGCTGAATCACCATGACAGGGCCCTGACTGCATACGCTTAAACAAGCCGTAGTGGTTACAACTGCATCCAAGCCTCTATCAGAACAACCCTCGCTAATCAGTTGCAAGAACGAGGTGGCACCTTGTTTGTTGCAATACCCTTGGGCATCGCCGGCAACCCGATACGAGTTGCAAACTAAAATCATATAATCCGGTTTTTTCATGTCAGCAATTTTATCAATGAAATATTATATTGGAATAAAACACATTTCGCCTCAACCACATCCCA
Source organism: Paludibacter sp. (assembly GCA_027450045.1). Classification (GTDB taxonomy): domain Bacteria; phylum Bacteroidota; class Bacteroidia; order Bacteroidales; family Paludibacteraceae; genus Microbacter. The sequence continues at coordinate 14,005 of DAIDKM010000023.1, read as the reverse complement.
TGCTATTACCACGGCATGAAGTACCACAACCCTGAAATTCACTTTTGCAAAGGGTCTTTAATGGAATATTCAAATAGACCGCATCCAGACCGGCATCGATCAACCCACTCATTTGAATAACTTTAATACCATTTTCCTGCAATATTTTCATGGGGGTTTCTCCTATTCCTCCGACTAAGACAGCTTGGCAATCAACCAACGTATTTTTGGCCAGGGTTTTCCATCGTTCAGAGCCACCACCTTCTGCCGGGGTATTACGCGTTTCAATAAAATGATATCCATTGTGCGATTGTTCAAAAATATAGAGTTTGGTAGCTTCTCCCAAATGCAGGTTTACCAGCAATCCTTCTTGTGTTGCCACCCCCACCCGCGTTCTGCTTTCTCCACGATTAATAACCATCGAAGAAAACTGACCAATCATATTCATCGCTTCATCACTGTCTTTGCCCAATAAACCGGCAGCATCAGCACGACAACGGGCACAATGGGCCATCGGTTTTATGTAGTGACCAATCTTGGCTTTTATATCCTTCATTGCCCCTTTGGATGGTTCCTCCAACGATTCAAAAGCAGTCTCTTCAGTTGGATACAAGGGCAAACAGTTCATGGTATCAGCTCCTAACTCCGCCACTTTTTGTGCCAACTGTTCAATTTCAGCATCATTGATACCGGGACAAACTACAGTGTTAATTTTCACTGTTATACCTTTAGCTTTTAATTTGGGAATACAGGATAGTTGTTGTTCGAGTAAAATCGACGCGCCTTCCTTCCCACGATAGACGCGCCGATTAAACCGAACCCATTTATAGATTTTAGCCAATGTTTCCACATTCAGCGAATTGATGGTTAACGTAACATGAGTAACCCCCAGCTCTGCAATGCGGTCGATATAAGGCTCCAAATCCAAACCGTTTGTCGAAAGGCAAAACAACATGTCAGGAAATTCATTTTTCAAAATTTCAAGTGTTGTAATAGTTTCAACCGGATTAGCAAAAGGATCGCCAGGGCCGGCAATGCCCACCACGCTGATATTGTCCATCTTTTCAGACAAAGCCTTTAGATAGTGAACGCTTTGCATAGGCGACAACACCGCACTGGTTACCCCGGGACGACTTTCGTTTGAACAATCATACTTGCGGTTGCAATAGTTGCATTGAATATTGCACTTAGGCGCAATCGGAAGATGAACACGCGCTTGCGTGTGTTTTGCTTCCACATTGAAACACGGATGCAGGCTTATATCTTTCATATGTGTTTGTTTTATTTTTTACACTATAGTCATATGGAACTCGCAAATCATCATGGTCTTTGATTTAAGCCTGATTTAATGCTCGTTTCATTCGTTTAGTCTCCTATTAATTAGTATTACATGTATTTATAGCCTATCGGCGACTTCCGCTGTTTATCTTCTAACAACGCATTGACAATCTGTTCAAAGAGAATGGTTGTTCCTTCATAACCTAATGTTCGTGTATGTTGTGCTCCAATTCGGTCATGGATGGGAAATCCGGTGCGTATAAGAGGAATGTCCATTTTTCGGGCGATGTAATAACCCTTACTGTTACCAATCATCAAATCAGGGTTCAAATCACGCATAGACTCTTCCATCTGATCGAAACTAAATCCTTGTCCCACTATCATGTCACCCGGATAAAGATCGCCCAAAACGATTTTCAAGGTTTCCTGTAACTTCCCGCTTTCACCACCGGAAGCGCAAAGCATCGGTTTGATACCTATTTCAGCAGCAAACGCTGCCAGAGCTACCACCAAATCTTCTTCTCCATAAATGACAACCCGCTTACCCGAAACATACTTATGACCATCGATATAAAGATCAATCAAGCGACCACGTTGTTGTTTGTATTTTTGCGGAGTCGGTTGACCTGATATGCGTGATACATGATCAAAGAACTTATCCGTTTCGAGCAGACCGATGGGAAGACCGGTACGCACTAACGGCACCGCAAACTTAGCCTTCAGGTATTCGCCAGCCGATTGTTTTATGGCATTTTCTTTGATGCGGCCATTCATTCCACCTGAATTAAGAATATAACCCAACTCCACCGAAGCGTAAGCCGAACCACTCCGTCTCAATGAAGAAACAGGTGTTCCACCTTCTGAAATACGATGATAGTTGTCCCACGAAGTGCTGTCTAAAGTGTCAGAATAATCAGGAAAAATCATTGATTGAACAGCAAAATCTTCGACAATTTCTTTTAAATGGCGGATATCTTCAGGCGAAATCATATTGCAAAAAAGATTGATATGATTACCTACTGACCCGGCATTTTCGGACAATGCTTTGATCGCGGCGAAAACCGCTTCATGAAATCCCTCCAAATGAGTTCCCTGATAACTGGGGGTCGAAGCAAAAATCATTTCGGGCAAATCAGATTCATTTTCGTGCATGCCTTTGTATTCGTAAATCAGGCGTTGCACATCCTCGCCAATCGTTTCACTCAGGCACGTACTTGCAATGGCAATCACGGCAGGGTGATATTGACTGATGATATTATCGATTCCGTCGTTGAAATTTCTATTGCCTCCGAAAATAGTGGTTTCCTCACTGAAATTTGACGAAGCAATGTCCATTGGTTCACGGAAATGACTTATCAGATAACGACGGATGTAAGTGGCGCAACCTTGCGAACCATGCAACATCGGCAACATGCCTTCAATGCCTTTGAAAGCGATACAAGCGCCCAGAGGTGCACATTGCTTGCAGGCATTGCACGACGCAATATGTGTCTTGTTGTTATTTTTGTCAATATGTGATTCTGCAATGTTCATAAGATCTTTGGATTAAAAGCCATTAATTTTTCTCTGAAGACGTACGATGAACAAATTGCCACACGGGACTGGAAACGGTTTCATAAACCTCTTTAGCAAAATTGAGCATTCCTTCGTAACCGGCTAATGCCATCTTGCGTTCGTGATTATGGTCGCAAAAGCCGATACCAAGTTTATACGCAATCGGGCGCTCTTTTACTCCTCCGATAAACAGGTCGGCTCCTGTTTGTTTGACAAACTCCGAAAGTTCAATCGGATTAGAATCATCCACCAAAATACAACCATCATCACAGATCGTTTTTAATAATCTGTAATCGTCTGTATTTCCCGTTTGAGTGCCAACAATGACCGGTTTCACTCCTATAAGACGTAATGCTTTCACCAACGAAATAGCTTTGAAAGCTCCGCCCACGTAAATTGCCGCTTTTTTGCCTGTCAAAGCAGTTTTATAAGGTTCTAAAGCCGGCAGAAGATTTTTTAATTGATCTTTTACCAACTCGCGTGCTTTATCCATCACCACTTCGTTTTTGAAAAACTTCGCCACTTCGTAAAGCGCATCCGACATATCTTCGATGCCAAAATAAGAGACTTTAATAAAAGGAATTCCGTATGTCTCTTTCATATATTTGGCCAGGTGCATCATCGATCCTGAACATTGTACCACGTTTAATGCAGCACGATGTGCATTTTGAATATTTTTCACCCGTCCATCTCCCGTAATTGGAGCAAGTATCTGGATATCCATTTTTTTGTAATACTCTTCAAGTATCCACAGCTCGCCTGCCAAATTGAAATCGCCCAGAATATTAATGCTCATGGATGAGACATCTAAACTCTCATCAGTTCCGATTAACGCCGCAAGAGCATCACAAGCAATCTTGTACCCATCTTTCTTTGAACCTTGAAAACCTTCCGACATAACAGGAATGACGGGAATACTTTTTTCTTCCGCCACCCGTTTACAAACCGATTGAACGTCGTCGCCAATCACACCGACAATGCAAGTTGAATAGACAAAAGCTGCTTTGGGTTGATATTTATCAATCAACTCCACTAAAGACTGATACAATTGGGTTTCGCCTCCGAAAACAACATGTTTCTCTCTCAAATCAGTTGAAAAGCTGCTGCGATGCAACTCCGGCCCCGAAGAAAGCGCACCTCGAATGTCCCATGTGTAGGAAGCGCAACCAATAGGCCCATGCACCAAATGCACCGCATCGGCAATAGGATAGAGAACCACGCGTGAGCCGCAAAAAACACAGGCCCGTTGGCTGACGGAACCAGATAAACTTGGTTTTCCGCCTTCCACATCGTGAGCATCTTTCCCTTTGGTCACGATTTGTTTTTCTCTATCTTGTAAATATTCCGACATAATCTATTCGTAATGAATGTTTCATAACAGCTCAACATCCGTTTATCAATTACCCGTGTTTTGGATGAATCTTGTAGTAATCAATGAATCATTCGGTTTTCAAATGTTATGATCGATCACTTTTGACCGATCATAACATTATCTACTTATGAAGACGAAGCACGTTACATTACTAACTCTACCTTTTCTTCAGCACAAGTACGATCCTGATGATCTAAAATAACATCTAATAACTTCGTCACCCAGTTAATTGCACCAACATACCCAACATGAGGAAATGAATTACTCCCGGGACGATCCACAACCGGAAAGCCAAAACGCACAAATGGAACATTTTCGTCACGGGCAATATATTTACCATAAGAATTCCCGATTAGCAGATCCACGCCCTCTTGCTTGATCCATTGATGCAAACGAAACAGGTCGGCTCCTTCTCCACTCCTGAATTTAGCTTCAGGAACCCTATCTTTTAACATTTCGGTCATTGCTTCGTCAAAATGTTTTCCGGGAGTTCCCGTTACAATGTAAACCGGTTTCATATCAAGTGTCAGCAAAAACTCCACCAAAGGAATCAACGTATCAGGATCTCCGAAAAGAGCCACCCGTTTGTCATAAAAATATTTGGAGTTATCGGCAATCAAGTCAAGCAAGCGACCCCGTTCGTCAGTAATGGAATCGGGAACAGGTACATTTCCATGACGACTCAACGACATAATAAACTGGTCGGTGGCTTTCAGTCCAATGGGAATCTCCATAACCTCGAATTTCACTTTGCATTTATTTTCAAGCTTGATGCAGGCATCCTGCGTACAATACATTCCCATGCCGATGGAAAACTTACTGTCACCGGTAGCAATCATTTCATCCACCGTGGTTCCACCCTTGGGATAAATATCATATTTTCCGGTCAGCGGACTATCCATCACACCCGACATGTCAGGAAAAAGAATCGTACGGGTTTCCATTACCTTAGCAATACGTTTCAGTTCTCTCATGTCGGACGGTTCCATCCATCCGGCAATTAAATTGATCACATTCCTTTTCTTAGGAGTGGCGGTGGAAAAGAACTTGATAAACGCAGCTACCTGATTGGAATAGCCGGTGATATGAGAACCCACATAGCTTGGCGTATTGCAATAAATCACCCGTTTCCCATCGGGAATCTTTCCATCTTCTTTGGCCTTGGAAACAATCTGATTCAAATCGTCCCCGATGGTTTCCGAAAGGCAAGTGGTATGCACGGCAATCACGTCCGGTTCGTAGACTGTGAAAATGGTTTCGATCGCTGTCAGTAAGTTAGCCGAACCACCAAACACCGATGAACCTTCGGAAAATGAACTGGTGGAGGCCACGACGGGTTCTTTGAAATGGCGTGTCAACGCACTTCTGTGATAAGCGCAACATCCTTGCGAACCATGGCTATGAGGTAAACATCCATGCAACCCAAGCGCTGCATACATGGCGCCTACCGGTTGGCAGGTTTTTGCAGGATTGACCGTGAGCGCTTTTCTGTCAACTTCTTTTGCTGTTGTATGTCGTAATAACATAATCTTTTGTATTAAGGGTTAAGCACGTTTCATTTAATAAACATATTCGGCCTCAACAATGGATTCTCTCTCCCATGGAGCTTTCAGTTCTTTCCAAATGCCGGTACAAGCAATCATCTCAATATCATTATAAAAATTGATGGCTCCTTTAAATCCGGCATAAGGTCCTCCATAATCGTAACTGTGTAACTGTTTCAATGGTACACCCATTTTTTGAACAGCGTATTTTTCTTTAATTCCGGCGCAGAATACATCAGGATGATACATTTCAATCAATTTTTCCATTTCGTAGTGACTCAAGTCATCGATTACCAATGAGCCTTTTTGCATTTGAGCCATCAACCCATCATATTCGTTGAATTCCATTCCCCCGGCTGCTAACGCTTTGAGTTCTTCCTCCGTTTTACGGGGATTGTAACGGGTTTCGTCTTTTGTAACGGTGATCTCCTCAATATTCCGGCTATCGGCATCTATTTGAATGGTCGGTATCACGGTGCGTCCTTCGTAATCATCCCTGTGACCGAACTCATATCCAGCAGAAAGCGTTGTCATTCCCAGTTCTTCAAACAAGTTTTGATAATGATGCGCACGGGAACCGCCTACAAACAACATTGCCATCTTTCCTTTGGTTTTGATCAATGCTTTTGCCTGAGCAATCTTCACCTCAACCATTTCTTTAGCAATCACCTCCTCGATTCTATCTATCAATTCCTGCTCTCCAAAGTACTGTCCTATCTTACGCAGCATTTTTGCCGTCGATTCAGCTCCGATAGGTTGCACTTTGATCCATGGAATGCCAAATGTAGTTTCCATCATCCCTGCAACATAGTTAATGGAGCGGTGACACATCACCATGTTCAAATCAGCCGTATGTGCATTCTCAAACTTTTGTATCGTGGAGTTCCCGCTGAAAGTGGCAATCAAATTAATCCCGCATTCTTCAAATATCCGTTCCAATTCAAATGCATCACCTCCAATGTTGTATTCACCTAAGAGATTGACACGGTATTTCGCACTGCCTCTCACTTCATCATCACGTCCGATAAGGTTTTTGAACAAACCATTGTTTGCAATGTGGTGACCTGCAGACTGAGACACTCCTCGGTATCCTTCGCATGAGAATCCGAAAATATTAATTCCATCTCCAATTTCTTCTACCATTTGACGAGCAACACGATGCACATCGTCACCAATCAACCCGACGGGACAAGTGGAAAAAATGGCAATCGCTTTGGGGTGAAACAATTCGTAAGCTTCGCGAATGGCCTGTTTGAGTTTTTCTTCTCCGCCAAAAACAATGTTCGAATCTTGCATGTCAGTTGAAAAACAATAGGTCATGTAGTTAGGATCGTCGGGGTTTTCAGGCTTGGTTTGATTACGCCGTGTCAACCATGAATAAAACCCGCATCCGATTGGGCCATGCGTAATATTGACAATATCACGAGTCGGGCCTAAAACCACCCCTTTACATCCGGCATAAGCACAACCCCTTTGTGTAATAATGCCGGGAATGGTTCGAACATTGGCTTGAATTTGAGGATTGGCATCAAAGTCATTTATCAGAATAGACTTCTCTCTTTTCTTGGCAACCTTCTTTGGATATTTAGCCAAAACTGTTTCTTTGAAGGTACTCAAATCTTCTACTTTGACAGTAGTATCAATTTCTTTTGACATAATGTAATCTCCTATTATTTTAGTCTAATGTATATTCGCCCGATTCTCCGGTACGTACTCGTACGGAACCGACAGTATTCAGAACAAATATTTTTCCGTCACCGCTTTTACCGGATTGATTCGCTTTGATAATGGTTTCGACGGCCAATTCTTTCTTGTCGTCAGTAACCACCAACGTGATCATCCGTTTCGATTTCAACCGGGGCACCTCCGTGATAAGCTCCAAATATTCGGGAGCTGCATCCCTTGCCCTTTCCATATCACCATGACCTTTCCCACGCCCCAGAACCGGCATTGCGGTAAACGATGGCAATCCGACTTCGGAAAGCGCTTCCTTGGTCTCTCCCATTTTTGAAATTCGTATAATTGCAAGTATTAATTTCATTTGTAAATAATTTTGATTTTAAAGGACAAATGGAATCCCCTGTTCTTTATTTTCGTGTCCATTGGCGTTTAGTAAACCATGGGGATTTGATACGTTTGTTTTTATTTTTCCACATTAAGGATGTATGGAACCTATCCCAATGTATATGGGTTGCTTCATTCGATTACATCCTAATCACTTATTTGCTACTTATCAATAAATTGCATCATATCTCTTTTTTACCACTTGAAATGGTATAGGCTTCTTCTACCGGCGTAACAAAAATTTTCCCATCTCCAAATTGTCCTTTGTCCCCTGAACGTGCCACTTCGATAATCGTTTCGATCACAAAGTCTTTATCTTTCTCGGGAATGACAATCATCAACAAATCTTTGGGCAATTCATCGTACGTAACATTTCCCACTCTCAAACCCCGCTGTTTACCACGACCGAATACAGACAATTTGGTGACTGCGGGGAAACCTGCATCAAGCAAGGCTTTCATAACTACCGGAGACTTTTCCGGGCGCACAATGGCTCTTAATAAGTACATGTTTTTTTCTCCTTATTTTTCTTTGGGTGAATGACAACTCTATTTTAAAAAGGGATCAACCGACACCGTGTTATCCACATAAACCGGGAGAACACGGCATTCTTTGATTAGTTCATAATCCCGAAGGACATCAATAGTTCTTCCAACTCGTTCATTGCAATGGGTGTCGGAACTACAAATAGTTTATTTTCATCGATTTTCTTTGCCAAAGCACGGTATTCATCGGCTTGCGGATGTTCAGGAGCATGGTCAATAACCGATTTGCGATTGATTTCGGCATGTTGCACCATGTTGTCGCGCGGTACGAAGTGAATCATTTGAGTGCCCAATTTCTTGGCAAACTCTTCAATCATGTTTGCTTCGTTATCCACTTTTCTGGAGTTACAGATCAGACCACCCAAACGAACATCTCCCACTTTGCCAAACTTTGCAATGGATTTACAGATGTTGTTAGCTGCATACATGGCCATCATCTCGCCAGAACAAACGATATAAACTTCTTTCGCTTTACCGTCGCGGATAGGCATCGCAAACCCACCGCATACAACGTCACCCAACACATCGTAGAACACATAGTCCAACTGTTTGTCGTCGTCGTAAGCGCCAAGCTGTTCGAGAAGATTGATGGAAGTGATGATTCCCCGACCGGCACATCCCACACCCGGTTCAGGACCTCCTGATTCAACACAACTGGTGTTTTTGAAGCCTGTCTTCATCACGTCATCCAGTTCCACATCTTCGCCTTCTTCGCGAAGTGTGTCTAAAACGGTTTTTTGGGCTAAACCATGTAAAAGCAAACGCGTTGAATCTGCTTTAGGGTCGCAACCCACTACCATTACTTTTTTACCCATCTCGGCCAAACCGGCCACGGTGTTTTGGGTTGTTGTAGATTTCCCAATACCGCCTTTACCATAGATTGCAATTTTTCTCATAATCTTGTTTTTTTTGCCTTGAAAGCATTGATGTATATCTTCCTGTATTCAAAGACCGTGCCACACCCATCTGCAATCAATTTTTCAAAAGCAAGAAATACATTCTAAAAATATGATTATCAGCAACAATATATGCCGAAAAAAAAGTTCGAATTTTATTTTACGCCCTCTGATTCATCTCATTTTGGTAGCTTGAAAAGTCTCGATCCTACAAATCCGTAGGATTTTCAAAGGCAACTACTTTCTCTTTTCCGATGCGCATGACGCGTGTGGCCAACCGCTTGATTTCATCCTTGTCGTGACTCACCATAATGGTGGTTGATTGAAATAGTTGATGAGATGCAAGTATTTCATTTTGAAGCGACAGTCTCAATTCCATATCCACCGACGAAAGAGGTTCGTCGAGTAACATCACTTCCGGCTTTCGTGCGAAAGCTCTTGCCAACGCTACCCGTTGTTTTTGTCCGCCCGATAATTTAAGCGTACTTTGGTTTCGTAATCGTATCAACTGAAATGTTTCCAAAAGATTTTCCACCGCTTTATGATCTTTTTCCCCCTGAGCAAAGCGAATGTTTTCCTCCACCGACATGTTGGGGAATAGGGCAAAATCCTGAAACATATATCCTACATTGCGTTTTTGCGGCGAAAGATTGATTTTTCTCGACGAATCAAAAACAATGCGATCGCCTATGCGAATAATACCTTTGTCGGGTTTGAATAAACCCGATACCATGCGCAACAGGGTGGTTTTCCCTGCTCCCGAACGTCCGAAGAGACAGACTAATTCGTATTGAGGAATCTCCACGCAGACTTCCAATTTTCGTATGCCGTCGGTAGTCAGCATTTTTCGTTCTACATCAATTTGAATCATACCTTATGTCTTTTATTTACGCTAAAGATGATGGTCAACAGCACGAAAGAGATCAAAAACAGAATTAACGAATATCGGTTTGCCACCGTATAATTGAGCGCCTGAGCTTCGTCGTAAATGGCAATCGAAGCCATTCGCGTCACACCGGGAATATCGCCACCCACCATTAATACCACGCCAAATTCACCGATACAATGAGCAAACGTCATGGCAATACCTGTAATAATCGAGGGTTTGATATTGGGCAAAAGTACCCTGAAGAAAGTTGTTGTTTTCGATTTGCCTAAAGTGTACGAAACCTCGCGCAAACTTTCGGGTAACGACATTAAGCCGTTTTGCAAAGGTTGAATCATAAATGGAAGACCAAACACAACACTGGCAATTAAGATGCCTTCAAAGGTAAAAGCTAGGCGTAAATCGAAATAATGTTCCAAAAACTTTCCGAAACCGTTTTGAGGACTAAATGCCACCAGTAGATAATACCCCATCACGGTGGGAGGAAGTACCATAGACATGCTGATAAGCGCTTCCAATAGAATTTTTAACCGGAAACGGGCAAAGGCAAGCATATAAGAAACGGGCAAACCGATGATGAACAACAGAATGGTCGTTGCAACGGCTAATTTTCCCGTCACAAAAAGAGTTTCGATGAATTCAGAATACATATTGATGAATGGTTAATAGACAGTTGATAGTGACAATTTATTTCGTGTACCCATACTCTTCCCAAATAGCATTGCACTTTGCGCTCAAAATGTATTGCATGAAGCGTGCGGCTTCTCCATTTCGCTCCCATCCTTTGACAAGCACACACGATTGTTCGATAGGAGCGCTCATCGTAGCAGGGATGACATAATATTTTCCTTTACCTTTCATTTGGGGAGCCAAAGCCAATGACAAAGCAATAAACCCTATTTCGGCATTACCCGAGAAAGCAAATTGAGCAGTTTGCGAGATATTCTCACCCCAAACGATTTTATTTGCCACGTTATCATACAACCCATATTTCCTTAATACAGCAACGGCAGCTTCCCCATAAGGCGCACCTATCGGATTGGCGATTGCAATCCTTTTCACCGTGGGTAAGAGAACCGAATTCAATCCTTTCGACAGATTGGTTTCACTGCTCCACATTACCAATCTTCCAAACGCATAGGTACGGATGGGGCCTGTAGTTGCTCCTTTTGCCTGTAATTTAAGGGGAAAATCCTTATCGGCAGCCATGAAGAAATCAAAGGGCGCTCCATTGAGAATTTGTTGAATCAAGGTTCCTGATGCTCCATAGGTGATCTCCACCGTGGTGTTGGGATGTTCATGTTCATATTGCTTTTTAATTTGTTCCAACGCGTAGTGAAGGTTGGCCGCGGCGGCTACTCTTACTTTTTGAGCGTTCATAAAACCGGCTACCATCAAAGCGACGATAAAAATCAGGGATTTTTTAATGAAAGAAGTTTTCATAATTGAATGATTTAATTGAGAGTGAATAATCTTTTTAATTCAGTAGATAGTAGTTGGTAGTCAGTAGTCGGTAGTGTGGCATACTGTTTCTTTATTTACATGTCAACTATTTTGAAGCCAAAAAGGTTGGTTTGAAACTGATCATCACAAACGCCCATTGCGGAGTGCGGCTGTCAGCGGTACTATTTTTTGCAATATCTACTGCATTGGTGGTGAAATAGGTACTGTAACCGCCTTGCAACGAAACTTGTGGCGAGAGTGCATACGTGATGGTGACATCAAGCTCTGATCCCAGATCTTTATTGCCTTTCTTCGGGAGTTTCGCCAAATCAAATTTGTGAAAAGTTGCATCAAATGTGAAATTGGCAACCGGTTTCTCTTCGATTTCAAAATAGATATCTGACAATCCTTGTACAGGCGGCGTAGCCCAGTATTCCATCGAACCGTTGAAACAATGATTGGCACCGTATAATTTATTAAACGTATTGTCTTTATTGGATTCCAACGTGTTGTTTGATCCCGAATAATAATCCTCACCCACGGTTAATGCCAATGCCCGATTGATTCTCCCTTGAACTTTGCCAGCCAACAAATACGCGCTCAGTTCTTTATTCTTGGCATCGTGTCCAAACTGATAATATCCCGTACCATAAAAATTGATCGGAATATCTGGCGTTTTCAACCATATATTACCACCAGCAGTATTGCGATAAGTGCGCTCTTTAAGTAAAGCTGCCGTAGTGCCTTTCTGAAACCCCTCGTTGATCCAGATGGCAGAAACTCCTACCTTGCCGATCGTCTTAGTAGTCCACACATAAGACATTGTTTTATATCCAATGCTGTAGGGAGATTCCACCATCACATCGCTTGCATTATTCCATGCCGAACCAAGATGAAGCGTGAAATCGTTAGAGACATATTTCAACAACAACAGGTCGTGGGCATTTCCCGTGTTACTCCAATTACTTGATGAAAGTAGCCGTTTATCATCATATTCAAGCGCCTGACGTCCTATCGTAAACGACATGCCCGGCGCAAACAGGTATTCGCCCCAAGCTTCGTAAATACCCATGTTGCCCGTTGCCGACACTCCGGGAACGGTTTGCCCGAACGTCCGGGTATCTTGCAAGGTAATCTTTGATTTCAACACGTTCGTGGCATAAGAAAGAGTCAGGCGGGTACGCATGTTGGTTACTAAAGCGCCGTCCAGAGAGTCGGCTACAGGCGATCTCATTCCGTCGCGCATTTCGGTACGGGTACGAATCTCCCCGTCCACTTTTATGGCTTGTGCCGAGATAGTTTCTGTCCGCATGATGAGTAGCCGTGTCAGCGCAAGGCAAATGAAAAATGATGTTCGTTTTATTGTCGTAAGTTTTTAGTGAATTTGGAAAATAAAAAAATTCGTTTCCTCCGGAGAAACTGCTTCGTCTTCGATATATAGATCAATGAATAACGCAGGGTATCAGAAAATGCAAAAGAGTATTTCATCTCCCAATTGGCGGACGTTTGCCTGATGAATGGCAACGATCTTCTCAAAGCGTTCAATCATATCCTGCCCGAATCGTGTCACTTCCGCTCCACCTCCATTGACGCCTCCCCTTTTCCGTATGACTAATGGCAATGGTGACAACAGATTCATCTGCTGAACAAACGTCCATGCTTGTTGATACGACATGCACATCTCTTTTGAAGCCGACAGTATGGAGCCGGTTGACTTGATTTGTCGCAAAAGCTCGATACGTTTAGCATTCAAAAAACAGATGCCTTCTTTTTCAACTTCAAGCGTCGCGGTAATGCTGAATGGATGTCTCATGCGTTATTCATTTTGATGTATAACAATCAAAATGTGTGCCACACAGTATAGTTGACTATATTATAGCACATTATAGCATAAGAGATAAGGATAGAATACCGTATTGTCTCACGATTTTGTAGAAAAAAACAACCCGATGTTACAATTATGTAGGATTTTGCCGCTTTCCATCATGGAAGGATTATAGTTTTCATTTGCCCTCTCTGACTTCATCCGCCCTTGCGGGCACCTTCTCCAAATGGAGAAGGGAAAAAGGAAGTTGGATCTTGGGAGAAGGGAAAAAGAAAAATAGTTTTTGAGAGGGAGAAATCAGCTATACGAAGTAATGATCAAAGAATAAGCAAATTTTCTTTGCCTCTGAGGTTCCCTATTGCCTCTGAGGTTTCCGATTCCTTCAGTCTTAACACCTTTAACCTTAACACCTTTAGTTTCGTGGTTTTCCATTGCCTTCTTAAATTGACAGTTGACAATTGACAATGAATCTGTAGATTAGCAGATTTCCACTGCCCGTTACCTTCACAAATTGATCATTAACCATTAACAGATTACTATTGCCTATTGCCTCTGAGGTTTCCGATTCCTTCAGTCTTAACACCTTTAACCTTAACACCTTTAGTTTCGTGGTTTTCCA
>DAIDKM010000022.1 GCA_027450045.1 Paludibacter sp. | reverse complement strand
AAAATGAAGGAAATGAAGGAAAAAGAAGGGCTGTTTTTTAGCAAGAAAATCAGCAGGATTATCCTTTTGCAGGTGCAGTTCAGGTTACTATGTTATCCTACAACCGACTCAAAACAATATCGCCTGACAAAGACATACACTTTATCAGGCGACACATCGGGAACTTAGCTTCCTGACTTCAGATTCCTCCTATCGACTCATCATGCTTTTCAGAACTTCACACTTAACCCTACAAGACAATTAAATCCTGCCTGAGGGAAATAACCAAATTCGTTATATCGTGTCAACGGATCGGCGGAAGTAGCTTGATAATAGGAGGAATATGTCCACGCATTGCTGATGTACATCGCGTTAAATACATTGTTGAGCAATAGCGATAGTTGAACCTTTTGCACTCCCTTGAACGGGAAAATATAGTTCAACCGGACATTATTGACGCAATAGGCGCTCAAAGCACGATCGTTGCTGCCTGTGTTGTCAATATATTGTTTGCCGACCCAATGGGTTTCAAAGTCAGCTTCAAACGCTCCGTGCAAATAAGCCAGCACACTGTTACCAATCACCGAAGGAGAGAAAGCAATCGGCACATTCCCCAAATGATTGGATACCTGCCGTGTCCAGTCCCAGTTAGGATCGCTGTACACATCCACATATTCCGTGAAATCCTTGATACGATTCTGACTCAGAGTAAGGTTAGCATCCCATTTCAACCACGATACAGGATGAATGCTGCCCGTAATTTCGATACCGGCACGATAACTTTTTGGGATGTTCGATGTAAGCGACTCGCCGATATCATTGATCTTACCGGTAAGAATCAATTGATTGTCATAGTTCATGAAATAGCCGTTTACACCAAAGGCAGCCCATGGAAGCGCATACTTATAACCGATCTCGGTGTCGTAAAGGGTTTCATCCGTTGGCCAGGTGGCGGAAGTGGCATCCGTGTAGTTGGTTCGCGTCGGCTCCCGATGTGCTACGGCAAATGAAGCAAAGAACTCATGATGAATAGATGGCCGGTACATCAATCCCACTTTCGGATTGAAGAAATGGAACTGTTTATCCACATTCAATGGCTGCATGGTACCCAAGGCAGCATCCCAGTTCTCGTTTTGTCCATAAAGGGAGTAATTGACCTGGCGATATTGTAAATCGGTGTAAATATTTACTTTTGGCAATAGCTTATAATTGATTTTCAGGTAAATATTGCCATCCCACTTGCTGACGTTATTGCGATAATATTCCTGATCGGGGAGAAGATTGCCAACATAATTCTTCACCCAGATCACCTGACCGTAATGATCGCCCCAATAATCGTTTAATGCCCCACCCACTTGTGCCGTAAGTTTTTCCGTCTGATAGTTCAGGGTAAAAACACCTCCTGCAAACTGGTTTGTCATCCATTGCTGACGCACCAAATCGCTGTTGGTTGTTTCGACGCCATTCACCGTGAAAGGAGTTAACCCGTACTGACTCAGAGTCTGGTTTTGCATGTATTCTTCATAATAGCCTGATCCCGGGGTATAATGCAATGCCGCATTAAGGCTGAGTGCATCCGAAAAGCGATGAATCCCGATCAATTGGTAGGTTGTTTGAAGATAATTGTCGGTTTGATTCTTATAATACAACGCTTTCCCGTTAGCATCGAAGCCCATAAATCCACAGGGATTATACGTACGATGTGTTGCCAAAGAATCTGCCGGCACTCCGTCCCAGGCATGATACGTCTTCTCACTCCCTCCGAAGGTAACCAATTTCACGGAAGTGTTGGTGTCATAATACCCCGCTTGCAGAAAATAAGAATACAGGCGGGCAGTCCCCCTGTCGATATATCCATTGGAAGAGATAGACGAGAAACGCGAGTCGATAGCCCAATGATGATTGATCAGACCGGAGCTTACTTTCACATCACCTTTGAACGTGTTGAAAGAACCATAGCTGAGGTTGACTTCTCCTGAAGGATCTTTTGCCGGCTTTTCCGTCTGCAAATTAATATTGGCTCCAAAAGCGCCTGCTCCATTGGTGGAAGTCCCCACACCCCGCTGCACCTGAATATTATCCAACGAAGAAGCTATGTCAGGAATATCAACCCAGTAAGTTCCCTGTTCATCGGCATCGTTGTAAGGGATACCATTGATGGTGACATTGATACGCGAAGCGTCCGTACCACGAATACGAAAATCGGTGTAACCCACGCCGGTACCTGCATCCGAAGTTGCCACAAAAGAGGGAGTGAACGAAAGCAGATACGGGACATCCTGTCCAAGATTGTTTTGATTCAACTGTTTTTTAGTCAGGTTCGTGTAGGCAATCGGCGATTGTGCGGTGGCTTGCGTAGCCGACACAGTGACCTCATTCAACCATTTGGCGCTTTTCTTTAGCTTGAAAACCGTTTCAGACGGAACAGTTACCACTTGTTTGCCAGATTCGTACCCGACAAACGAAACAGACAACTCAACATGCGATTGCGACACGTTGTTGAAATGAAAATCACCATGGGAATCCGTGTATTGGCCTTGTTTGTGATTTAACGTCACGGTAGCTCCGGCAAGCGGTTCTCCCTGATCGTCAATCACCTTCCCTTTCACAACATTTTGCGCAGAAAGAGATAGCGCGCATAGCTGTACTATGACAGCAAACAACATTTTTCTCATAACATTCAGTTATTTTAGTGTTTAACAAAATGAAATGAGGGCTTAAAAAACGATGAAGATACATGCTCATTCCCTTCCCGGCATTACCCGGACAGGTTCAAAGGGTATAATCTCAGCCCGTTATGTTAAGGCACCCCAAATAGGACAAGTACGAATAAAATAGCATCGAAACGTTGTACACCCGCTCATGCGATTTATCCGGCTGCAAAGATAGACAATCTTTTGATGAAATGAACATGTTTTGCCAACACAAGCGACTGCGAAGATGCAGAGGTGTAATACTCATCCGATCTTAACCCAATAATTTGGACACAGATGAAAAAAAGAGGAAGAGTCAAAAGGCAGGGAAAGGAGTGCCCATTATTTCGCTCCCGATTTATATAATTTGATATGGATGGGATGCATAGTGACTAAACATCCTTTCGGGACCCGAAGCAAAAGGGGTTCAAGCTCTTCATAGAAATTTTCTAAAAGCTCCGTTTTATCGATCAATTCGATCATCACGGGGAGTTTTTCGGTCAGCTCCCAAAAACGCGAACTCAGAATATGACTTGATTTTCCAAACCCCATCACCCCGCGATAAACCGTGGCGCCGGAAATACCATGCTGTTTAGCCAAATGAACAATCTGTTCGTACAATAATTTATGATCAATTTGATCTGTTGTACTCAAATAAAACTTCAGTACGCTATTTTCATGTGTTTCCATAAAAGTTATAGTATTGTATTTGCTAAGTTAAATCCAAGATATACAGCTAAAAAACCAAGTAATATACTCAATCCGGTGTATAACAAAATAGATGGGAAAAGTCCGTTATGCATCAACATCAGGTTCTCATTGGCAAAGGTAGAGAATGTAGTGAAGCCTCCACAGAAACCTACCATCAGGAAAAGACGCCATTCTGCAGTAAGAATGGTACGTTGTTCGGCTATTCCCGTAAGAAACCCAATGATAAAACACCCCAATACATTGACAAGTAAAGTCCCAACCGGAATGGAAAAGAATTGGATGTAAAGATTAATTTTTGACAGATAGAAGCGTGCCACACTGCCAATAAAACCTCCGCTACCAATGAGCAAAATTGTTTTCAACATGTTGATGTCTCTTTTATAATGATTACTTTAATCGCCTGTTGAACACCATCAAGAGCAGTTATTACTTCGCGTAACTTCTTATTTCCCGTAACTTCCGACATAATTTCTCAAAGATTCATAGCTGGCGAGATGCTATTTTGTTGATACAAAGGTATAGATTAGATTGAATTCTTCAAAAAACAGAAGAATAAAAAAGAAAAATGATCTTTATCCCAAGATGACGAACGTGTTTGTGAGTTTCATGTGCCCAAAGAGTAAGAAATAAAATAAATACATTTGAATAATCAGAATTTCCCGTATATTTGCTTTCTAATCGAAAATCAAAGTTATGTGGCGTGGTTATCTGTTGGGTTCTATCCTGTTTATGATGACGTCGTGGCAAGGAATGTCGCAAGATACGCCCAATGCCATTACAAGTAGCGCGTGGACATTAGGCTACGGGCAAATCCATTTGTTAGACGAATACCTTTCGCCACTCGTTTATTCAGGGTCAATTTTTCGGGCAGACTACCAATCCATGCACTATATATCACTGCAAACAACCCATGTTTCATTGGATTGGACATTGATGGCATCCATCGGGATGGAACATAATCCAGCCGCCACTAATTCAATTTTTTATTGTGCCCTGCAACCCGGCGTGGGAATTCATTATCATTTCCGACCGGTGCCACACCTCAAGATTCTGGTAGGTGGGGTATGGGACGTCTACTTTGCTAACAAATATAGTTTCGCAAACGGCAACAACCCCTATTCAGCCGACCTGTCGACTCGCTTGAATGCTTCTGCCATCGCCCAATACAATTGGCATATCGGGAAATTACCCATCGTACTGCGTTACGCGGTAACTATGCCTATGGTAGGCCTTATGTTCGTGCCGCAATATGGAGAATCATACTACGAAATGTTTACGTTGGGACACATGCAACACACCATTCACGTCACCACACTCACCAACTATCTGGCAATGGACAACGCCATCACCGCCGATTTTGTGCTCAAAAGATGGACTATACGCGCTGCTTTTTATCATGATTATGACAAACACAATGCCAATTCGCTCCATTTCGAAACCATGCAATCTGTTTTCTCCATTGGAGCCGTGGTGAATTTTGCTGTCTTTGATCACGGAAAAAGAAAAGCACCAAGCAATTATCATGATATCAATCGATAACAAAGCACACCACAAATCGATAAAGAAGTCTGTCAATGGGGTAATAATCTCCTTGATGCTTTTTTCCCTCTCCGCCTGCCAAATGTCGGTGAGCACACCAAGCAACCTGAATAGCTATCCCACTAATTTCAATGCTCTGTGGACAATCATGGATCAGCATTACTGCTTCTTTACAACAAAACACATCAATTGGGACTCCATCAAAACCGTTTATCAGAATCGGCTTTCAACCATGGATACGCTCAACGATGTCACATTTTTTAATCTGTGTGCAAACATGCTGAATGAATTGAAAGACGGTCATGTAAACCTGACATCGTCATTCAATCTTTCTCGCTATTGGGCATGGTTTCAGGACTACCCTGACAATTTCAGTTCCACCATTCTCTTTAATAATCGCTACTTAGGAAACAACTACCGTATTGCCGGTGGTTTTGATTACAATGTAATTCCCAATACAAATGTTGGATACATCTATTATCCTGACTTCACTTACGGATTTTCAGCTACCAACCTCTCGTATGTCATTGCCTCACTCACCAATTGCAAGGGGTTGATCATTGATGTACGCAATAATAGTGGCGGAACATTGACTTATGCAACAGACATTGCAGCTCGTTTTACCAAACAAACGGTCAAATATGGATACATCAGCCACAAAACAGGGCCTGGGCACGACGACTTTTCTACGCCTGAAGCGGAATACATTACACCCTACTCCACAGTTCCGGTGGTCGATAATTGGGTGCAAAAACCCGTCGTAGTTCTTACCAACCGGTTGTGCTACAGCGCTACCAACGAGTTTGTTTCCATGATGAAAGAGCTTCCAAACGTGACCATAATCGGCGATCAAACAGGTGGTGGAGGAGGACTTCCCATGAGCAGCGAATTGCCTAATGGCTGGACGGTACGCTATTCGGCATGCCCCATGTTTGATGCCAACATGAACCCGATTGAATTTGGCATTACACCTGATATTCATGTTAATATGACAGCTTCGGATATGGCAAAAGGAATCGACACCATTATTCAAACAGCCATCCAATTTATTCAACAACATTAGCACCATAAAATAATCAACAACCCCCTAAATTTTACAGTATGACACCTTCTCGCGAAATAGAAAAATTAGAACCCCAATCCGTTTGGCAAAACTTTCGTTCATTGACGCGAATTCCCCGTCCGTCGGGAAAACGCAACGAGATTACCAACTTTTTACTTGACTTTGGTACTAAGTTAGGACTTACCACCTTCGTTGACGATGCTGGAAACGTCATCATTCGCAAACCGGCCACGAAAGGCATGGAAAACCGAAAAGGAGTAATTCTTCAGGCGCACATGGACATGGTTCCTCAAAAAAACAGCAATGTAACACACAACTTTCAAACTGATCCCATAGATGCTTACATTGATGGAGAATGGGTTCGTGCTAATCAAACAACATTAGGAGCGGATAATGGCATTGGATTGGCAGCAGCTATGTCAGTATTACAAGCTACCAACTTGAAACACGGGCCAATTGAAGCGCTATTTACTGCCGATGAAGAAACAGGAATGTTTGGCGCCATTGGTTTAAAAAACGGAACGTTGCAAGGTGAAATCCTCCTCAACTTAGATTCAGAAGAAGAAGGTGAATTGTATGTTGGGTGTGCCGGCGGTATTGATGCCACCGTCACCTTCCCGTATCAACAAGAGCCTGTTTATCATGGCGATATTGCTTATAAAATAAGTCTTACAGGATTGCACGGTGGGCATTCCGGTCTCGATATTAATATGGGCAGAGGAAATGCAAACAAATTATTATTCAGATTATTAAAAATGGCCGTTGCAACATGCGAAGCACGCCTTGCTTCTTATGAAGGAGGTAACCTGCGAAATGCCATCACGCGCGAAGCCTTTGCCGTTGTCACAATTCCCGAAGAAGAACGCGCAAACTTCTTAAACTTAGTGGCTCAAACAGAAGTCATCTTCAAGACTGAATATGCGTTTGCTGATCCCGGGCTTACCATTACCACCGAAGAAACAGCTATACCTGAAGGCCTGCTACCCGAGATGACGCAAGACGATCTGATCAATGGCATTACCGCTTGTCACAACGGCGTACTGCGCAACATTCCCGAAATGCCGGAGGTAGTTGAAACCTCATCAAACTTAGCCATTGCAAAAACGACTCCTACAACCATTACCATCAATATTCTTATTCGTAGTTCTGTAGAATCGATGAAAGAAGAACTTTGCTCCATCATCGAAAGCACCTTCATGCTGGCGGGAGCTAAAGTAGAATTCTCAGGAGGTTACCCGGGCTGGCAACCTCGCTTCGACTCTCCCATTCTGCAAACCATGAAAGACGTTTACCAGACATTGTACAATGCGACACCAGAAGTGAAAGTAATCCACGCAGGATTGGAATGCGGCATTATTGGCGCTGCAATTCCCGGTTTGGACATGATTTCTTTTGGCCCTACGATCAGTCATCCACACTCACCTGACGAGAAAGTACACATTGCCTCTGTCAATAAGTTCTGGAACTATCTTGTAACAGCGCTCGAAAAAACGCCTGTTAAATAGTAATTTTGACGATTTGGATCACATAGAACCTCGTCCCGATATTTATGTAGCGGTCGCCTATCTGGCGCCGCTACATTATTATGCACGAATGTTATCGGCAAATCATGTTTACATTGAACAACATGAGAACTACATAAAACAAACGTATCGAAACCGTTGTGTCATTTTATCAGCCAATGGCCCCATGTCGCTATCTATTCCGGTTGACAAGAAAGAGTTAACGAAATGTCCCACCCGTGATATTCGCTTTTCAACGCACACCGCCTGGCAAACGTTGCATTGGCGTTCGATTGAAGCAGCCTACAATTCTTCGCCATTTTTTGAATATTATCGCGATGACTTATTGCCTTTTTATGAAAAGAAATGGGACTTCCTTTTGGATTTCAACATGGCCATTCAAGAAACCATTCTCTCTTGCATGGAATTATCTCCAACTATCTCATTCACGCAACATTTTGACAAAGAAATACCGCCAACCGCGCTCGACTTCCGCAATGCAATTCAGCCAACACTGAAACCCGAAGAGGCGGATCCAAACTATCAATCCATTCCGTATTATCAGGTATTTGGCCAAAAATGGGGATTTGTTCCCAATTTAAGCATCATCGATCTGCTTTTCAACATGGGACCCGAGTCACCTCTCATTCTCCAACAAATGCTTCTTTGAGTATTGATAAAAAAAGCCTGAGACAATGCGTCCCAGACTTTTTTATGATGGTTAAAGTTGCTTTGATTATAAAGCAGGTGTACCCAAAGAAAGACTTACCAAGAAAGCAGCAGCCACAGCAATAATCGAATATAATTCAGGGAATACGGCTAAAATCAACGTGTTGTTAAATACTTCGTGACCATTACCCATTGCGCTTGCACCATTGGCACAAACCTGACCTTGACGAATAGAGGACAGTAACTCAACAGCACCAACAGCTATTCCGGTAAAACAAATGGCAATACCTTGAAACATGGTAATGTGAGCAACCAAAAACGGACTCATCAAGAAATATCCTAAGAAGCCTAACAAACCTTGCGAACCCGGCAAAGCAGTTAACACCATTGCTTTCCCAAAAATGTCAGGATTTTTCTTCAATGCACCAATCACCGCATTACCGGCTATAGAAGTACCGTAAGCGCTCCCGATGCTGGACAATCCCACCAAAAAAGCAATTCCAATGTAAGCAAACATAATAGGTTCCATAAAAAAATAATTTAGTAATTAATAATAATTTAGTAATAATTCGATAATCTATTTGTTGACAAAGTAAGTCAACCGTTGAACTTAAAGTATTTTGAATTCTTCTTTGTAACGTGCAAAGGGTTTGTAACTCTTTCCTCCTCCTACAAAACCGGCATTTTTATAAAATTCCACGAACGTTAAACGCAAGGGGTGAACAAAGGAAGATAAGATAGCCATAAAGATATTGATACTGTGACCGAACAGCAAAATGAGTATCATAGCTATTTGGCTGACTATAGGCGTAGTCCCGCTCATTGTCATGGCCAGGCTATTAAATACAATAGCCAACACTGCCCCCGCCACACTAATGGCAAACAGACGAATATAGGAAAGCACATCGCCTAACCAGCCTGTCGCTTTCTCATACGTATCCCAAAGGCCTTCGCCTATATTGATCAATATATTGTGACCCGGATGGTTCAGAATAAAAATGCACAACCCGCCAATGGCAAACACCACATAAAAAGGTATTTTTGCCTGCGCAGGCGTAATTATACCGATTTTTTGTAAGCCAAATATCGACAATGAACCCATTACCACAATGAGCCATCCCCAAGTTGAAATGGTGTGCACAAATCCATCGGTTTTCATTCGACTTGTCGCCCTGACAAACTGTCCAAAAATGACCTGAATAGCGCCAACGATCAAGGAAGTATAAAAGAGTTTTACCGGAGTCAACATCCATTTTTCCGCTTCTTTATACCATGCCAAATTCGTTTGTATTTTATACAGCTCAATTCCGCCAAAATTACCGGTAACAATCCCCATTATAAACGATGAAACACCTAAGTAAATCAATAACTTCATTACTTGTTGTACTTCTTTTCGAACCCGACTATAGAAATAGAGACCTACACCTGCCAATAGAATGCCATAAGCAGCATCGGCAAAACAAAACCCGAAAAAGAAAGCGTAAAACGGTCCAAAATAGGGCGTTAAATCCGTTTTGTGATAATTCGGCAATTCATATAACCCACCAATAAACTCAAATGGCTTAATAAATTTACTGTTTTTCAATTTCACGGGTACGCGATGGTCTTCGTGATGCGGTTTTTCAGCTAAAAAGAAAATCCCGTCTTGACGCAACCGTTCTTGCAATACAGCTTGATCTTCAACAGGCGCATATCCCTGAAGAATCATTACGGTATCGTCCGCCTCTGCCATGGAATTCAATTCAACGCGGCGCAAATCAACAGCCTCAAATACCTTTTTCTGTGACTCTTTCAACACTTCCAGATATTTCACAGAAGCGCCTATCTGTTCTTCTATCTTCTTATATTTATCCTTAAGCAAATGAAGTTCCTCTTGCAAATGAACCACCGTTTTGGTGTTCAATTTCAATAAATCGGCATCTAATTCAAATGATTCGTCCTGATGCGTTATTGTAATAAAATAGAGCATTGAATTGACAGAAGCAATTTCAAAGGCATGGTATTTTTTCTTCCAATCCTGTTGAAATTTACTGGAGAGACAACCGTAAAACCGAATTTTCAACCCTTGATTCTCCAATTGATGAATTCTATCCCAACTAAAATCACCCCACGGAGTCATGCGTTCTATCTCTTTATCAAGCAATAACCGCTGTTGGTTCAACTGTTCTTGTTCTTGTAAATAACCTTCAATTTCCTCAAGTTTTTTCATTCCATCGACAGATGCAACATCAACAAACTGCTGATTTTCAGCAATCCGTTTCTCAAGTATTTTGAAGACTGTTTTAAATCGGCCAACCAATTGCATTGCATTCCTTAGAACGTCATCATCAGGAATACCCCCGTGCTTCTGTGCAACATGCACAACACCAACTTCTCTCAATTTCTCAAGAAAAGCGGAATATTCTTTGTGGTACACCAGGAAGGTGTATTTTTCCATTTCTACTATCATATCCTAATTCATTTTTTACAATGACATTCATCCATTTTGTTCTTTCAACCTTCAGACTCTGCTTCTTGCCGCGATTTTACAATCTTTTGTGCCGACTTCGACAGATTTTCTTCATCTTCCATGAAACGCTTTATCTTTCGTATGGCGTCGCCATAGCCTGGAATTTGAACCTTTTCAAACAGGTTGACTTTTTGCGTTGTCTTTTTTCGGGCGTGTTCAAGCAATCCTAATTTTTGAACCATAAATTCCTGCTCAATACCCATTTGAGCCAGTTCTTTCAATTGGGTAATTCCGTCGGAAAACCAAACAGGTGACGAGAAAAGGCTAAAAGGCTTGACAGAAAACTCAACTTTTTCCAACAACGGAACACGTACACCGGCAATCTTTTTTATTGTCATTTTCACATCTTCCACCTTTAGCAACGTTGTGTCAAACTCTCCCCATAACGCCAACATCTGATCATAAGCTTTCATGCTTTGTTCAAACTGCTCCGTCAATTGTTTGAGATCGTCTTTTGCACGTTTCACTTCAACGCGCAACGCACTCTCCTTGTTTTTGATGGTTGGCAACGCGCGAACACGCACCTTTAGTTGCTTTTCAAGGTTTTGCAACGACGTTTTATTATATTGAAATGTTAGTGCCATATCAAATTCAATGTTGAAAGCAATTTTTGCCTGCTTTTCGTGTCAATCTGTATTTTATTCTTCTTTCGTTTTGATCTGCGTTTCATGAAAAATCCATTGGTCAAATCAGTCTCAGTGCTAATTACAAATGCTTACCGTCGATTATTGATTCCAATATTTATCAACCAGCTCTTGTTTAATATTGACCTCTTCCACCTTGAAATAACGGGCAAATAGCTTCCATGTATCATTCAACATCTCTTCTGTCCCAATGTTTACATCAATGGCCAGAATGTTTTCAGAATAATCTCTTGCAAACGACAACGTACGTTCGTCGTAGTTTGTCAAATCAAATCCGTTTTCGAGTTTTGTTTTTGCATTGGCAGCATCAGCATACAAACGTACGGCAGCATTCATCACTTGTGGATGGTCTTCGCGTGTTTTTTTACCAATCACTAATTGTTTCAAACGGGATAACGAACGGAAAGGATCGACAATAACTTTCCCAATATCAGAATCGCGTCGCAAAAACAACTGTCCTTCAGTAATATACCCGGTGTTATCAGGCACTGCATTGGTAATGTCGCCACCCGAAAGAGTTGTTACTGCAATAATGGTAATCGAACCTCCGGCAGGGAATTGCACTGCCTTCTCATAAATTTTGGCTAAATCGGAATAAAGGGATCCCGGCATAGAATCTTTTGAAGGAATTTGGTCCATACGGTTTGACACAATGGAAAGAGCATCTGCATACAGTGTCATATCGGTGAGCAATACCAACACTTTCTCATTATGATCGACTGCAAAATATTCAGCGGCAGTTAATACCATATCCGGGATTAACAACCGTTCAACAGGAGGATTCTCAGTCGTATTTACAAAACTGACAATCCGGTCAAGTACGCCGGCGTTGTTAAACACGTTTTTAAAGTACAAATAATCGTCGTTGGTCAATCCCATACCGCCAAGGATAATTTTGTCGGCTTTAGCACGAAGAGCAACATTGGCCATAACTTGATTAAAAGGTTGATCCGGATCGGCGAAGAATGGGATTTTTTGTCCCGAAACCAATGTATTATTCAAGTCGATACCGGCAATTCCTGTTGCGATCAACTCCGAAGGTTGAAGACGACGCACAGGATTCACGGAAGGACCGCCAATCTCACGTTCTTCTCCTTCAATTTCAGGGCCGCCGTCAATTGGATCACCGAAAGCGTTGAAGAAGCGCCCTGCAAGCTGCTCACTCACTTTCAACGTTGGTGCTTTGCCTAAGAAAATAACCTCTGCATTGGTTGGAATTCCTTCCGTTCCTTCAAACACTTGCAATGTTATTTCATCACCTAATATTTTTACCACTTGCGCTAATTTGCCATTTACAGTGGCTAATTCTTCGTTGCCTATTCCTGCAGCTTTGAGTGAACAAGTTGCCTTTGTGATTTGCGTTATTTGTGTGTATATCTTTTGAAATGCTTTTGTAGCCATGATGATGTCATTTATAAAAGGTTGCTTCTGCTTACTGAACTTGATTTTCTGCCAACAAACCATTCAATTGCTGAATATATTTTTCAAAATTGTCTGATTGAAACTCAGAATAGTTCATTTGTTTTCCAATGTTGATGATCCGTTTGAAATAGTCCATTACATCAATATAGTTATTGAAATGATAATTGGCGCGGCAAATGCCCATTATTAAATTAAGCATAAATTGTTGCCTTTCAATTGGACAAACAGCATCAATCTTATCAAAAGCATCTTGTTGAAGGATAATAAAGTCAACGACTTCCGATTTCCAAAACGTGACGTGGTAATCGATGGGTACACTGTCATCTCCCAAAATATTGATTTGCTCTTGAATCTCTTTGCCTCGTTGAAGCAATGTCTTAATTTCATTTACTTTAGCTGTCCAATCAGGAGAAATGCGCTTAGAAATGTACTCTTCAAATTCAGAATATTCAATATATTTCGAGTAGCTATCAATAGGGTTCACGGCAGGATAGCGCTTACTGTCGGCGCGACTTTGTTCCAATGCATAGAAACAACGTGCTACCTTTTTAGTTGACTCTGTAACAGGTTCTTTCAAGTTGCCACCAGCAGGTGAAACTGTTCCGATGAAGGTGATAGAACCAGTTGCGCCATTATTCAAATTCACAAAACCTGCGCGGGAATAGAAGTTTGCAATAATCGCCGATAAATCCATTGGAAAAGCATCAGGGCCGGGCAATTCTTCCAAACGATTCGACATTTCTCGTAAAGCCTGAGCCCAACGCGATGTGGAGTCAGCCATCAACAATACTTTCAATCCCATCGAGCGATAATACTCGGCAATCGTCATGGCGGTGTACACACTCGCTTCACGAGCTGCAACCGGCATATTGGAGGTATTTGCCACAATGATGGTTCGTTCCATCAATTTACGACCTGTGTGCGGATCTTCCAATTCAGGAAATTCAACAAATATTTCAACTACTTCGTTTGCACGTTCGCCACATGCAGCCATAATCACAATATTGGCGTCGGCTTGTTTGGAAATAGCATGTTGAAGCACGGTTTTCCCTGTTCCGAAAGGGCCTGGAATGAAACCGGTACCACCTTCCACGATAGGGTTCATTGTATCAATGATACGAACGCCTGTTTCAAGCAAACGAAAAGGTCTCGGCTTCTCAGTATAGCACATGATGGCTTTTTTCACCGGCCATTTCTGCACCATGTTAATAGAAATCTCTTTGCCCTGAGCATCGACGACCACAGCAACAGTGTCATAAATTTTATATTGACCTTCAGACACAACAGACTTCACTGTATATGAGCCATCCATGACGAATGGCACCATAATTTTATGCGCCTGAAAGTTTTCATCCACTTCGCCAATCCAACTACCGGCTTCTACGGTATCACCTATTTTTGCTAACGGCTTGAAATCCCAAAGTTTATTTTCATCAAGAGGGAAAGTGTACTCTCCCCGTTTGAGAAAGATTCCTTCCATTTTATCCAGGTCATTTTCCAAACCATCCAGGTTACGTGACAGCAAGCCGGGGCCGAGTGTTACTTCGAGCATGTGTCCTGCAAATTCGACATTCGAACCGACAGTCAATCCACGCGTACTCTCAAAAACCTGAACATAAGCATTGACACCAATAATTTTGATCACCTCGGCCATTAATTTTGTGGCACTGGTTTCAATATAACAAATTTCATTTTGAGATACAGCTCCATCGACCTCAACGATTACGAGGTTGGAGATGATCCCTTTGACTTTCCCTGTTGTTGACATATTTATGCAATATTGTTTTGTTTCATATTATATTCGGGGGCATTTATCTTTGCCAATTCGACACTACAGAACCATCAATCAGGCCATTTCTGGCATGTGTACATCCTTTTTTAATGACTCGATCAATTCTTTGAACACAGTTTCTCCGACTTCTTTTTTAAGTGGCAACCAACGTTCAATAAGCTGTAATTTCATGATATAAACAGCAATTACTTCTATCGTAAAATAGTCGAAAACAGTATGTTCGTCGAGCCATTGCCATTTCAGTAAATCAATTCTGCGTTCACGTTCCAACCAATCAGTCATCTCTGCAATCCGAATTACTTGGTCAGCTTCTTCAAAAAAGTCACTGACACCAAAATCCCGGGCATTCGTTGTGCGCAGTATATTAGCTACCTGATTATCGCCAACGATTACTGCTTGCACATCGTAACCAAACTTACGGCACGTATTGGCAGCCAATAAATTATGAATATTCAAGTTAAATTCAAACCAACTCTTCACCAATTTGTTTTGGCAACTAAGCGCATGTTGATAGTAGAGGGTCATCAATTGATCGTCCCACGAGAGTGACTCGTAGAGTGGTCTCTCATCCCAAAAAGCGTGAGCTAATGTAGCAAAATAGGTAGGTATATTCTTAAGTTTAGAATCCTCTTCTTCCTTTAAATAGGAAACAATATCCTCAAAATCGGTCTTTTGTAGTCGCCCCACAGGATTCAATTCCGCGTCTTGATTCTTTAGATATGTAAGCCAGTTTTGCGCTTCATATTTTTCAAAAATAAGATCGGCCAAAGCAAGGTCACGTTGCGAAAGGGTTTCGACCAACGTTTGCCTAAATTCCTTCAGCGATAATGACAATTTGGAATCATCCGGCTTTACCTCAGGCAACCCGGCTACGAGATAATAATATTTGCTCATTGCAATTGCTTTATTACAAGGGATTGTAGTACCATTTCACAACGACTAAAACAAAAGCTCGACAAGTTTTGGGCGTAGAAATTCTTTGAAATAAGCAACAAACTCTTCTTCACCAAACGTTATTTTATAACTTCCCTGCTCTAATTGTAACGTAAAATCAGCCTTATGGCCATTCACTTCTTTAATGTAAACTTTGTCGTTGAGCAAAGATTTGGCATTGGCGGCAAAATAGGCAGTCAAAGCCTCGGCTTCGGATGTTTCGATGGTGATCTTTTCTTTCTTTGCCCATTCCTGAACAAATGTAAGTACTACTTTTTGCATAAACTCTTTATCCGTCAAAGCTGCCTTAACGGAGGCTTCTACAATCTTCCCATTCACCAAATTGGTAATTTCTGTCTTAAGCGCTTCTACCGATTGTCGAGCAAATAACTTTAGCTCAGAACGAGTATTTTTATCCAATTCTTCCGCATCTTTCTTCGCTTGTTGCAAAATAGCTGCAGATTCCGCTTTTGCTTTTTCAACAATGGTTGCAGCATCTTCACGGGCCTTAGCAAGGAGGGCAGCTGCTTCTTCTTTCCCTTTTTCCACCCCTTCAAGATAAATTTTATCCGTCAGCTCTTTTAGTGTATCATTCATAGAATCTATTGTAAAATAAGTTTGTACTCACACTGCAAATGTATCCATTATTCACAACAAAAACGGGTGGTTTTGGTCGAAAAAATAACTTTTAAATTTATTTTCAACTTACTTTCAATAGTTTGTCTTATGTAATACACAAAAAACCATGGACGTCTGATTCAGAAAACATTCAGGAAACAGGCAATAGAGAGTAACCGCTTGCTTAAATACGTAAATAAACACTGGAGGTAAATCATATATTGCAATATATATGTATATTAGCATTGATTTGTTTTGACGAATAGGCTCAGCGTTATATTTGATAACTATAGAAAAATATATTTATATATCACTATACCAATACATTATAAATAAGAATAGTATAATGAGTAAACACTTACAAAAAGCAGCTTATGCAATTACCCAAAGCAGATAGGTTTACAAAAGAAACAATAATCAAATGCCATATATTCAGAGCAATAGCACATTTGTAGTCTATACGTGACTTTAATAATGATTAACTGTGAATGAGAAACGCGGCTTGGATAAAAAACAAGTCCTGTAATGAAAGAGGATATTCATAAAAAAAGTCCTGTTTGGATAAAACACATCATGTCAGCAACTAAATGCAAGAATCACAAAAGCATAAAAAAACACGACAACCGCATCTTTATTTTAAGAAGCGATTGTCGTGTTTCTAAAACGAGGTTACTCTTCGTTATTTCTTATGAAACTCGTCAGAAACAGTTAATACTTTTCTACCTTTGGCGCGGCGGGAAGCTAATATACGACGACCATTTGCGGTAGCCATACGTTCACGATACCCGTGCTTGTTTCTGCGTTTGATGTTTGATGGTTGGAATGTTCTTTTCATTGCCGTTTAGTTTATATGACTGATTATATTCGTTACATTTTTGGCCGACAAAGATAGCGCTTTTTGTCCAAAAATCCAAGCCCACGAGGAAATTGAAACCTCAAAAGAAAAATGCGAAATCCGCATGTTATTGCACAATCGTTCATGTAAAAACCAAAAGCAGGATCATTTGGGTATTTTACTTATAAACAGAATATTAGGATCACTATGAAAGGATTTGAAGAGCATCGAAGGTTAGTTAGCCTTTTTTATGGAAAATAATTACGGATTTTTTTCCTTAATAAAAAATCTCACGTAACTTTGTCGCGGCAAAACAAGAGGTCAAAATCAACATTGAAATATTAAATATAACATTCAGAACTATGACAAAAGTAACCATCGTAGGCGCAGGCAATGTAGGCTCAACATGCGCCAATGTACTCGTATCCAATGATTCAGCATCGGAAGTTGTATTAATCGATATCAAGCCAGGTTATGCCGAAGGCAAAGCGCTTGATATTATGCAAAGCCAACCAACCCGTGGGTTTGCTTGCAAATTAACGGGAGTTACAAGTGACTACAGCAAAACGGCAAATTCAGATGTCGTTGTCATCACTTCAGGGCTGCCTCGTAAACCGGGCATGACGCGTGAAGAGCTTATCGGAGTCAATGCCGGCATTGTAAAAGACGTCGTAAAAAGCATATTAGAAGCTTCTCCGAATGCGATCTTGATCATCGTCAGCAATCCTATGGACACGATGACTTATCTAACATGTAAAACTTCAAAGTTGCCAAAAAATCGCGTAATAGGTTTTGGCGGAGCTTTAGATAGTTCTCGTTTTATTTATTATCTAAGTCAAGCCCTTGCTACAAATGGAAATAACATTGATGCAATGGTTATTGGCGGGCACGGCGATACCACCATGATTCCCCTCAAACGATTGGCACACTGCAAAGGACTTCCGGTAGCTGAATTACTACCTGCCGAAAAGGTTAATCAGGTAGTTGCAGACACAATGGTAGGCGGCGCAACATTGACTAAACTGCTTGGCACATCTGCATGGATGGCTCCGGGAGCTGCAGCAGCATTTATGGTGAAAGCTATTTTGAACGATGAACAACGTATAATCCCTTGCTCGGTATATTTAGAAGGGGAATATAACCAAAAAGATATTTGCATGGGCGTTCCTGTAAAAATTGGAAAGAACGGCTGGGAAAATATCATTGACCTCAAACTTACAGAAGAAGAAAAAGCAATGTTCGCAAAAAGCGCAGACGCTGTTCGCACCATGAACAACGTTTTACACGATATGAAACTGATTTAATCTGTATATTACTTTTCCATACTTGGTGAAGAGGTTTCCTCGTGAGAGGGAGCCTCTTTTTTTGTGTAAACCCGAGAAAACAATGCAACAAATCATAGCAAAAAGAGGTATTATAGATGCGGATCTTGTTAAAAGCAACCAAAGCTCCGCAGAATAAAAGCAATAATTGCAATATCGCAAAAGCAGCGTAATTAGTTATTATTTAAAAGAAAACACCCCTCTTTGAAACGAAAAACATCGCTCACGGAAACTTTTTCTGTCAAATTATTGCATTTTCGGAAAATGGCAGTATCTTTGTCGCCAACAAAAACAAAAAAGAGATGAATTATTCTTTGTTACTCGTGAACGTGGTGGTCCTTTTGGTGAACTCCTAAAGGTGAGACGGGCATGTAGTAACATGAAACAAACAATAAAAAAAGCCTTTCTCACCAAATCGTGAGAAAGGCTTTTTCATGTATAGGACAAAAACGAAATCAACTTAGCTTTGTAGATCAAAATTAGATACCAATTATTTTTATCACTACACCTTATGGTAGACTCAGCATCAAACACTCACAAAGCCGTAACTTCAATTCCATTGCGGAGTAACACTACGACACAAGGCCGACTAATGGCAGGTGCACGTTCATTATGGCGTGCCAACGGAATGCAAAATGAACAAATGGGGAAACCTCTCATTGCCATCGTCAATTCATTCACTCAATTTGTTCCGGGACATGTACATTTACACGAAATAGGGCAAGAAATCAAGAAAGAAATTGAGCAATTAGGTTGTTTTGCAGCCGAATTCAATACGATAGCGATTGACGACGGAATTGCCATGGGACATGACGGAATGCTTTATTCCCTCCCATCACGCGATTTGATTGCCGATAGTGTCGAATACATGGTAAATGCCCATAAAGCAGACGGGATGATTTGCATCAGCAATTGCGACAAAATCACACCGGGTATGCTAATGGCCGCCATGCGATTGAATATTCCTACTGTCTTCGTCTCGGGTGGACCAATGGAAGCAGGTCGTTTAGGAGATAAGGAACTTGACCTGATTGATGCTATGGTACAAGGCGCTGACGAAAATGTGAGTGATGAGGAACTTCAACAAGTTGAACTTGCAGCTTGCCCTACGTGTGGTTCCTGTTCCGGAATGTTCACCGCCAATTCGATGAATTGCTTGAATGAGGCAATTGGTATGGCCCTCCCTGGAAATGGAACAATCGTTGCCACACACGCCAATCGCAAACAACTCTTTTCGCAAGCGGCTCAAATAATCGTTGCCAATTGTAACAAATATTACTTCGAGGGCGATATTTCGGTGCTTCCCCGCTCCATTGTGACCCGCTCGGCAGTACTCAATGCTATGACATTAGACATTGCGATGGGAGGATCTACAAACACGGTTTTGCACCTTTTAGCCATAGCTCAGGAAGCAGAAGTTCCTTTCACCATGACTGATATAGATAATCTTTCGCGAAAGACTCCTGTGCTATCAAAAGTAGCTCCCAATTCACACTATCATATTCAAGATGTAAATCGCGCAGGTGGTATTCTTTCCATTCTGGGAGAATTAGCCAAAGGTGGATTGATTGATGGTTCAGTAAAACGAGTGGACGGACTTACACTTTCCGATGCCATTGGTAAATATAGCCTGACTTCGAAACACATCTCCGCTGAGGCTGTAGCATTATGGAAAAGCGCTCCGGCTCACCGATTTAATTTAGTTCTGGGATCACAAAACAGCCAATATAAAACATTGGATGATGATCGCGAAAAAGGATGCATTCGAGACATTGAACATGCTTACGCAAAAGATGGTGGATTAGCGATATTGTATGGAAATTTGGCACAAGACGGATGTGTGGTCAAAACAGCCGGAGTTGATTCATCCATCCTTCATTTCGAAGGGACAGCAAAAGTCTTTACCTCGCAAGAAGCCGCTGTGGAAGGAATTCTAAGTGGTTCGATAGAAGCCGGCGACGTGGTTGTCATTACCTACGAAGGGCCAAAGGGAGGTCCCGGAATGCAAGAAATGCTTTATCCAACATCCTATATTAAATCAAAAAAACTAGGTAAAGCCTGCGCCTTGATTACCGACGGGCGCTTCTCGGGAGGCACTTCCGGATTATCCATTGGACATATTTCACCAGAAGCAGCTTCAGGCGGTAATATCGGGTTAGTGAAGGATGGCGACAAAATCATCATTGATATTCCCAATCGCTCTATTCAGTTACTAATTTCTGACGATGAATTGGGTTCACGACGACAAATGGAAGAAGCCCGTGGAACAGATGCTTTTAAACCCGGCAATCGGAATCGTCCTATTTCAAAAGCGCTCAAAGCGTATGCATCGTTAGTCAGCTCGGCAGACAAAGGTGCAATACGTATCATTTAGGGTAATAAGTACAAAAATAATAAGTAACAGCGTATAAACAATTCAATTAATCACTCCACGTCGAGTCTTCACTTTCTTCCTTGCGAAGGGTGTAAATCGACTAAAAAACAAGACCAAGTATGAGTAATCAAAAGATTTCAGGAGGAGAAGCGCTGATGCGAGCCTTTATAGCTGAAAATGTTGAAACAATTTTTGGCTATCCTGGGGGAGCCATCATGCCGGTGTATGACGCTTTATATGATTTCAGAGATCAGTTGCGTCACGTTTTAGTTCGTCACGAACAAGGAGCTGCCCATGCAGCACAAGGATATGCCCGAGTGACCGGAAAAACCGGCGTTGTGTTAGTCACTTCAGGTCCGGCAGCCACAAATGTCATTACAGGAATTACCGATGCCATGCTCGATAGCACGCCTTTAGTAGTTATTACCGGGCAGGTTGTTTCATCGCTTTTGGCAACCGACGCTTTTCAAGAAACGGATATTGTAAGCATAACCCAGCCAATAACCAAATGGAGCTATCAAATTCGCAATGCCTCTGAGATTGCTTGGGCTGTAGCACGGGCTTTCTACATTGCACGTGAAGGTCGGCCAGGCCCGGTTGTCATCGACTTGACCAAAAATGCGCAGTTTGAACTCACTGAGTTTGATTATCAACCCTGTACTTATATACGCAGCTATGTGCCGGTTCCAAAACCGGATTTGACAAAAATAGAAGAGGCCGCTAATCTTATCAATAAAGCACAACGACCTTACGCATTAGTAGGACAAGGAGTAACTCTGGGACATGCAGAAAAAGAGTTGGTTGCATTTCTAGAGAAAGCACAAATACCAGTAGCCTGTACCTTGTTAGGCTTGTCAGCGCTACCTACTCAACATCCTTTATTTAAGGGGATGCCCGGAATGCATGGCAATTACAGTTGCAACCTGAAAATAAACGAATGCGACTTGTTGATTGGTATCGGAATGCGTTTTGACGACCGGATCACCAGCACGTTGGATACTTTTGCAAAACAGGCAACCATTATTCATTTTGATATCGATCCTGCTGAAATGAATAAAAACGTGAAAGTAGATGTGTCAGTTTTAGGGAGCGTCAAAGAAACGCTGCCTTTGGTAACGAAATTACTAAAAACAACCCGTCATGATGAGTGGATTTCCAGTTTCGATGCTCTTGATGCCATTGAATATGAAGAAGTGATAAAAGAAGAAACAGATCCATCCAGCGATGACATTAAAATGGGAGAAGTGGTGAGGAAAGTTTCAGAAGCTACTCATCACGAAGCTGTTTTAGTAACAGATGTAGGACAAAATCAGATGATGGGGGCGCGCTATTTTCAATTCACTAAAAATAGAAGTTTTGTAACTTCAGGTGGACTTGGCACTATGGGATTTGGGTTACCGGCTGCTGTCGGAGCAAAAGTTGGAGCACCTGACCGTACCGTTTGTCTCTTCTCGGGTGATGGAGGATTCCAAATGACAATCCAGGAATTAGGCACCATAATGCAAGAAAAAATAGGGGTAAAAATGATTATCCTCAACAATAGTTATTTGGGGATGGTACGCCAGTGGCAAGAGATGTTTTTCGACGAACGCTATTCATTTACAACAATGCATAATCCCGATTTTGTGGCTATTGCAGCAGCATACGGCATCAAAGGCAAACATGTTGCAACCCATGAAGCGTTAGACGAGGCCATTGCGGAAATGTTTCAAGACGATGCTCCTTATTTGCTCGAAGTGAAGATTGAAGCAAAAGGAATGGTTTTCCCGATGGTCCCATCAGGAGCTTCTGTCAGCGATGTGCGTCTAAAATAAGACTGATATTAAATTTACAACCCATTAATTAATCATCTCTTCGAAAAAGAGAATCAGGAGGAATCGTTATGGAACAAACACTTTATACAGTTATTGTATTCTCCGAAAACCGACCGGGATTACTGAATCAGGTATCTATTATTTTCGCCCGTCGTCGTTTGAATATTGAAAGCCTCACCGTTTCAGCATCATCCATTCATGGTATTCATAAATTTACCATCACCGCTTTGACAGATGAAGACACTATCTCGAAAGTCGTCAAAGAATTGGAGAAACGCGTTGATGTGCTAAAAGCTTATTTTTATGTAGACAGCGAAATTATATATCAAGAAGTTGCTCTTTACAAAGTGGATACGGAAGCTGTTTTAAACAGTGATGTCATTGAAGAATTGGTGCGGAAATACAATGCACGCTTTTTGGAAATCACCCGATCTTTTTCCGTGATTGAAATGGCAGGTCACACCGATGAAATTAAAGAATTATATGATGCCTTGAACGAATTTGGCGTCATGCAGTTCGTTCGGTCAGGACGCATTGCCATCACGAAATCGACAAAAGAGTTGTTGAGCGATTTTTTAGCAGAACGAAATTTAGAAGACCCTCGTTAAGTATACGTGGTTACAAAGAGATGAATACCTCAGGGAGATGGCACAAGCCATAATCCTTGAGGTATTTTTTTATAATCAACTATATTACATGAACATACAAAAGTAGCTTGTGTGAATAAATAGTCGTATCTTTGTAGCAATTTAAGGAATATAGAACAATTAAAACTATTTCAACGATGAATGTAGTAACCAAAACCATCACACTGAGTGATGGACGCACCATTACCATTGAAACAGGCAAATTGGCAAAACAAGCCGACGGTTCTGTGGTGGTTAAAATGGGCAACACCATGCTTTTAGCAACGGTATGTTCGGCCAAAAATGCCGCACCCGGCACTGATTTCATGCCGTTATCAGTCGATTACAAAGAAAAATATGCCTCTTCTGGCCGTTTTCCCGGAGGCTTTACGCGTAGAGAAGGACGCCCTTCTGACTATGAGATTTTAGTATCCCGTTTAGTGGATCGTGCATTAAGACCTCTTTTCCCGGATGATTTTCATGCTGAGACATTTGTTAATGTAATGTTGATTTCAGCCGACGGCATTGATATGCCGGACGCTTTAGCAGGGTTAGCCGCCTCTGCAGCTTTGGCTGTATCGGATGTGCCGTTCAACGGACCAATCTCCGAAGTACGTGTAGCTCGCATAGAAGGCAACTTCATCGTGAACCCCACGTTTGAACAACTTCAGAATGCCGATATTGACATCATGGTGGCTGCAACCATCGACAACATCATGATGGTGGAAGGTGAAATGGACGAAGTAGGCGAAGAAGATTTATTGGAAGCTATAAAAGTAGCGCACGAAGCTATTATCCCTCATTGCAAAGCCCAACTGGAACTCATGGAGGCTGTAGGCAAAACAGAGAAACGCGCCTATTGCCATGAAGAAAATGACGAAGAACTACGTAAAGATGTTCATGATAAAACGTTCCCCGATGCTTTCATATTAGCCAAAGCAAAAAACACAGACAAACATGCACGTAGTGAAGCATTCGAAGCAGTAAAAGCAGCTTATATTGCCACACTCGATCCTGAAACAGCAGCTTCAAAGGCTGGCTTAATTGACCGGTATTATCATGCAGTTGAAAAAGAAGCCATGCGTCGTGCCATTTTAGACGAAGGCATCCGTCTTGACGGACGTAAAACAACCGAGATTCGTCCAATTTGGTCAGAAGTTGATTATCTTCCAGGCGCTCACGGATCAGCAATTTTCACACGTGGAGAAACGCAATCGCTCACCACGGTAACGTTAGGAACTAAATTAGATGAAAAGATTATTGACGATGCTTTAATGCAGGGGAGAGATCGATTCTTGTTGCACTATAACTTTCCACCCTTCTCTACCGGCGAAGCTCGTGCCTCACGAGGGACCGGACGACGCGAAATTGGACATGGCAATTTAGCTCTTCGCGCTCTGAAGCGCATGATACCTGAAGATTATCCTTATGTGATTCGTGTCGTTTCCGATATTCTTGAATCAAACGGATCGTCATCTATGGCAACTGTCTGCGCAGGCACGTTAGCATTGATGGATGCCGGTGTATCCATAAAAAAACCTGTTTCAGGTATCGCCATGGGCTTGATTTCAGAAAATAAAGGGGCCAACTTTGCCGTTTTATCCGACATTCTGGGTGATGAAGATCATTTGGGCGACATGGACTTCAAAGTGACTGGTACCCGCGATGGAATCACGGCCACACAAATGGATATTAAAGTGGATGGATTATCTTTTGAAATTTTAGAAAAGGCGTTGTTGCAGGCACGCGAAGGCAGGATGCACATTTTAGATAAGATTGCCGAAACCTTACAAGAACCGCGCGAAGACCTGAAACCTCATGCACCGCGCATCGTGGTAATGGCGATTCCAAAAGACATGATTGGGGCTGTCATTGGCCCGGGTGGTAAAATTATTCAAGGTATTCAAGCCGAAACAGGTGCCAGTGTAGCCATCGAAGAGATCGGCAACATCGGTCGCGTGGAAATTGCCGCTACGAACAAAGCCTCTTTAGATGCCGCCGTCGATCGCGTGAAAGGCATCACCGCCATTCCTGAAGTGGGCGAAGTCTATCATGCAAAAATTAAGTCCATCATGCCTTATGGTGCATTTGTAGAATTCTTGCCCGGCAAGGAAGGACTTCTCCATATTTCAGAAATAGCTTGGAAACGACTCGAAAGCGTCGAAGAAGCAGGTCTGAAAGAAGGAGATGCCATTGAGGTGAAACTTGTAGATGTTGATCAAAAAAGCGGTAAGTTTAAACTTTCGCATAAAGTGCTCACGCCTCGCCCACCACGCGAAGAAGGCACTCATCATCAACAATAACGACCTCTGATTATAGGAAGCAGCGTTTCATTGCTGATCTTCAGGTGACATAATCTGTTGCCAAATCACAAAGCGACTATTTTTCGTTTACCAACGAGAGATAGTCGCTTTTTTGTAAATAGATTCAATTAGCCATAGTGGAAAACACTCTCTCCTTTGCAATCATTTACAGTATAATGCGCCATATTATAAGCACATTTTAATCATTTATATCCTTTCTTTTTCATAATGCAAAGCCTATGAAAAGATATAGATATCCCTACCTAATTTAGTATGGGATATCTATGGGACGTCTATGGGATTAGTATGGAATATCTATGATTTATAACTGATTAAGGTTAGACTAAAATACGAAGGAAGTTTGGAACAAAAAACAATGTCGAGAATCTGCAATTTCCACTATCTTTGCCTAAAAGAAATTATAAAGTGGAAGGGATACGTAATGTCCACTTCAAAAATTGTTATACCTTAATTTTCTGATTATGTTGGATGATGATTATTTCATGAAGCAGGCTCTTATCGAAGCCCGTAAAGCTGCCAACCAAGGAGAAGTGCCCATTGGAGCTGTCATTGTGTGGCAAAATCAAATCATTGCACGGGCATATAATCAAACCGAAACCTTGAATGACGTCACAGCCCACGCAGAAATGTTGGCTATCACGGCAGCTGCAGGTGCGTTAGGCGGCAAATACCTGACAGAGTGCACACTCTATGTTACAGTTGAGCCATGTGTCATGTGTGCGGGGGCATTATCGTGGGCACAAATAGGTCGCGTTGTTTATGCCGCACCCGACGAGAAGCGAGGCTTCCGTAAATTTGCTCCCAACGCCCTGCATCCAAAAACACAGCTCTTTTCAGGATTATTGGAAACAGAAAGTGCCTCGTTAATGAAACAGTTTTTCCAAACCAAACGCAAATAAAAGAAACTACGATTCGATGATAGAAATCGAGCCTTGACTGAAAAAACACCGGTGAAATTTATCCGTATTATTCGGCTGAAACAAGCAGCGAAACTACTTGAACAAAATCAATATACAGTTTCTGGAATTGCATATCGGGGTGGCTTTAATTGCTCCAAATATTTCAGGCAATATTTCAATGTCGAATCCGGCATATTTCCATCCGAATATACCCAATTAAAACAGAAACAATAAGAGAACCCTTGAGGATCATTTAAAAACAATCACTTGATATCCAGTCGTTTTTTGTATAAAACAACGGTAACTTTTTCTACTTCACCGCCAAGAGGAGGATGTAATTTTGAAAGACGGATTTCAACGCCTTGGATGGGAGGAAATGCAATAAGCAAGCCATTCAAAATGCGTTCCGCGACATGTTCCAGCAACTTTGACGGAATCACCATTTGTTCCTTTACCAACAAATATACAGCTTCATAATTCAATGTATCAGCTAATTGATCCGTGAATAGTGATTCGCCAAAAGATAGTTCTATCTTCAAATCGACAGTAAAATCATTACCGATTCGTTGCTCTTCAGCATACACACCATGATAGGCGTAAAATCGCATATTTTCGAGCAAAATATTCCCCATAGTAAACTTATAATTAGCAAGTTATTTTCTTGCTCGAATGTATAAAATCACGCCGACCATCAGAAACAAAATATTAGGAAGCCACACGGCCACAATTGCAGGCAACGCCCCACTTACTGCGAAAGTGGCAGAGATTGTTGAAAATAAAATATACAATGCACTCAAAGCAAGCCCAATACCAATATGCAAGCCCATTCCACCACGCACTTTACGCGAAGCCAACGAAACGCCAATTAATGTCAAGATGAAAGCAGCCAATGGGTTGGCAAAACGCTTGTCATATTCAACAGAAAATGCGCCAATATCCCCTACACCACGTTTTTGTTGTCGGCTAATGTATCCATGTAGCGCGCCGTTGGTCATTTGAGGAGCTTCTTGAAACGTAATGAAAAAATCTGCCGGCTGCATTAAAATAGTCGTATCCAATTTTGGCCCTCGTTTTAAGTGTTCCCGCAATCCCATAAACTGTCGAATCATATAATTTTTGACAGTCCATCGATAAGCTGAATCCCAACGAATGCTGTCGGCAGTCATACGTGAGACTAAACTTTTCCCATTAAATTCATCTAACGAAAAGCGTGTTCCAACATTATGCTTGGATTCGAAACGTTCAATGTACGCGACAACGTTTTTATCCACTTTCATTTGAATATTTTGCGCATTATCCGTCATGAATGGTTTCACATACTTGTCTTCAAATTTAATACGCACTTTATTGGCCGGAGGAATAATATAGCCGCTCAACACAAACGTAATAGATGCAATGATGGCCGCAGAAATTGCGTAAGGAAGCATCAACCGCCTGAAGCTCATTCCACTCGACAAAATCGCAATAATTTCGGTATTGCCCGCTAATTTAGAAGTAAAATAAATGACAGAAATAAACGTGAAAAGCGGGCTGAACAGGTTGATGAAGTAGGGAATAAA
Source organism: Paludibacter sp. (assembly GCA_027450045.1). Classification (GTDB taxonomy): domain Bacteria; phylum Bacteroidota; class Bacteroidia; order Bacteroidales; family Paludibacteraceae; genus Microbacter. Next base: position 15,176 of record DAIDKM010000022.1, on the reverse strand, counting down.
ATTGATATAATAGTCGAATATGATGGCTTTTAACGGAGCATGATGATCATAAAACGCATCCATTTTTTCACTCGTGTCAATCACAATCACAATACTAATTATCAACACAATGGAAAAGAAATACGTGCCAATGAATTTCTTAATGATGTAAATATCAATTTTTTTCAGAAAGTGCATTTTATCAATTCTTTGTTAGCAAATCCGACAACAACCCTTGCTTTTGGATACGATATTTTCCGTTGACTTTTTCCACACGACAACACTCCACATAAGCGTCATGTTCGAATACTAATAGCTGATTGTGCGCAGACGCTTCAGCTAATAATTGCTCCTTATCTTCCATAGACGTAATAGGGAACGTATCATAAGCAGAGACCCACGCAATGGGAATAGAAGCGGCAACCGGAATCACATCTCCTACATAAACCAGCGTAGTAGAATCATTATAAGCAACATAAGGCACTAATTGCCCAACGGTATGACCATTAAAAAGTTTCAATGAAATGTGTTCATCCAACTGAACATCCTCATCAACCAACTTTAGCTTGCCGGCATCGAAGACAGGCATCATATTTTCATTGAAGTAAGAATCACCCTCGCGTACATTGGGATTCAAAAAGTTTTCCCATTGAGAGCGACCTACCCAAACCGTTGCATTGGGAAAAGTTAAACCAACATTCTTCTCATAACCGCTCAACGTGGTTGTTCCACCACAATGATCAAAATGAAGATGCGTCATCACCACATCAGTAATTTGACTGCACGTATAACCATAAAGTGCTAATTCTTCATCAAAATCAATAATTTGCGTAAAATCGTAGTACTTCAAATATTCCAATTGCTTCTTTCCGGCTCCGGTATCAATCAACACAAGCCGATTGTCCGATTCAATTAAAAGCAAACGCATTGCTAAACGGCAAAAATTCTGATTATTACATTGATATCGCTTTTGCCATACCCGCTTTGGAACAACACCAAACATGGCGCCTCCGTCCACATGAAAAAAACCTGCCTCTATCGTCGTTATCTTCATAAAAACGTTGTAATTTTGCAGCGAAATTAGAAAGAATAGTTAGAACTGCAAAACAACCCTGATTATCAGGCTTCAATAGGCATTTTGAAAAACAAAGTTTATCATTATCGCTAAAAAAATGAATCTAATAAAGTGAAATCACAGTTGAATCATTTTTTATTCCTATCTTAGCATGATACAGCAAACAGGGCTTCATATATGAAACATCTTCATTTTATTGCAATTGGCGGTGCAGCGATGCACAATTTAGCCATTGCGGTGAGCAAAAAACCAAACTACACTATAACGGGTTCCGATGACGAGATCTTTGAGCCATCTAAAAGTCATCTAAGGGCAAATGGTCTTTTGCCCGAAACTTTAGGCTGGCATCCCGAAAAAATCACGAAAGATATTTCGGCGGTTATTGTTGGTATGCACGCACGTGCCGACAACCCGGAGTTGCTTCGTGCCAAAGAATTAGGAATCGACATCTACTCGTTTCCTGAATATTTATACCAACAAACACAGAAAAAAACCCGCATCGTGGTGGGAGGTAGCCACGGTAAAACTACAACTACTGCCATCATTTTACATGTTCTGAGCAAACGAAATATGATGGTTGATTTTATGGTCGGTGCACAACTGAACGGCTTTGACACGATGGTTAAACTTTCGTATGACGCGCCGATTGCTATTTTTGAAGGAGACGAATACTTAACCTCACCGTTAGATCCACGCCCTAAATTTCATCTTTACCATCCTCATATTGCTGTTTTAACGGGTATCGCATGGGATCATATCAATGTATTCCCTACATTTGAAACGTACGTGGCTCAATTTAAAAAATTTGCCGACTTAATTGAACGTGAAGGACGCCTCATTTATTTTGGAAAAGACGAACAACTACAAAACATAGTAGCCAACTTACGCCCTGACATAGTAGCCATTCCATATCAAACACCTGAATATAAAATAGAAAATGGAATAACATCCATCATACACAAAGGGGTAAAATACCCATTGCTTGTTTTTGGAGAACACAACTTACAAAATATTGCTGCCGCATGTTTGGTTTGTAAGCAGCTCGGAGTAAAGGAAAGCGATTTCTACTCTGCGCTGCAAGATTTCAAAGGAGCCTCAAACAGGTTGCAAAAAATTGCAGAAACTTCGGATGCCATAGCCTACAAGGATTTTGCACATTCACCTTCAAAGCTCAAAGCAACAGTTGAAGCCGTAAAGAAACAATATCCCGACAAAGAATTGGTGGCTTGTATGGAACTTCATACTTTCAGCAGTTTAAAAGCTGATTTTTTGCCACAATACGATCATTGCATGAAAGCGGCAGACATAGCGTTCGTCTATTTCAATCCCGATGTAATCGAACACAAACATCTGGCAAAAATATCCGAACAGGAAGTTGCCACTGCTTTTGGGAGTGATAATTTACACGTTTTTTCAAACAGTTCAATGCTTCAAGCCTCTTTACGAAGTATCGATTTTCATAACAAGGTGTTATTATTTATGACTTCCGGAAATTTCTCAGGCATTGATATCGAGGCTTTTGCTAACGAATTATTGCAACAATAAACGCATCGTTTCAATAGGAAATTAAGGGAATCCCGTTTAACTTTTAACGATCACACTCATGGAAGAAACTAAACAAGCCCAGTTCGATAAACGATACATGCAAATGGCACAAATATGGGCGCAAAACTCATATTGCAACCGACGCAAAGTTGGCGCTCTCATTGTTCGCGACAATATGATCATTTCAGATGGTTATAATGGAACGCCTTCCGGATTTTCCAATCAGTGTGAAGACGAAAACAACAAATCATTTCCTTATGTACTTCATGCCGAAGCCAATGCAATTACAAAAATAGCTCGTTCAAACAATAGCAGCCAGGATGCCACATTATATGTCACTTCGTCTCCTTGCATCGAATGTGCCAAACTCATTATTCAATCGGGCATAAAAAGGGTTGTGTATGGAGAACCTTACCGACTTTCCGAAGGTGTCGATTTATTAAAGCAAGCCAGTATCACTGTTGATTATATTGAAATTCATACTTCTGACTTATGAAAACTTGGAAAAAAATAGCATTTCCATTCTCGTTGGCCTTTATTTTGGCCTTAGGAATTGTGATTGGAAACTTTCTGGCAATGCGAAACGATGTGGGAAATACCATTGGGTTTTTTCGATCGCTTGGACTTGATAAAAGTAAAATTTCCGAGCTTCTTAATCTCATAAGCACTCGCTACGTCGATACCGTCAACATGAACGGCATTACTGACAACGCTATGACCAGCATTATGGCGAGCCTTGATCCTCATTCAGTGTATATTCCCGCAAAAGATCTGGAAGCCACTAATGAACAACTGGAAGGCGGATTTGGTGGAATCGGCGTGGAATTCACTTTGCAAAATGACACCATTTTGGTTGTGGCAGTAGTTCATGGAGGGCCTGCAGAAAAAGTGGGTATTTTACCCGGCGATCGTATAGTGTCTGTTAATGACACAGCATTTGTTGGCACATCAATCAGCAATGCAAAAGTCATGAACAAATTGCGAGGTCGAATCGGAACAACTGTTTCAATTGGTGTAAAACGTGCAGATCGCCGTAACATACTAAAATATGCTATTACAAGAGGTGAAATTCCGGTCAACAGCGTTGAAGCGGCTTATATGATTACCCCTCAAATTGGATACATCAAAGTAAGTAAGTTTGGCGATACCACGTATTCCGAGTTTTTAACCGCATTGGCAAAACTCCGTAGTCAGGGCGCTTCAAAACTGATCATTGATTTACGCGACAACACCGGAGGGTTCATGGATGCAGCCGTTAAAATGGTGAATGAATTTTTACCAAAAAACGAGTTGATCGTCTATGCTCAAGGACGTGCCTACCCGCGTACCGAATATTATTCTGATGGCCGCGGTTCGTTTCCAAACGTCAAAATTGCAGTTCTTATTGATGAATGGACGGCTTCAGCTGCAGAAATTTTTACCGGCGCCATTCAGGATAATGATCGTGGAGTGATCATTGGAAGACGCTCGTATGGAAAAGGATTAGTTCAGCAACAATTTGAATTCCCCGATAAATCAGCAGTGCGTTTGACTATTGCACGCTATTACACGCCTTCGGGACGTTGCATCCAGAAACCATACATCATGGGAAAAGATCAAGCTTATGAAAACGATTTCCTCAATCGTTATCTTCGTGGCGAATTTTTCTCAAAAGATAGTATTAAACTAAATTTGAAAGAAAAATTCAAGACGCGAGGAGGCCGCACGGTTTATGGAGGTGGCGGCATTATGCCCGACATCTTTGTGCCTATGGATACTTTGGGTTACACCCCTTATTATCGTCGATTATTCGATCATGGCATTCTCTTCCAATTTGCAGTGATATATACCGACCAGCATCGCGCACTATTAGACAAATATAACACATGGCAAGCATTGGATCAATATCTTAGCAAACAACCCCTTGCTCAACAAATGGCCAGGTATGCGGCTTCCAAAGGAATACCTAAACATTACTACTTCTTTGGAATATCTCATGCGCTGATCACCAATCAACTGAAAGCTTACATAATGCGTAATCTGTTGGGTGATGAAGGGTTTTATCGCACATTAAATCAATCAGATAAAACCGTGCAAAAGGCCGTTGAAGTGCTGAATAAGTAAACTGTTTATTGGAGTTAAATCACGAATTCCACAAAGAATGATTTCATAAAAATCACAAAACCTTTGTGTAACCCTATGATATTACATTATCTTTGCCCATCTCAATTAAAGCGGAATCTAATTTTTCAAGATTCCGCTTTTTTGAACTTAACATCAATGTGTAAATCAGCTTTTGTAAACATGCAACAAATGTCTTTATCGTCAAAACAACTAACTGCCAACGAAAATACGCTTTGAGCAATATATCAAGACATTGTAATTCAAAAAACATGAATAAAACATTACTCCTTTTCAAAACTGCTATTGCACTGGCTGGTGCTGTACTTCTTTTCACACAATGCTCAAATAAAAAAAGCGTCCCTCAAGATTCGATCCCATTCGACACAACTGTTACCAAAGGAAAACTTCCCATTGCTTACATTAATGTCGATACCCTTCTGGCATACTACCAATTAGCAAAAGATGCCAACGAACAACTTTTGCAAGGTCAGGAGGATTCACGGCAACGAATTAATGCGCGGGCCAAACAATTGCAAGAAGATATGGCAAGTTTTGAAACCAAAATGAAAAACAATGCTTTCTTAAGCAGAGAAAAAGCGGAACAAGAAAATAATCGTTTGGTAGCCAAACAAAAAGAGCTTCAAGATTTAAATCAACAACTAACCAATCAATTGATGGCGCAACAACAGCGCTTTAACGAGCAATTGCGTGATACGATCAGCCAATTTCTCAAAACCTATTGTCCTGCAAAACATTATCAGATTGTTCTCTCGACAAACTCAATGAATGATAACGTTTTATATGCTGCTGACGGATATGACATCACAAAAGATGTGATTAAACAGCTGAATGAACGTTACGCAAAGAGAAGATGATATTGTCGCAATAATTCCACCTCGCCTTGAAGACGTATTATTTTCAAGGCGTTTTTTATGTTCTTCTATGATTCTTCCCGATGAACTTTTCCCAATTGGCTATATTCACAAACAGCACGGTGTTCAGGGGGAACTGACTATTTTACTCACGGTTTATCTGCAATCCTTTGAATATGATTTCCTTATTCTGGAGATTGAAGGCATTTTTGTCCCATTTTTTATCAAAAACAAGCTTATCAAGAAAGATCGTTCTGCCCTGATTACATTCGAAGGAATTTCATCCATAGAAAAAAGCAAAAAATTGATTGGAAAGACGATTTATCTTCCTAAACAGGATGTTCAAATAGTGAGCGAGCCATCTCAATCACCTATTCATGAACTCATTGGATATACCATTATTGATAAATCAAAAGGAAAGGTTGGCACCATTGAAGCCATAGAAGATACCACAGAAAATGTTTTGTTTGTTGTATCTTATCAAAACACTGAATTCTTAATACCCGTCGTGGAGGCGTTTATAGAAAACATTGACGACCAAAAGAAAGTAGTCTATACACAATTACCGATCGGACTACTTGAGATTAACCAGTAAAGCAAAATCGGCTCAATAGCGGTTATTTGGTCACTCCAAAATCTATCCAATTAAAACACATACAATCAATAAGTTATTTTCTTAATAAGGAAATATTTCTTTATTTGTGCGTATCCGTGAAAAAAAACCGTATATTTGTGGGTTAGAAACTTCAAAAATGTGTGTTAGTAAACTCGATGTATAAATCCCTAAAAACAAACAAGATGATGACAAAAAACAAAAAATTGATTGATTGGGTAAACGAGTGGGCAGCTTGGTGCGAGCCTACGAATGTTCAGTGGTGCGACGGCTCTGAAGAAGAGAATCAACAACTGCTCGATGGCATGGTTGCCAGTGGGATGGCAACAAAGTTAAACGAAAAAAAACGTCCCGGAAGCTACGCTTTTAACTCTGATCCGAGTGACGTAGCACGTGTTGAAAACCGCACATTCATTTGTACAACAAACAAAGAAGATGCAGGCCCAACCAACAACTGGATGGCTCCCGACGAAATGAAAGCTACCATGAAAGCCCGTTACAAAGGGTGTATGAAAGGTCGTACGTTGTATGTCATTCCTTTCTCCATGGGACCTCTTGGTTCAAACATTGCAAAAATCGGTGTAGAAATAACCGATTCCCCTTATGTTGTAACGAATATGCGTATCATGACGCGTATGGGGAAAAAGGTATTGGACATTTTAGGAGAAAATGGAGAATTTATTCCTTGCGTACATTCAGTTGGCGCTCCGCTAGAACCCGGACAAAAAGACAGCAAGTGGCCTTGCGCTCCTACTATCGACGATAAATTCATTTCTCATTTCCCTGAAACTTACGAAATCTGGTCATTCGGCTCAGGTTACGGAGGGAATGCCTTGTTAGGGAAAAAATGTCTTGCCTTACGTATTGCTTCCAAAATGGCAAAAGACGAAGGTTGGTTAGCTGAACACATGCTGATCTTAGGCATTACAAATCCTAAAGGAGAAAAGAAATACATAGCAGCAGCATTCCCATCAGCTTGTGGAAAAACAAACTTAGCCATGCTAATTCCAACAATTCCAGGATGGAAGGTTGAGACCGTCGGCGACGACATTGCATGGATGAAATTTGGCAAAGATGGCCGTCTATATGCTATCAATCCCGAAGCCGGATTTTTTGGTGTTGCTCCATTTACTTCAATGGACACCAACCCGAATGCCATGCTTTCAGCACGTGCCAACACTATTTTCACCAATGTGGGGGTAACACCTGATGGCGATATTTGGTGGGAAGGTATTGGAACAGATTGTCCTGCCGGAACTATTAATTGGAAAAATAAAGTGTATGATCCTGCCGCAGGCGAACCATGTGCTCACCCAAACGCTCGTTTTACGGCTCCTGCAAACCAATGTCCGGCAATTGATGCAGCTTGGGAAGATCCTGCCGGAGTTCCTATTTCTGCTATCTTATTTGGCGGGCGTCGTCCATCCACGGTGCCTCTCATTCACGAATCGAACAGTTGGAACCATGGCGTGTTCATGGGATCGATTGTAGGATCTGAAGTTACTGCTGCTGCCATCGGTTTGAAAGCAGGCGTTCGTCGCGATCCATTTGCCATGCTCCCATTTTGTGGATACAACATGGGTGATTATTTTGGTCATTGGATTGAAATCGGCAAGAAGACAACAAATGATAAATTACCGAAGATTTTCTTCGTCAACTGGTTCCGTAAAGATAATGGGAAATGGTTGTGGCCGGGTTATGGCGAAAACAGCCGCGTGTTAGCATACATCTTTGACCGCTGCAATGGACAAGGCGAAGCAGTTGATTCCCCAATCGGTAAAATCCCAGCTCCAAATGCAATCAATATTGAAGGGCTTGACATAACAGCCGGTCAATTGGAAAAAGCGTTGGCTGTGAACGCCGATGAATGGAAAGACGAAGTAGCGCTTATTGACGAGCACTACAAAATGTTTGGCAATCATCTTCCAAAAGAATTGAAAGAAGAATTGGTTGGATTGAAAAAACGCTTGGAAATGTAAGAAATTTCCAGTGCGAAAGCACTTAATAACGCAACGAGGGAGAAGGACAGATTCATTCTCCCTCGTTTTTTTATGCAGCAATAAGAAAGCATTATACGTTATACTTCAATGATTTTACCTGAATATAGAGCATCAAGCGCCTCTCCAAGAATCGGGTTAAGGACTGACATACCCGCAACTCCAGTACAATGACCTGTTACTATTCGAAGGATATTCATAGATTTCAATCTCTCCGACAGCCTGATAACCATATCTTCCGATTCTGTCAATCGATTGGTGGTCGTGTTGCTTACATGAAATCCGCCAATTATACAACGAATTGGCAATGCAGGGTGTGCTTCCTGAACAGTTCGCGCCATGTTCACTACTCCCTGATGCGAACAGCCTGTAAAAACAACATTTGAGTCCTTCTCTTCAATGGACATGACTAATTCGTGCGAAAAATTGTCCAGTATCCTTTCATTGTTTTTGTCAACGAACAAAACGTCGTTATGTGGGCGAAACTCGCCAAAATCTTTTACGGCAAACAGTTGAACATGATCAAAAAGAGCAAGTCGCTGATTGAAAAACCGAAATCGCGAACCAAACTCTTCAAATAGCACCGGATCAATTCCGATATATCGATAGGGCAACCCGCGACTCAACGAATAAAATTTATTTTGCGCTCCTTCTAACAAATAAACCGGAGCATGATCATTCTGTTGAAAAAAGGTTCGCAACCCGCCGGCGTGATCATAATGTCCGTGCGAAAGCACCACCGCCTCAACAGCAGAAAGATCGACGCCAAGCATAGTGGCATTTTTTAAAATCGAATCATCAGGTCCAGTGTCGAACAGCAACTTGTAATTGTCTGTTTCAATGTATAAGCTTAACCCATGACGAGCTTCAAGCGGCGAGTTTTCCTGTCTCGTGTTTTCAAGCAAAGTGATAATCTTCATCACGATAAGCCTTTTTAATGATTTTGGAATTGTATCGTTTGCAGAGAACAAAGGTAGGGATAATGCCATAAGAAGCAATAAAATTCAAAAAAAGAATGGTACTTTTGCACTATGAATCAACCTACAACGTCAATTCGATTTCCTGCAGAGTGGGAACTGCAAAGCGGAGTACAACTCACATGGCCTCACGCAAAGACTGATTGGAGCGAGATGCTCCACGAGGTGACGCCATGTTTTGTCTCCATTGCAATGGAAATTGCCAAACATGAAAAAGTGTGCATCGTTTGTCCAGACAAGAAAACCGTGATTGAACAACTTGGGAAAACAGGTAATCATTTCAATGTTTCATTCCACGAAATACTATCCAACGACACATGGGCACGCGATCATGCTCCAATCTCGGTGTTTGAAAATATGATTCCAACGCTTCTTGATTTCACCTTCAACGGATGGGGACTTCAATTTGCCGCCAATTATGATAATTTGATAACACGTGGGTTAGTAGAACTGCATTCATTTCAAAAAAACGTAGTATATCAAAACAAGTTGGATTTTGTATTAGAAGGCGGGAGTATCGAATCAGACGGAGAAGGGACGCTTCTCACCACGGCACGTTGTCTCCTTTCACCCAATCGCAACGATGGAAAAACACAAGACGAAATTGAATCCTATCTGAAAGAAACATTTGGATTAAAACGCGTTCTATGGCTGCATCACGGCTATTTAGCCGGAGACGATACAGGAAGTCACATTGACACATTGGCACGATTTTGTGATCCAAGAACAATTGCATATGTGAAATGTGATAATCCAAAAGACGAACATTTTGAAGCGTTGCACCAAATGGAAGCAGAACTAAAAAAATTGCAAACAATGAGTGGAGATTTCTACCGGCTCATCTCTTTGCCAATGGCTGACCCCGTTTATGACAACGATGAACGACTTCCTGCAACATACGCCAATTTTCTAATCATAAATGATGCTGTGCTGGTGCCAACATACCATTCATCCAAAGACGCAATTGCCATAAAACAGCTTCAAGCGGCGTTCCCTGATCGCAAGATGGTTGGCATCAATTGTCTTCCATTGATCAAGCAACACGGTTCGTTGCACTGCGTAACGATGCAATATCCTGATAAATTTTTATAAGTCATGAAGATAGCTCTTATTCAAATTGCACATTCAGCCGACAAGCAAGCTAACATAGCCAAATTAGAAGCACGCATCGAAGCTGCAGCTCACGAAGGCTCCCAACTTGTGGTGCTTTCTGAACTTCATAACAACCTCTATTTTTGCCAAACGGAAAATACCGCACATTTTGACTTGGCAGAAGCAATCCCCGGTACATCTACCGATTACTTTGGTGCATTGGCGCAACGATTCGGCATCGTGTTGGTGCTTTCGCTGTTTGAGAAACGGGCAACAGGGTTATATCATAACACTGCCGTAGTAATTGAAAAAGATGGCTCCATCGCCGGGAAATATCGTAAAATGCACATCCCCGATGATCCGGCTTATTACGAAAAATTCTACTTTACGCCTGGTGATTTAGGCTTTTCTCCTATCAAAACAAGCATTGGCATGTTGGGCGTCATGATTTGTTGGGATCAATGGTATCCTGAAGCGGCACGTCTGATGGCATTAGCCGGCGCTGAGATACTTATTTATCCGACAGCTATTGGTTGGGAATCGACAGACTCCGCTGAAGAAAAAGCCCGGCAATTAGAAGCATGGCAAACCATCCAACGAGCGCACGCCATTGCAAACGGGATTCCCGTCATAGCAGTAAACCGAATTGGGCACGAAACCGATCCTTCCGGTGCAACCAACGGAATTGCCTTTTGGGGAAACAGTTTTGCTGTCGGACAACAAGGAGAATGGTTAGCACACGCAACCTCCGATCAAGAGACAACCCTGCTTGTTGACATTGATCTGAAACGGAGTGAAGATGTCCGTCGTATATGGCCATTCTTCCGCGATCGACGCATTGATGCCTACCATGACATTATAAAACGACACATTGACTGAATTTCATCTTGCTTTGATTATTAATCACAAACAACACTCCCTTATTATGTTAAAAAAACTGATCACTTTCGCCCTCTTACTTTTTTCGGTAAGCGTTTTCGCACAATTAGATCACGTGGAACCTACTTTTTGGTGGATTGGGATGAAAAACCCTCATCTTCAAATCTTGGTGAATGGCCCTGAAATTTCAAAAGCCACTGTTTCTCTTCATTACCCGGGGGTTCAACTGACGGCTGTACACAAAGTAGCCAGTCCGAATTACCTTTTTCTTGATTTGGTCATTGATTCCAAGATTGCCAAACCCGGGAAGTTTGCCATTGACTTTAAAGCTAACGGAAAAACAGTGGACACGTACGCGTATGAGTTAAAAGCGCGGGCGAAAGGATCTTCCCAGCGCGAAGGCTTTTCGAGCGCCGATGTTATTTACCTGCTTATGCCCGATCGGTTTGCAAACGGGACAACGGCAAACGACAACATACCTTCCATGTTGGAAAAAGTAAATAGGTCCATCAATTATGGGCGTCATGGCGGCGATCTTCTGGGAATGGAAGAACATGTGAATTACCTGAAAGAGTTGGGAGTTACAGCCGTATGGAGCACTCCACTACTCGAAAACAACGCCCCAGCTTATACCTATCACGGCTACGCCATTACAAATTATTACAAAATTGACCCGCGTTTCGGGAGCAACGAAGATTATGTTCATTATGTCAACGAATGTCACCAAAATGGCATCAAGGTGATTATGGATATGGTGGCCAATCATTGCGGCATCGACCATTGGTGGATGAAAGACCTGCCTATGCCTGACTGGATTCATCAATTCCCAACCTACACGAATACCAATTGGCAAATGAGTACCGTGGCTGACACTCATGCTGCAAACATTGACAAAAAAAACTTTGTTGACGGATGGTTTGACCACTCCATGCCTGACTTAAATCAAAACAATCCATACGTTTTGACCTATTTAATTCAAAATGCAATCTGGTGGATCGAATATTCCGGCATTAACGGCATCCGCATGGATACCTATCCATATTGCGACAAAGAGCCGATGGCAAAATGGGCAAAAGCGATCATGACCGAATATCCTCATTTCAACATTGTGGGAGAAACATGGGCGGAAGAAACCTCACAAATTGCTTATTGGCAAAAAGATGATATCAATCCTTCCCATTTCAATTCCAACCTGCCTACCGTGATGGATTTTGTCCTTCTGCGCGCTCTGGAGAAATGCTTCAATGATCATAAAAATGGCATGAGCCAGATTTACAATACGCTTGCGAACGACTATCTGTATGCCAATACAAACGACTTACTCGTTTTTGTAGAAAATCATGACACGCCGCGATTCAATTTCCTTGTCAAAAACAATGTGGATAAATACAAAATGGCAATGGCCTACCTGATGACGACACGGGGAATTCCGGAGATTTATTACGGAACGGAAATTGGAATGACGGGAAATAAAGAGGTTGGCGATGGCGATATTCGTCGTGACTTTCCGGGTGGATGGGCAAATGATACGATCAACGCATTTACCGCAGCGGGACGAACGCCACTACAAAATGAATATTTCAACTATTTGGCGAAATTGTTGCATTGGAGACAACACGAAACGGTTGTTCAAACCGGAAAATTAATTCACTACATTCCTCAAAATGATGTGTATGTCTATTTCCGTTACAATGACAAAGCAACCGTTATGGTGATCCTCAACAACAACGACACGGAGCAAACGTTGAGCACCGCCCGCTTCTCACAATGTATCAAAAATTTCAAACAAGGAACGGATGTGGAAACAGGCAAAACCTATCAACTTCAGTCTTCTCTGACTATTCCAAAGGAAACAGCGTTGATTCTTGAACTAAAATAACGGATTGAAAAACTACAACGATCTTTAATGGTGTAACAATGCTTCAAGAAGATACAACTACTGAACTATCAACAAAGCAGATTCAACAGGCTTTGTTGATTATTTTCGGGTGGTTATTTGTTTTTCTTTTCAATCAACCTGTTATGGCGCAATCGGGAGAGATGAACAAAGCTGTTATTTTATTTCAAAAGGGCGATTTTTCCGCATTGCAACAACTCCACAGCACGGGAGTTATAAACAAATGCCAGCAGGAAATAGATTCTTTAGTTGAAATTTCACGGCGCATTCAACACGATTTCAACCTATCGGAACCGGAAGTGGACACCTTGTTACAAAAGCAAGGCGTTCATTTCACGCCCGACGAGAAACAAACATGGGAAGCAAAAGGCTGGTTGGAAAACAAGGTGATAAACGGCCAAAAATGGTACTTCTCCCGTTCTGTCAGCAACCTGAAACTCCGGTTGCAGCAACAGCAAGACAGCATAACCAAGACGTTACCACCTTTAGACGGGTTGTCGAAGTTTCGTTTAGCACATACGGCAACCGTTATTGATCAAACCGCTAAAAACGGAGAACTTACAGCGCCGGTTGACTTTAAGGTAACCTATACCATCACGGTGAAGCCCGATGTGGTTCCCGATGGAGGCACACTCCGATGTTGGATGCCTTATCCGAAGCAAGATCATACGCGACAAACAAATGTGGTGCTGCTGCATACTTTCCCTGCGGTATATCGCATCGCTCCTGATTCGGTTGGGCAACGTTCAATCTATTTTGAACAAAAAGCCAAGAAGGGAAAACCTACCGTTTTTCAAATCAGTTTCACTTATCGGTCGTATGCTCAATCGTATGATATATCCCGGCTCTCTCCATTGCCTTACAAAACCTCATCTGCCCTTTATCGTAAATACACCGCCGAGCAGCTTCCCCATATTGTCTTTTCAAGGGAAATAAGACATCTGGCCGACTCGATTGTCGGGAACACAACAGAACCTACCGAGATTGTCCGTAAATTGTACACGTGGATCAATCGGAATATCATTTGGTCGGGAGCTTTGGAATATTCCACCATAGCCAACATCCCGCATTATGTACTGATGAATCGTAAAGGCGATTGCGGTATGCAAACACTTCTTTTCATGAGCATGGCGCGCTACAAAGGTATCCCTGTGAAATGGCAAAGCGGTTGGATGATGCATCCCAACGAAGTCAATTTGCACGATTGGAGCGAAGTCTATTACGAAGGAATTGGTTGGGTGCCTGTGGATGTCTCGTTTGGACTGCAACAATCAGAAAACAGGCGCATTCGCGATTTCTACATCTCGGGCATCGACTCTTATAGATTGATTATCAACGATGCTATCAGCTCTCCATTCTTTCCTCCCAAACAATTCATGCGAAGCGAACCTGTTGACTTTCAACGCGGGGAAGTGGAATCGACACATGGGAATCTTTATTTCGACCAATGGAAATATTCCATGCAAGTGGAATATGTGAAGTAACCATTTCTGTGGAAGTTTATAGAATAATGCCCGCCTCATGCCGAAAGTGTAGATTTCTATCTCTTTATTCGTAACTCCCCAATGCTTACCTTTGCGTCTCCTGGCGGCGCAACGCGCCATTTTCATAAAAATGAAAGCTTATTGTTTGAAGCCAATTCATAAGGGAAAAAGCTGTACGATCTCACAGGACTAGGAAAATTAGATAAGAAATACCTGGCATTGAACAAATTAAGCAGTTTTATTCGTGGCGATATCGGTAATAATTAAAAAACTGAGATCCCTTTTTGTAAATGCCGGATGTGGATGCGTGTTGGAGATAAAAGAAACGGCACAAGCGATAACCACCAAACATGCTGGCAACGCTAATAGAAAAATACTTGAATTCAAATAAGGAAAGCCTCCTTGAAGTTTACGAATGATTCATTCAAACATCTTCAATCTTTACAATCAACCATCCGATACATTCATTTCATCGGGGTACGAATGGACAAGCAACAGCAATTTTCTTCTTTTATAATTCTTTCGGATGCGTTTTCTACCAAAAGGCATTATCTTTGTTTCGTCATTTTACGAAATACGAAATACAATTTGTCATGGCAGAAACAACAACGCTCTACACTGAGCAACAGATCCGGTTAGCTCGCTATGCAAAAGCGTTGAGTC
>DAIDKM010000021.1 GCA_027450045.1 Paludibacter sp. | reverse complement strand
TTCATTTTCTGAAATTGGGGAAATGAAAAAACAGAAAATGTTGTTTCATTTGAAACAACATTTTCTGTTTTGAGTTGCGGAGGATGGACTCGAACCATCGGCCTCCAGGTTATGAGCCTGACGAGCTACCAACTGCTCTACTCCGCGATTTTGTGATGCAAAGATAGCGCTTTTTTGCGTTATGACAAACTTTTCACGAAAATATATTATTGAATCAGTGAAAGATTTGTTTTCTATTGATAATCAATATAATAATTAGAGTGTATTCGTAAATTGACAGTTGTAATTTCAATATAATTTCGCACAAGAACATTTTTAGAACCTACAAAACGTATCCTTTGGGGCTTTATTTCTTCAATCTCTCCGCTTTTGGCGGCGGATCTCTCATTTTTTTGTTCGCAAAAGAAGAAAAATGTTGATTTATTTTGATGAAACACATCATATGTGATTTATTTTATTTATATTTGCACAATGTACTTTTATATTGATGCAAGTTATCAATAACAAGAAATAATACGCATAAAATAAAATGTGAGTTATAACAATAAGGCATAATGAAGAAATGTATTATTCTTTTGGGATTCAATCTTTTCCTGTTACATGTTCAGGCACAGTCTAATGTAATTATTCCAGATTCGTATGCGGCAGGTAATGCCTCAGTAGCACGCGAAGGTGATTGGATTCCTTTTCACAATCCTGCCCTGTTAGAAGGCATTACCGAAACTAAAATAGCCATGTTAGTTGAAAATCGATTTGCTGTTAGTGAATTATCAACGGAGGCGGCTGCTGTTCAAATTCCAATTAATCCTATAAAAATTGGCGTTGCTGTATCACATTTTGGATTTGCCACTTATTCAGAAATGTTAGCTGGCTTAGCGTTAGCACATACTTTTGATAAACTATTGACATTAGGTATCCAGTTCAATTATTATAATGCCTGTTTTTCGCGTGAGCAGGGCAATAAAGGAACTATTTTAGCTCAAATAGGACTTTTGTCAGAGGTGTCTCCAAATTTTTATATTGGTTTTTCTGCATTTAACCCTACAAGGCAAAAAGTTCATTATCAACTTGTAATCAAAGATATTCCCTCTATTATTAATCTTGGCACAAGTTATCGGTTTTCTAAAGATTTTGTGTGTCTCACCCAGTTGACCAAAGCAATTGATTCAAATATTCAGTGGGCTTTTGGATTTGAATATCAACCTGTTGATATAATAACAATGCGTTTTGGGGGGTATGGATCACCTTTTATTCCCACGTTAGGTGCAGGGGTGAAGATGAGCCAGTTTCGTGTCAACGTGAATTTTGAACGTCATCCTGTCCTTGGAATCACTTCGATTGGTGGATTACAATACGTTTTTTAGTCTGAAAAATATTTCCATGAAGAATCTTAATCGCATCCTTCAATCAATCACGTTGATAAGTGGCTTTTTGTTTCAATTTGTGTTTTCTGCCTATGGAGAAAGTAAAGAAAACAATACCGCAGAAGTCATTGCACGCATTTACGAGGACATGGCGGCAAACAGTGAAACAGATATCGATTTTACTACGCTTGAAGAAGATTTGAATTATTTTGCGCAAAATCCAATCAAGTTGAACAACACGACAAAAGAAGAATTGCAAAAATTGCAATTTCTTTCTGATCAGCAAATTGAAAGTCTGCTTTATTATTTATATCGCAACAAACCGATGCGATCGTTGTATGAGTTGCAATTGGTAGATGGATTTGATGAATTTGTGATTCGGAATTTACTCCCTTTTGTCACATTGGGAACGGTAATTTCAACTCCACAAAAATTACCATCAATAGCAACCATTTTGAAAAACGGGAAAAATGAATTTTTATGGCGGGTTGATAGAACGTTGGAACAAAAAGCCGGTTATGCGTATTATGCAAACGACTCGTTGGCTTTGGCAACAAATAAAAAATACGTTGGAGATCCGAATTATTTTTCCATGCGTTATTCATTTCGCTATCGTGATAAGATTAGTATTGGCTTGACTGCAGAAAAAGATGCCGGCGAACAATTTTGGGGCGCCTACAACAAAGGATTTGATTATTATTCTGCCTATTTTCAGCTTACTGATATAGGGATTATCAAATCGCTCGTGATAGGAAATTTTCGTGCTAATTTCGGACAAGGACTCGTTATTCACCCTGAAATGACTTACAGCAAATCGAATGATGTAATCAACGTTTTGCCGCAAAACGCAGGTATTCGCAAATGCTCGTCCACCGATGAATACAATTACATGCGTGGATTAGGGATAACTTTGCAAAAAGGAAAAGTGGAAGCGTCCGCTTTTTATTCTTTTCGTTTCATCGATGGCGATTCTACCGGAAATGGATTTACTTCTATCAAAACGGATGGATTACATCGAACTGTCACAGATTTGGCGCGAAAAAATACCATTTGGTTGCAGGTGATGGGTGGAAATGTCAATTGGCATCTTCAAAATCTTCATATTGGTTTGACAATGACAGACACCCGTTTGAACATTCCATTACAGCCAACGCTACGCCCTGATAATCTATTCAATTTTTCTGGGAATCATCAGGTTGCAGGTGGAGTTAATTATCAATTTCGACTACAACGGTTCAATTTCTTTGGAGAAACCGCACTCACTGATCGCAATGGCACGGCTACAATCGATGGCTGTTCGTTTTCCCCCGTCTCAACGGTTCAGATTGTGACACTTTATCGTTATTATGCCCCTCGGTACTCTGTTCTTTTGTCAAGTGGATTCGGAGAAGGCTCTCACGTACAAAATGAAGATGGTTATTATATGGGAGTTGAAGCATATCCTATCCGGCATTGGCAATTTTCGTTTGCGGCTGATGCCTATTCTTTCCCATGGCTCAATTATTCGGTAAGCCGTCCTTCTAATGGATATGATTTGTTGCTTACGGCACACTTTTTACCTTCACGATCGTTAGAGATGTTTTGGAAAATACGCTATAAACAAAAAGAAAAGAATTTGAGTTCAACAGAAACAACTTATTTTACAGGAAAATACGCCACCACTAATTTTTATTATTCACTAAACTACACCTTGAACAGCCATTTTGCATTAAAAAATATACTTGCCATCAACAAAGGCGCTGATGACATTACAAAATCGCATTATGGTTATTTGTTGGTGCAAGATTTTTCGTACACACCGTCACGCTTCCCTTTTGTAGTAAATGTTCGCTATGAAGTTTTTGATGCTTCAATTTATGACACACGGTTTTACGTTTACGAAAAAGATTTACTTTACGTATTTTCCGTGCCCATGCTTTATGGTAAAGGAAGTCGTTATTTTCTTAATATGCACTATGATATAAACAAGCATCTCTCTTTTTGGTTTAAAATCGCTCAAACGACTTACGAAGATGTTTCGTCTATTGGGTCAGGCCTTGAAACCATCAATCACAATCATAAAACCGACGCAAGAGCCATGATAAGATGGAAGCTGTAGAGATTGGCAGTTTTAGTGCAATCGGATAAACAACTGTTTTTGAACGAATAGAGCCTGTGAACTGTATTTCAATATTTTGACATATCAGCTAAGGGTTAATTGATGAAAAATGATTACTTTTGTAGCCACATTAAACCACATAAAGTTGATTGTTTCATTGTGCCCAGAGCATCATCAATAACCTACTCGAAAACGGTAGGTTTTAGAGGAATATATTTATGATTGAATGTGGCTTGTCGGCTTGTCGGTAGGCCTTTTTTATTCTTTCATCATATAGAAAATATTCATTCTCCCACTCAAATAACAAAGTATTTAATCCCCTATTTTATTTCCATGCTACGAATTGCAGTTCAATCCAAAGGTCGTTTATACGAAGATACCATGTTTCTTTTTTCGGAAATAGGTATTAAACTTGGCAGTGCAAAACGCACGTTATTGATTCCGGCTTCTAATTTTCCGATTGAAGTTTTGTTTTTACGGGATGATGACATTCCTCAATCCGTTGCTGACGGGATTGCCGATGTGGGTATTGTAGGCGAAAATGAGTTTGTGGAACGTGCGGTCGAAGCGAACATTGAGAAACGATTAGGCTTTAGCAAATGCCGACTTTCGCTGGCGATTCCCAAAGAAGAATCCTATACAGGACTTCAATGGTTTGAAGGCAAAAAAATTGCGACGTCATACGCACATATTCTCAACACTTTTTTTGCTCAAAAAGGAATTCATGCTCATACGCATATCATCACAGGTTCTGTGGAAATTGCTCCAAGTATTGGACTTTCTGATGCGATTTTTGATATTGTAAGTTCAGGAAGCACATTGGTTAGCAATCATTTGAAAGAAGTTGAAGTGATTATGAAATCGGAAGCAGTGCTGATTGGCACCCCCGGTTTGTCGGCTGAAAAGCAAACCATCCTTGATGAACTTTTGTTTCGTATTGATGCGGTACAAACTGCCGAAGGGAAAAAATATGTTTTGCTCAATGCGCCCAATGATCAATTGGATAATATCATTGCCGTATTGCCCGGCATGAAAAGTCCGACTATTATGCCATTGGCCAAAGAAGGCTGGAGTTCAATTCATTCTGTTTTGGACGAAAAACGGTTTTGGGAAATTATTGGAAAATTGAAAGCGATGGGTGCTGAAGGAATTTTAGTTATTCCGATCGAAAAAATGATTCTTTAGACCATTACCTCGTAATTATTTGTTTTACTGATATTATTCATATGATTCAAATTATTAAAAATCCCGCTGTCGATAGTTGGAAGTCGCTTTTGCAACGTCCTGCCATTGACACCACGCGTTTGTTTTCTGTAGTACAGCCAATTTTAGATACTGTTCGCGAAAAGGGTGATGAAGCGCTTATTGCTTATGAACAACAATTTGATCACGTTTTGCTCGAAACCTTGCAAGTGACAACAGAAGAAATTCAAGATGCTATCACGAAAATTCCGCATCAATTGAAAGAAGCAATAACGCAAGCAAAACGAAATATTCAGAAATTTCACGAAGCGCAAGAAGCTGAATTGCCTTACATGGAAGTGATTCCTCAAGTGCGTTGTTGGCAGAAACGAGTACCTATCCAAAAAGTGGGATTATACATTCCGGGAGGTACGGCGCCACTTTTTTCCACGGTACTTATGTTAGCAATTCCTGCACAAATTGCAGGCTGTGAAGAAATTGTCTTATGCACGCCTCCCAACAATGAAGGTAAAGTTCCCGATGCTGTGCTTTTCGCTGCTCAACTATGCGGAGTGACGAAGATTTTTAAAATTGGCGGTGCTCAGGCAATTGCAGCGATGGCATATGGAACGAAAAGCGTACCAAAAGTATATAAAATTTTTGGGCCTGGTAATCAATATGTTACTGCTGCAAAACAGTTGGTAAGTTTGAAAGAAGTAGCCATTGACATGCCAGCCGGCCCTTCAGAAGTGGCTATTTTAGCAGATGCTGCTGCCCGTCCTAAATATATTGCTGCCGATTTGTTGTCGCAAGCTGAGCATGGAGTTGATAGCCAATCAATTTTATTTACGGTAGATGAAGGATTGATTGAATCTGTTTTGAGTGAACTTGAAATACAATTGGAATTGCTTCCCCGAAAAGATTTGGCAAAAAAAGCGTTGGAAAACAGTAAGATTATTTTTATTCCCAAGATAGAAGATGCAATTTCCATGGTCAACGAATATGCTCCTGAGCATTTGATCATTATGACAAAAAATTACACCGTGGTAGGTGAACGTATTGTCAATGCCGGATCAGTTTTTCTGGGCGATTACAGTCCTGAAAGCGCCGGAGACTACGCTTCGGGAACAAATCACACGTTGCCTACCAATGGATTTGCAAAAGCGTATAGCGGCATTACATTGGATAGTTTTACCAAAAAAATCTCTTTTCAGGAATTGTCACGTGACGGATTAATGATGTTGAGTAATGCCATTGAAATAATGGCTGAGCACGAACAGTTAATGGCGCACAAAAATGCCGTAGAAGTTCGTTTGGAACGTGTATATCGCGAAGAAGAAGATGATTTGTCATGGAGGCATTAATGCGAACGCTTTATTTGCATTGATTTTTATTGAAATAGAACGGATAAGATTCCGCGGATCAATTACATTATTACAAAAAGCAGATGGCTGAAACAAACTTTGTGGATTACGTCAAGATTTTTTGCCGGTCAGGAAAAGGTGGAGCTGGCTCCATGCATTTTCACCGCGAAAAATTTGTTCAAAAAGGTGGTCCCGATGGCGGCGACGGTGGTCGTGGAGGTCATGTGATACTACGTGCTAAGAAAAATTACTGGACGTTGATTCACCTCAAATATGCGCGTCACATTTTTGCCGGCGATGGCGGTGCCGGAAGTAGCAGTCGTAGTTTCGGAAAAGACGGCGAAGATAAAATAATTGAAGTCCCTTGTGGCACTGTGGTTCACGATGCGGAAACAGGCGAATTTATTTGCGATGTTGCCGAAGATGGTCAGGAAGTGATCTTGATCAGTGGTGGGCGCGGCGGTCAGGGAAACTGGCATTTTAGAACGGCAACCAATCAAACTCCTCGTTTTGCACAACCCGGCGAGCCTCGTGTTGAAAGAGCGGTGATTTTAGAGCTTAAAGTTTTGGCTGATGTTGGCTTGGTGGGTTATCCCAATGCCGGCAAATCGACTTTGTTGGCAACTATTACTGCTGCAAAACCGGAAATAGCCAATTATCCTTTTACTACATTAGTTCCGAATTTGGGCATTGTGGCACATCGCGACAACCAATCGTTTGTGATGGCCGATATTCCCGGAATCATAGAAGGTGCACATGAAGGACGAGGGTTAGGTCTTCGGTTCTTACGTCATATAGAACGTAATGCCATTCTACTTTTCATGATTGCCGCCGACTCAAAAAACATTGCGGAAGAGTATGCCATTTTGTTGAATGAATTGAAAGAGTTTAATCCCGATTTGCTCGACAAACAACGAATTCTTGCCATTACAAAAGCTGATTTGTTGGATGACGAATTGATGGCTGAGATGGAAAGCAATTTGCCGGATGTGAAACACCTCTTTATTTCTTCTATCACCGGCTTTGGCATTCAAACACTGAAAGATATGTTGTGGGAAGAGTTAAATGATGAAGCCAATCGTGTGATGACATTGAGCCATCATTTGCCAACCAATGTCATTCTGCCCAAGCATGAGATTGAACCCGATTTGGAAGTATCGGGGGATAACGATGAAGCAGAATATGAATGGGATGAATAAACCGTTGTCATAATTTGAATTTCTCATTGTAAATAACGTCTCTGCCACCACGGCAGGATATGTTAAACGAAGTGTCTTAAGATCCGGTATCTATTAAACTGAGTTGATTGACACGAACTTATATTATTTATGAGTTTTATATTTTTTCTGCTGCTGATATTTTTGTTTTTCGCTCTCTTTGTTGTTAGTTCTATTTTGCGTTTTTTTGGTGCAATTTTTCATATTGGACGACACAGGAACGGAAATGAAACACGTCAAGAGGACTCTGACATGAAGGCTTCACGTAAAGTGTTTACCAAAGAAGAGGGTGAGTATGTTGATTTTGAAGAAATCAAAGAAGATGAAATGAATCAGCATAACCCATGATTGATTTTCTTTCCATAAAATCGTATTTGCAATTGATTCGTCCCAAGAATTTGCTGATCATTGCTTTTTTGCAATGGGCTTTGCATGCATGGGTCATAACGCCGTTATTGATTCCTTACCAGCTTGAAATGGTTTCTTCAGAGGTTGCTTTCTGGCTTTTGTTTGCAGCTATGATTTTGTTAGCTGCCGGAGGATATGTGATTAATGCCTACTTCGATACACGTATTGATGCCATCAATCGGCCAAATAGTATCATTGTGGGTGAAAAGATTACGAAAAAGGCCACCATAAATTACTATGTTATCCTGACGCTTCTTGGAGCAATGTCGGGGCTTGGCGCCGCATGGATGGTCCATTCTTTTTCATTGGCCATTATTTTCTTTTTGCTCATCGGGTTACTCTGGTTTTATTCTTCCAGTTACAAACGGCAGTTTCTGGTTGGAAATCTGATTGTAGCTTTTGTCGTGGCCATAGGATTACTCTCTGTGGGATTTCTTGAAGTTGCATCTTTGTCGTTGCACTACGGAGAATTGATTAGCATGACGTCGATTCCGGCCAAAATATATACATGGATAAGCGGGTTTGCGTTGTTTGCTTTTCTCATGACCTGGATTCGTGAAGTAATCAAAGATATGGAAGATGAACCGGGAGATCGTGAAATGGAATGTCGCACAATGCCTATCAAATGGGGAATAAAGCGTACAAAATTGTTTTTATATGGATTAATGATCGTAACGTTGCTGCTACTTTACTATTTTGTGTCGAAAATCGATTTCCCGAATGATTCTATAACGATGCGTTATTTCTTGATTGGCATTGTCCTTCCGTTTGGTTTTGTGGTTTATCAGGTACTGAAAGCCAATATGCCTGACGATTTTCATCGTGCTGCTTCTACCTTAAAAATCATCATGTTGATTGGAATATGTTATAGCCTTGTCTTTTATTTTTTACAAGCAACAACCTACCAATTCCCCTTTTTCGGGTTGATGATCATGCCAACAGCCTAATTTTATTTCAAAACGGATGCTTTCTCATTTAACTGCATACAATATCATTCTGGCTTCTCAATCGCCACGTCGCCAAGAGCTTCTGCGGGGGCTTGACATTCCATTTGCGGTAAACGTATTGCCTGATGTGGACGAAAGTTTTCCCGATACGCTTATTGCCCACGAGATTCCGCTTTACTTAGCCAAAAAAAAGAGCGATGCGCATCAGTCTTTAATCAACGATAAAACGATTTTGATTACTGCCGACACTATTGTTTGGCTTGAAAATTGCGTATTGGGTAAACCTGCCGATGAAGCAGACGCAATAAAAATGTTGTGGCAGTTGTCGGGAAAAGTGCATCATGTTTTTACAGGTGTCTGTATTCGTTCCCTTGAAAAACAAGTCGATTTTGTAGCCGATAGTGAAGTCCGCTTTGCTGAATTGACGGATGAGGAAATTCGTTATTATGTGGCAAAATATCATCCTATGGATAAAGCCGGTTCGTATGGCGTGCAGGAATGGATCGGGTACATTGCTGTGGAAACGATACATGGCTCTTTTTACAATGTGATGGGGTTGCCTATTCATCAACTGTATGAAGCGTTGAAAGAGTGGTAACTACCGACGGTACGGCAACATTTGCCAATATGGGAGAAATTTGCTTATTTTGCAGTGTTAAAAAAACGGTCTCGTAGCTCAGCTGGATAGAGCAACAGCCTTCTAAGCTGTGGGTCTTGGGTTCGAATCCCAACGAGATCACTTTGATGAATGAAACCTATTTGTAAACTAAATTGTTACAAGTAGGTTTTCTGCTTTTGTGACTTTTTTTGCACACCTTATCGATAATGGTAGAGATGCAAAATACGGTAAAAGAGAAAAAGAAAGATCAGAACTGCTAAGAAAATGGGAAACCATTTGCTTTCATGTCTGGATTTCTTCTTAAGTATCTTCTTCGCGTTTTTCACAGTGTGCTCTGATAAGTTGGTTTATATCGAAAAGCAAAGATAAGCATCGCGTTCTATTTTACAAAAAAGGCTGACTATCCATTCGATTGTCAGCCTTTTGTTCAATAGGTCGTCTCTTTATTTTAGTCAAACGAAAATCAATTGTTTACTACCTTGAAGCTTTGCGTCCCAACGCGTACCACATAAACGCCTTTAGCAGGAAGATTGATTGTTATTGTTTCTGCCTTTGCTATTTGATTCTCTAAGATTAAACCGTGAACAGAATAAAGCATCACTTTTTCACCCACGTTAATTCCGGCTATTACCGCTTGATGATTTTGTACGCTTACCTTCACGGTAGAAACTGCTGTGTTAGTTACCGGAGTTGTGTTCAGTGTCAGCGAAATCGCTCCTGAAGTGTCTGTGCAATTTGATTTTGCCGTACCACCGATTGTCTGATTGGAATAAGTTCCGTTTAATTGCATCATGTTCCAACAACTTCCTCCGCTTGTATCGTTTATAAAGCCAACCATTTCTCCGTCCTTCGTAAACAAACTGCCGCTCAGGTTGCTTGGACTTGAGATGTTCCCATTGGAATTAACCGTTAATGCAAGACTGTTGTTATAATTGGTTATAGATCCCGTCCAATTGCCTTGCAATGTGTTCGCACTCATTCTTGCAAGCGACCCTCCGGTGACAAGGCCGGGAGTAATGCTAATCGAATCAGCGGTAATAAATTGTCCTGCTAAGGGAAAATTGGTGCTTCCAATCGTAATGTTTCCTGTAATTCCTCCATACGATGTCACAGAATAGTTCCCAATGTTCGATCCGGTGACACCACCATAAACTCCCATTTCTGTGATTCTGCCATTACCATCAAAAATAAAGTAGGTATCGGGATTGAAATTTCTTGCCAACCAAGGACCGTTTAAATAGCTATTTGAGAAAGTAATTCCCGAGTCATGATAGGCTGCGATAACTCCTTTGTTGGTAACCGAACCAATATCATCGCCTGTGAGCCATCCGGTACTTCCATCTAAAAAGAAGAGACTAAATGCAGAAGATGAAAGCGAAATGTTATCCTGCGCCCAGGTTGTTCCACCATCCGCCGTATGCATCAGAAAATGAGAGGCTGTTTGTCCTGTTATAGAACTTGGCACATCTTCTCCAATCCAAATGTGATTGGCATCGTACGCATACATACATTTTTGATACGTATTTAATCCTGAAGTGAGGCTTGACGTGACAGGTGTCCATGTTTTTCCTCCATCCGTGGTTTTCACAATCCGACTGTTTGGTCCTACTGCCCAGCCGTTGTTGGCATCAATAAATTGCATGGCACCACAGCTCTCCATGGTGTAGATTCCGTGAGACGTATTGTCTGTGTATTGGGCTGCCCATGTAGCACCACCGTCGGTTGTTTTCGAGATTTGAAATAATGCCGGATTATCATTGATTTTCAGTGACAAACCTGTAGTGGCATTGATAAAATAGAAAAGTTCTACTTCGTCTGTTCCGGATAATACTGAGCCAACCGTTGACCATGTAGCTCCTCCATTCGTGGTTTTGTAAAGATATCCAGTGTTTGATGTCGGATTGAAAACAGTTGCAAATCCGTTGTTGGCATCGACAAATTGCAGCTGAACACCAATCAAACCTGCACCAGAGGCAATGGTGCTTTTGCTCCATGTACTACCTCCATTAGTAGTATAATAAACCACAGCCCCCTGTGCATTCGCAAAATTTACCGTTGAACTGGTTGAAAGCGTTTTAAGAACCCAACCTGTGGAAGCATTGATGAATTGCAGGTTTACTGCAGGATCAGAAAAGGAAAAGACGCTGTCGGTGGTACATGTAACAACATTCCATGTTGCACCACCATTGAGAGTGTGCATTAATTTAGGGCCATTAGCGCTGATCCATCCTTCCGTAGAGGATACAAATTGTACTTTGCCAACCATAGTTGGGTCGCCGGTACCTGTTAATGGGTTTACTTGATAGCTCCATTGTGCAGAAGCGGTGGTTACATTGATCATCAAGGCTGCGATCAACAACGTTAAAGAGAGCATAAAGGTTTTCATGTGCGTACTTGGTTAGGTAAAAAGATTGAAATATTTCGTTACAAATATAGGTCATATTTTGAGAATAAAGTGTTAATAAGAGATTTTTCTTTTGATAGTTGAAATGAGAATAAATAAGAGGATGCTTAATGATGAAGATGTTGAAGAATAGCGCAATTTTTGTACTTCCAAAATGTCAATTCATTTTAAATGAAAATTATCATTTTATGCACCAAATAAAAGAGCCTACACGTCGTCCCACAGTAGGATGTCTTTACAAAAATTCTGACAAAGCATCCGAACCTTCGGATAAGGCAAATGAAAACTCAAACATGACATCCGAACCTTCGGACTGCCTCCTGAAATTTCTGGCAAAGCATCCGAACCTTCTGATGAGGCAAATGGAAACTCAGACATGACACCCGAACCTTCGGATGGGATGAATCAGAAACTATCTCTATTTTCCGTATCTTTGTGGGAGTTTAATGAAGCAAGACAGAACCAATAAAGAGATTTTATTTCTCATAAATAGAAAGGTTTCCATGCACGATATTATTCATCTTTTGCCCGATAATGTAGCCAACCAGATTGCAGCCGGAGAGGTTATTCAGCGACCTGCTTCCGTGCTCAAAGAGTTGGTGGAAAATGCCATTGATGCCGAGGCCACTTCCATACAGGTTTTTTTGAAAGATGCAGGTCGCACATTGATTCAGGTGATCGACAACGGCAAAGGCATGTCGGATACCGATGCCCGCTTAGCATTCGAGCGTCATGCCACCTCTAAAATCAAAGAGGCTGCCGACTTGTTTGCTCTCCATACGATGGGATTTCGGGGCGAAGCACTTGCTTCCATTGCTGCCGTGGCTCAGGTTGAAGTGCATACCCGTCGCGAATCAGACGAATTGGGAACGCTGATCGCTATTTCAGGTTCTCAGTTTGAACTGCAAGAGACTATCAATTGTCCCAAAGGAACGGCTTTCTTTGTAAAGAATCTTTTTTTCAACGTGCCTGCACGTCGGAAGTTTCTGAAATCGAACGATACGGAGTTGCGCCAGTTGATCGTGGAATTTACTCGCATCGCTCTGGTCTACCCGCAACTTCATTTCACCTTGCAACACAACGAAACCGAGTTGCTAAACCTTGCGCCAACAAATCACCGTCAACGTATCGGACAGCTTTTCCCGTCGCGAAACAATGTCATGCAACGGCAATTAGTCCCCATTGAAACGCATTCGTCGATGGTTTCTATTTCGGGATATGTGGGCGCTCCTGAAACTGCCGTGCGAAATGCCAACCAATTTTTCTTTGTGAATGGACGCTACATGCGCCATCCGTATTTTCACAAAGCGGTGATGCAGGCCTATGAAGGATTGGTTTCCAATCAACTTACGCCGCCTTATTTTATCTATTTTGAAATAGATCCGGCTTCGATTGACGTCAATATTCATCCTACCAAAACGGAAATCAAATTTGAGCAGGAACCGGCTATCTGGTCTATTTTGCTCGCAACTGTGAAAGAATCGTTGAGCAAATCACATGCCATTCCTTCCATTGAATTTGATCAGGAAGGCGCTATCGACATTCCGACAATGCATGCTTCAAACGCGCCGCAATCGCAGCCCAAAGTAAATCTTAATCCCTCCTACAATCCATTCGACAACTATTCGGAACGTTCGTCAAGTTACCAACGTCCTCCCATGAATTGGGAATCGTTGTACCAGGATTTTGAAAAATCGAAGGAAGAATCAGCGCCCGAACATCCGACATTACCCACGATGGAGCGCACGTCGCAAGGATTGCTGGACGAAGAACGCGAAGGGAAAAACTATCTTTTGTACAAAAACCGGTTTATCTTAGTCGGTGGAAAATCGGGGTTAATGTTCATTGACCGGCAACGGGCACATGTGCGTATTTTGTTTGAACAGTGGATGCGTCAGCTTCGCGAACGGCGAGGATTCTCGCAACAACTTCTTTTTCCTGAAATGATCACATTGAATGTAGCGGATGCCTTGTTGCTCGAAACTGTGTTGCCCGAATTGCATGATGTTGGGTTTGAGGTGGCTGCTTTCGGAAAAAATACCTTCGTGGTCAATGGCGTTCCGGCTGGCTTTGAAAACAAACCTACCATTCCCATGATCGAACTACTCATCGACACGGTAAGGCAAAACAAAGGAAAAATGAAAGAGGCGCTCGACGAGTCGATTGCATTGACACTTGCCAAAGCAGCAGCAGTTGACAACGATCGTGCGATGGCGCAAGACGAGATGAGTCAATTGCTGGGGCTACTTTTCACCTGCGAAAATCCGAATATGACTCCCGATGGCAAACAAATTGTGGTACTGCTCACCAACGAAGAGATCGAAAAGAAATTCTGACAACTCCGAAGCTGTAAAAGAACAACCCTTCTTAACCTATCAACTGTTTAATTGTTGATGTCCCACAGGCAAAACTGGGCTATCTGATAGTCAGAGTGCAATTTCCAACGTTGTATCTCAACTAACCTTGTGTTCCATTCTCCATAAATCACTGTAAAAACGAGGTTTTATTTTGATTTTGTTTCTGAATGAATTAACTTAGCGTCCCATTTTGCTTCGATCATAATGCAGAGCCATTGGAGGATTGAGGAATTGACCATTAATCATTAACAATTGAATATTGTTTTCTCCTATTGCCTAACATAATAACAACATGAACAGTCAAATCATTGTCATCTTTGGCGCTTCGGGCGATCTTACCAAACGGAAGCTTATGCCATCGCTCTATTGGCTTTATAAACATAATCGGCTCAATGCGTCGTTTGCCTTGCTTGGCGTTGGCCGGACCTCTTACACGGACGACAGCTATCGTGCCTTTATCGAAGCGCAATTGCCGTTTTTTGTGCCTGCCGATGAACTTGATACGGTTTCGGTAACCGAATTTTTACAACACATCTACTTTCACAGCATGGATCCGGCCAACGCCGAAGGCTATTCCGACCTGAAACAGCGTTTGGAAGCCCTCGACACACAAATTGACAACCCGGGAAATTATCTCTTCTATCTGGCAACGCCTCCTTCGCTTTACGGTGTTATTCCGCTTCATCTTCAAAGCGTGGAGTTGAATACGGAGGCACACGGACAAACACGACGCATCATTGTGGAAAAACCATTTGGGTACCATCTTTCTTCTGCTCAGGAATTAAATCGCATCTATAACAGCGTGTTTCGCGAAGATCAGATTTATCGTATCGACCATTTCCTGGGCAAAGAAACCGTGCAGAATATCTTAGCATTACGCTTTGCCAATGGCATTTTCGAACCACTGTGGAACCGCAATTATATTGACCACGTGGAAGTGACGGCGGTTGAAAACTTAGGTATCGAAGAACGCGGCGGTTTCTATGACGGCTCGGGCGCTCTGCGCGACATGGTGCAGAATCACCTGATTCAGTTGGTGGCTTTAACCGCTATGGAACCTCCTGCACTCTTTAATGCCGACAGTTTTCGCAACGAAGTCGTCAAGGTATATCAAGCGCTGAAACCCTTAACCACAGCACAAATCAAAAGTCAGGTCATTCGTGGGCAATACACCATGTCACACGCCGAAAACCGCCTTATCAACGGCTACCGCGAAGAAAAAAATATCAATCCACTCTCACGCACAGAAACGTTTGTGGCCCTGAAGCTCTTCATCGACAACTGGCGCTGGGGCGGAGTGCCTTTCTATATTCGGACAGGCAAACAGATGCCCACCAAAGTTTCCGAAATCGTTATTCATTTTAAGCCCACGCCGCATAGCCTGTTTCAGGGAATGGCCGGCAACTCGTCGCTCAATTCCATGATTATCCGCATTCAACCTAACGAAGGTATCGTGATGAAGTTTGGGATGAAAGTACCCGGGACCAATTTTG
This sequence comes from Paludibacter sp., assembly GCA_027450045.1. Classification (GTDB taxonomy): domain Bacteria; phylum Bacteroidota; class Bacteroidia; order Bacteroidales; family Paludibacteraceae; genus Microbacter. The sequence continues at coordinate 29,773 of DAIDKM010000021.1, read as the reverse complement.
AAATCAAACAGGTGTCGATGGATTTTACCTACGACCGGCTGGGAGGTTCGCCTGTTGGTGATGCGTATGCGAAATTGTTGGAAGATTGCATGATGGGAGAATCCACACTTTTCACGCGTAGCGATGCCGTTGAAGCAAGTTGGTGCTATTTCGATCCCATTCTTTCGCTGTGGGAAAACGACAAGTCTATCCCCCTCTATGGTTATCCCGCCGGAACCTGGGGACCGTTGGAAGCCGATTCCATAGTAGGACAGGAAAATAGCTGGACAAATCCGTGCAAAAATCTCACCAACACCGATCTTTATTGCGAATTATAATGAATCCTTACTCATCCGGTGACTTGTAGTCATTGGATAATAATAACCTACTATATTATGATGGTTGAACCACATTTTTACGAAACTGAAAAGCAGGTGGCTATTGAGCTTACCAAGTATCTGATCAAAAAAATGCAAGAGTCCGATCGCCCTTTTTATCTGGCAATTTCAGGAGGCTCTACGCCTAATCTGTTATACTCCCTTTGGGGATTTGAATACGCCACCGCCATTCCGTGGCAACAACTTCATCTCTTTTGGGTCGATGAACGATGTGTACTGCCCACCGATCCTGAAAGCAATTTCGGTAATATGAAACAACGATGCCTCAATAAGATTACCTTCCCGATCGAAAATCTGCATCGCATTCATGGCGAAGCCCCACCCGCGCTCGAAGCCGAACGCTATTCACTCGAAGTACAAAACACAGTTCCCATGATAGACGGGATACCGCAATTTGATATGATCGTGGCAGGAATGGGCAATGACGGGCACACCTCCTCGATTTTTCCCGGCCAGACTGAACTGTTAACCGAGCGCCGGCCTTACGTAGTTTCAATGCATCCCGGCACACAACAGGCGCGCATTGCTATGACAGGGCCTACGATGATGGCCGCGAAAGAACTTATTTTTCATGTGGTTGGCAAAGAGAAACTGCCGCTTGTCCATGCCATGCTTTTTCGTTATAATCCAACGGATGTTCTACTTCCGGCTCTATACATTTCTAAAAACGCAAACAACACCTTGCTTTTTTCAGACTTGAGCTAAGAATCCTGCCATATATACCCATCGAATGACGCGAATCAATCGATGAGCAGTAACAACAAACCAAATAAACAGATTATGAAGCCAACAGAAGAATTAAAACACGAACATAAAGCCATTAAAATGATGCTTGGCATTATGGGCAAAATAGCTGAAAACATTCAGAACGGAAAAGATGTGGAAGTAAATGACGTGAAAGATATCGTCAACTTCCTGAAAACTTTTGCCGATAAATGCCATCATGGGAAGGAAGAAAACGTTCTTTTCCCGGCATTATTAGCAACAGGTATACCCTCTGAAAATGGACCTATCGGTGTGATGCTTTACGAGCACACTCAGGGAAGAGCGTATATTCAAACTATGCACGACGGCGCTGAGAGTTGGAAAAATCACGATACCGCTTCAGCTCAATTGATTGCCAACGCCATGTTGAACTATAGAACGCTGATGCAGAACCATATTCTAAAGGAAGAAAATGTACTTTTTGTTTTGGCCGATCAACGATTAAGCGCGCCGAAACAAGAAGAGATTCTTGCAAAATTCGAGCAGATCGAAGAAGAAGTGGTTGGTCACGGCATCCATGAAAAATTCCACGAACTTTTGGATCAATTAAAAGTCAAATATATAGACTAATTTTTGCAAGGTTTAAAAAAGTCGGGGGAGGGCGATTCTACATTGCACTCCCCCTGTTGTTTTACAAAACAATCAAAAAACCTTAGTTCTTAGGTTGCCAAAAACAACGTTTCGGCGATTCAATAGAGCCATCCGCTTTCAATTTATTCATCGCCTTGTCCACCTCTTTGCGGTCGATACCTGTCATCTCTGCCACTTTCCCGGCGTTGACAGGCTCACCGGCTTGCTTCATCGCTTCTAACACTTTGTCTGTTGTTTCCATAAAAATCATGTTACGTTATTACTGACATCCGTTTAAATTCTCTCCTGTTTCATCATTCAAGAGGCCACAAAAATACGCTTTAAAAGGCATTTTTGTACGTTAGCAAGGATCTGATTTGTATAATAACTGTCTGAATCCCGATTCTCTCCGATTACATGATGCAGCCGCAAACCCTATTTGTTTTCTACTACTTAGCATGCCTTTACAATTAGCAACAGACAAGCAAGTAATAAGGGAAAGACATTTTGCGCAATTTCCCAGTGTCCTTCGCTTTGCTCTTTCCTTGCCTTCACATAACTTCCTGTAACTTCCCGATTCCTGTCAATCACTCAATTTGAATACCTGAGCCATTTCCACATCTCTTTCCAGGTGATTTTCTTTCCATACATTAAGATACCTGTGCGGTAGATCTTTGCCGCCAACCATGTTGTACTCAAAAAAGTGATGATGAGTAAGCTGACAGAAAGCAGTTTTTGCCATAAGGGAACATCAAAGGGCAGACGCACCATCATGACAATGGGCGAAGTGAACGGAATGATGGAACACCAGAATGCCAACGGTCCGTCAGGGTTCTGAAGGCTGTAGAATGCTGCATAGAAAGCAAAGATAATGGGAATGGTAACCGGCAACATAAACTGTTGTGTGTCGGTTTCATTATCCACCGCCGACCCGATGGCCGCAAACAGGGAAGCATAGAGGAGATAACCGCCCATAAAATAGAAAAGGAAAAAGCCGATGATTTCCACAAAGTTGATACCTTGTAATCCTTGTATCAAACCCAAAACCACCTGATGTGTTGCATTGTGATCTTGCATGGTTGACATTTGAGCGCTTTGTTGCAAATGGGTTATTGAACTGCCAAACATGGCGATGCCTGCTACATTGCTGATGATAACCGTTAAAAGCACCCACAACAGAAACTGTGTGAGACCTACCAAAGCAATGCCGATAATTTTTCCCATCATCATTTCAAACGGATTGACGGACGAAATAATGATCTCCACGATGCGATTGGTTTTTTCTTCCACCACACCCCGCATCACCTGAGCGCCATACATAAAGATAAACAGGTAAATGAGGAATGTCGCTAAAGCGGCAATGAAGGTGGCAACATCGGATGAAGTGACAATTGCGTTGCCGTGTTGATCCAATTTAATGGTGGTGACATTGATAGGTGTCTGCGACTCTTTGATGATTTGTCTGATGTTGGGAATATGGGTGGCTACTAATTTCTTGTTCTCAACATACTTGCTCAGATGATCGGCAATGTAAGACTTCAAGTCGATACTCACTTGCTTTTGAGAGTATAGTGTGACGGCTGATGAATCTTTCATCAGATCGCCCGATATAAGTAAAATGGCATAATAGTCGGACGAGAGCTTTGATTTGCCAATATCCTGATTGGGTTCTTTGGCTATTTCAAACTGATATGAACCGTTGGATGGAAGCGCTTGTGCATATTCGTCGGTACGATCGACCACGGCAATGGTTTTGGCTTCCGTATCTTTTGCAGTCGAAAGCCATAACGGAATCACCATGATGGCTGCAAAAAGAAGCGGGGAAAGAAACGTCATGATGATAAACGATCTCTTTACAACACGTGTTTTGTATTCACGTTGAATGATCAGACCAATTTTGCTCATGATAAGGAAAATGTTTTAGGTGTTTTGCCGCAAAGTGAATTTGTAATGTGTCAATGCTTTTGTGAAACGGAGAGATTCGACTCTTCGTGGCTACTTGTTGCTTTATGATTCAATAACCGGTATGGGTTCTTTCACAATGTTGATGAAAATATCGTTCATGCTTGGTATTTCTTCCTCGAATGAAAGCAGTGTATAGTGGGGAAGTAGGCTTGCAATCACTTCGTTGGCTGTCGAATTGATAGTCTCAATGCGCAGGGAAGTATGTTGGTTAATGATTGTCTGATCCAAAATGCGAAAGTATTCGGCAGGCACAATGTTTTCGAAGGTTCCTTCCAACACGATGCGATAAATATGCGTTCTGAATTGTTGCCTGATTTGATTGACGTTGCCTTGCAGAACCACTTTCGAGCGGTTGATCAACGTGATCGTGTCACATAATTCTTCAACCGATTCCATGTTGTGTGTTGAAAAGATAATGGTGGCTCCGGCATCGCGCAACCGAACCATTTCCCGTTTCATAATATCTGCATTCACAGGATCGAAGCCACTGAAAGGTTCATCAAATATCAGTAACTCCGGTTCGTGCATCACCGTGATAATAAACTGTACCTTTTGCTGCATGCCTTTCGATAGCTCTTCCACTTTCTTGTCCCACCACGATTGCATATCCAACCGGTCGAACCATTTTTTAAGTCGTTGTGTTGCTTCCGCTTTCGATAATCCTTTTAATTGTGCCAGATAAAGAACTTGCTCGCCCACTTTCATCTTCTTATATAATCCCCGCTCTTCGGGAAGATAACCTATTCGCCTGATATCATTTGATCTGAGCGGTTTTCCTTCAAGAAAAATAGCTCCTTCGTCCGGCGCCGTTATTTGATTGATGATGCGGATAAGGGTTGTTTTTCCTGCTCCGTTTGGGCCTAATAACCCATATATGGAATTTCGTTCAATGGAAAGGCTCACGCTATCCAATGCCAGATGATTGCTGTATTGTTTGGTGACATGTTGAATTTCGAGAAATGACATAAATGAATAGTTTTTAGACGCTCTTTGACTACACCGACGAGTAAATGAGGAAAGGGATTCCGTGTTTTTGTTTGCAAATTTAAGAAAACAGCAAGAAACCACAAAATTATCAATCCATAAAGGTTACATTGGCGGAAATTGATTATTTTTGAACACGTATTCAAGTTAATTTTCATTCGGATGCTTTTATCTCACCTGACGGTTGTAAATTATAAAAACCTCGAACAAGTAGAGCTTTCCTTTTCGCCAAAGATCAATTGCCTGATTGGTAATAATGGCATGGGAAAAACTAATTTGCTCGATGCCATTTACTATTTGTCGTTTTGCAAAAGCTTTACCAATCCCATCGATATTCAGAATATTCATCATGCACAAGATTTCTTTGTCATACAGGGAACCTATCAGCGCTCTGAAAATGAAGATGTCGTGGTATATTGCGGATTGAAGCGGAAACAGAAGAAACAGTTTAAACTGAATAAAAAAGAGTACGAACGTCTTTCCGATCATATCGGGTACCTTCCTTTAGTCATTATTTCTCCTTTCGATAGTTCGTTGATCAGTGAAGGAAGCGAAGAGCGACGCCGGTTTGTCGATAGCGTTATTTCGCAATACAACAAACTGTATCTGACAGATTTGATTCGCTACAACAAAGCATTATTGCAACGCAATAGCCTGATTAAAAATAATCTGGTGCAGGATGATTTGGTCATTGATATTGTTGAAGAGCAGATGGCGCAGGCAGCGGAGATGATTTTCAAAGCCCGCAAAGCATTTATCGACGAGTTTGTTCCTTTGTTTGAGAGACGCTTTAATGAAATTACGGGAGCAAACGAACATGTATTATTACAATATCAATCGCAATTGTTTTCGAATGATTTGCTTTTTTCGTTGCGTCAATCGCGCGAACGCGACCGGATAGTAGGTTATACCACCGTCGGTATTCATCGTGACGATTTGGAAATGTTGTTGGGCGATTATCCTATCAAGCGTACCGGATCGCAGGGCCAAAATAAATCATTTCTTATTGCCTTGAAATTAGCTCAGTATGATATTCTGAAACGTTCAGCCTTGCTCAAACCGTTATTGCTGTTAGATGATCTTTTTGACAAATTGGATGCAAAAAGAGTTGAACGTCTTGTGCGATTGGTGGGAGGTGATGATTTCGGTCAAATCTTTATAACCGACACAAATCGGGAACATTTAGTCGAGATACTAAAGGCCACTGATTTGGAAGTCAATTATTTTTTTGTGGATAACGGAAATGCTATCCGATATTGATCAAGAGCTTCAGTCTGCTTTTCTCTTTTGTGACGTGTTCGTAGAATCCAAACATGACGAATGAAACAGCGTTAACTTCCCAGACTTTTCATCTTTCTGCAACTTCTAAGTGATTTTCTTTGGGGCAACCATCCTTTGATTGAGCACTGATCAGAAAGCGACTGACTTCAATCGTAATCCTGCGGTTTGTTCCAATCCGAAAAGAAGGTTCATGTTTTCAACCGCTTGACCGGCTGCTCCTTTCAAGAGATTGTCAATTAGGGAAACGATAACTAATTTCGTGTCGTGTTTTTCTAAATAGAGGATACATTTATTGGTATTGACCACTTGCTTTAAATCAGGATTCCTGTCGGTTACCACCGTAAAAGGTGAATTTGCATAAAACGAACGATAAAGTGAATAGGCTTCTTCAATCGTTAAATCACATTCCGTGTAAAGTGTGGCAAAGATACCTCTGGCAAAGTCTCCACGCAAAGGCACAAAATTAATGGGAGCAGAGAAGGAAGGTTGCAATTGTTGAATCGATTGCTTTATCTCCAACAAATGCTGATGTGTAAAGATCTTATAGGCGGATATGTTGTCATTTCGCCAACTGAAATGAGTGGTTGATGAAGGTTTAACGCCTGCGCCTGTAGAACCTGTCAGGGCGTGCACATGAAGTTCCTTCAACGTTTGTGCCTTGGCTAATGGCAATATGGCCAATTGAATGGCAGTGGCAAAACAACCCGGGTTGGCAATGTATTCGGCTTTACAAATGGCATCATAATTAAGCTCCGGCAATCCGTAAACAAACGTGTGGTCAGGACGTTTCATTCGGTAGTCTGTTGAGAAATCAACGATTTTCAATGCTGTCGGTAACGAATGGGAAGCTATAAAACGTTCAGTGTCGCCATGCGCGGTACAGAAAAAGAGAACGTCAATAGCATCCAACAAATCCAATTGATTGGTGAACGTCAAGGATGTTTCGCCAAGAAGTCCGCTATGCACGTCTGTTATTTTATTGTTGGCATTGCTTTCGCTGTGTACAAAAACAATGTCAACTTCAGGATGATTGATTAATATCCGAATCAGTTCGCCTGCCGTGTATCCGGCTCCACCTATAATACCTGCTTTAATCATTTGAAAAATTATTGGGCTTATCTGTGATAAGAAAAGGGTTGATAAACTTCGGTTAAGTGTTTTGAATTGCCTCTGGATTTATCTGGAGGAAAAAAGGATTTGATTCCAGATTTATTGGCTTTAGCCAAATGGTTATATCGTTTATTGCTACATAACTACAAGAAATATTTTCGCTGAAATCTCATTGTTTCACATCTTGTTTAAGGGATCAAAGCCATACCTGTGTGTTTTTATAAACTATCGTCGGAAAGCAAATTGGGGCGTAGTTTCTTTGTTCGGTCAATCGCTTGTTGTAATTGCCATTCTGCAATGTTTCGTTCGTGTCCCGATAGCAAGATATCCGGCACCTTCCATCCATTGAATTCTGAAGGTCGTGTATAAACAGGTGGCGCCAACAAATTATCCTGAAACGAATCGGTAAGCGCCGATTGTTCATCACTCATTGCTCCGGGTAACAGCCTTACAATGGCATCAGTCATAACGGCAGCCGCTAATTCTCCTCCGGTGAGTACATAATCGCCAATTGACAATTCTCTCGTGATTAGATGCTCGCGAATGCGTTGGTCAATACCTTTGTAGTGACCGCAAAGTATCAGTAAGTTCTTTTGTAACGACAACTGATTAGCAATCCCTTGTGAGAAAAGTTCTCCGTCGGGCGATGTATAAATGATTTCATCATACTCACGTTCGCTTTTCAGCGCTTCAATGGCCCGAAAGATGGGTTCAATTAGCATCACCATGCCGGCGCTTCCTCCAAAAGGATAATCATCCACACGATGATGTTTTTTGTCAAGCGAATAGTCACGAATGTTATGAAGATGAATCTCAACCAACCCTTTCTGTGAAGCTCGTTGAATGATGGAATGGTTGAACGGACTTTCCAACAATTCAGGTAAAACAGTGAGAATATCAATGCGCATGATCAAGTGAGTTTAGTTACTGTCTTCCTTTCAAGTCGGTACGATTGATTCATCCAACTTTAGGACGTTATGCTTCTTCTTCAGCAGTTTCAGGTTTTGTATCAAAGTCGGTCAACTCGTTTTTTACAAGCAAATTATACCAAACGATGATTTTCTTAATATCCGAATTATGAACCTTCTCTTTATCAAAATCAGGCATAACTGATTCAAAATAGGCACGAAGAACTTTAGGATCTGATTTTGGATCAATGGAAGCTTCATTCCCGTCTTCTTTTGCTTTAATCTTTGCAAAAACTTCGATAAGAGGCACTTCTTCTGTTGCAGTGTAAATGGATATATCGCCCAAAGAGACTACGCGATCGTTTGCCAAAGCTGCCATCCGTTGTTTATCGATCAACGATTCGATAATCATGTTGTTTTTACCGTGTGTAACAAGTTTGAATAAACCGGGTTTTCCTGATACCGATAAAATGTCTTTAAGCATAGTCGTAGATTGTTTGTTTGTTAGTTTACAATGAAAATAAATCAGTGTTCAAATCGAATACAAAAATAATGGCTTTCAACTAAAGCAGCAAATGTCGGGTTTGATTATTTCTGTGCGATGATTATCTTTTTTCTTACGGATTGAAAGAAGCAGGCGTAATCAAGGGACTTTCAAAAATAGTTGAGGCATTTGTCTTCATACGAATGTGCCACGGGGCAGGGTAGAGGTTGTTCGACCGGAGACCAAGATTTTTTATCCAACCAAGCGGCAGATGTTGATATGTCACTAACATAATTCCTTTGTCTTCATTCACAGGCGGTAAACTCTCGCGTTGCAGAAAACGAATGGCATTGTTGATGTCTACTTCCACTTCCTGTGTTGCAGTTCGATCGAGTATTTTGGATAGTGCAAGCGCTGCGTGTGGCACAAAATCTTTGCCCTTTATTTCACCGATAAGCGTGCCGGCGAAAAGTGGATGATAAGCATGGATGATTTGTGCTATCGTTTCTTTATGTTGCTCGTGAAACGTAAAAAGGATTTCTCCCTGTTTTGCTGTTTTCCATTGTGGAGCGGGTAGAAAGTGTCTCGTTTGATCATTTTTTACAAGGATCAATTCATTGAGAGAGCGATTGTTTTTTTGTACTTTCGGAGCTTTCGATGTTTTTCGTAACAAGGTGATAAAAAAGCCTTCTCCACGTGTTTTATGAGGGAAAAAACGATACCCTTCTTTGGATGGAGTGATTCCCCATGTTTCATTGATGTCAATATCAATTTTCTCTGCACCTAATTCGTCCATAATCCATCGAACATTTTCTTCGTTTTCCGATTGATTGTATGTGCATGTACTGTAAACAAGCCATCCGTCTTCTTTCAATGCGTTCCAAACATCTGAAACAATATTTCGTTGTCGCATAGTGCATTGTGATACATTGGCAACTGACCATTCTTCGATGGCTGCGGGATCTTTCCGAAACATGCCTTCACCCGAACATGGAGCATCGACAACAATCAGATCAAACAAAGAAGGTGTTTTTTGAAAATCGGAAGGCTGCCGGTTTGTAACGGCTACATTGGAATTTCCCCATTTCTGCATGTTTTCTACTAAAGCAGTTGCACGTGAATGAATAATTTCATTGGAAACTAAAAAACTATCAGGATGAAGAGCATTCGATAAATGAGTTGATTTTCCACCGGGTGCTGCACACAAATCTAATGCGGTAACAGGTTGTTTAATATGTTGCTTTACAATGTAACCAAGGAATTGAGAACTGGCCTCTTGTACATAATAAGCTCCTGCATGAAACAAAGGGTCTAATGTAAATATGATACGTTTTGGTAAGTAATATCCTGATTCACACCATGCGACTTGTTCATACGGTAGAGTAGGGGTGAGCTTATTGTTTAATCGAATGGAAATAGACGAAGCGCTTTGCAACGCTTCCTCAAAGTCATTCCATTCCTCTTTTACAAGGGATTGAGTTCGCTCGATAAATTGAAAGGGAAGCGTTAACGGCATTTGGAATGAATGAGAAATAATGGAGTTTATTTGAAATACTAATTATAGCTCGTTACAATTCGTTTTTCAGATTGTTCTGAATAAACATGGTGAGAATATCGATGGCAATTTCGTTATGCCCTCCTTGAGGAACGATTAAGTCTGCAAATCGTTTCGTAGGTTCAATAAATTGTTCGTGCATAGGTTTCACCGTGTGTTGATACCGTTCAATAATAGTCGAAACATCTCTTCCGCGTTCTTTCATGTCTCGTTTAATGACACGAATTAAACGATCATCGGCGTCGGTATCGACAAAAACTTTCAGATCCATTTGCTGACGCAGCTCAGGATTGGTAAGCACCAAAATACCTTCAATAATAATGACTTCTCGGGGGAAAATTGTGATAGTCTCATTCGATCGGGTACAAGAAACGTACGAATAGATCGGTTGTTCAATAGTTTGCCCTTGTTTTAATCTTTTAAGATGATCAATTAGCAAATCAAATTCAATGGATTCAGGATGATCAAAGTTGATTTTAAGTCGTTCTTCTTGCGGAATATGAGCACTATCCCGATAATAGGAATCCTGTGGTAAAAGCACTACTTCGTTGAGTGGAAGTCGTTCTATGATTTTACGAACAACGGTGCTTTTTCCTGATCCTGTTCCTCCTGCAATGCCAATTGTTATCATGATATTCGATGAATGAGCTATTTAAGTGTTGTGACAAAATGATTCTAAGTTCTTCATGCAAAAGTAGGGCATTTTTTTTGTCCAACATGCTTGTGTTGTTGAAGATGATCAGCGCTTTGGTTTTTTTATAAAACTAAATAAGATTCGACCGTTGATCATCTTTGATTTGAGTTTATGGTAAGCGTATGTAAGTTGAATTAATATTGATCAGGTAAAATGGTCTTTTGAATATATGATTTTTTCTGTGCACCAATGGCGGAGGGTGTTTCCCTAATCGATTAAAATACCTACCTTTGTAGTAAATATTTCTCATCATCATGATGAGTATGCTTTAATTCTTTGTATGAGGTATTTAAAACAACAAACACTGATTCTTCCCGAGTATGGTCGTAACATTCAACAAATGGTTGATCATGCCGTACACATTGAAGATCCGGCACAACGAGCTCGCTGTGCACAAACCATTATAACCATCATGGGAAGCCTATTCCCTTATTTGCGTGATATCAATAACTTTAAGCATAAATTGTGGGATCATTTAGCTATCATGTCCGATTTCAAATTAGACATTGAGTACCCTTATGAAGTGTTGCAAAAGGAAAATTTGTATACTCACCCGGAACGAATTCCATATTCTAAAAACCGAATGAAGTATCCTCATTACGGGCGCATCCTCACCCAAATGATTGATCAAGCCGTGACGTTCCCTGAAGGAGAGCAGAAAGAGCAACTGCTTCAGCTCATTGCAAATCACATGAAAAAATGTTATTTGACTTGGAATAAAGAAGTTGTAGATGATAAAAAGATTTTTGATGATTTGCGTGAATTGTCGCATGGACGTTTGAAGGAGGATTTGAATTTCTTGAAACTGACTGAATCAAAAGAAATTCTGAATAAAAACAGTAAAAATAATGGTAAAAAAGGCGTCAAACAGATATGAGCTTTTTAAATATCCATTTACTGATTTTTATTGCTTAGCCGCTTTACCTCACTTGCCTTGCATAAATAATTAAAAAACAACTAATTATGCTTATAGGTGCCCTTTTATCTTCTTTCTGAAGAATACTTTCATCTGATTCTGCTTAATTTTGTAAACAAGAATTTTGCAACCTATTTCATGGTTTCGAATAAGTAAGTAGTCTTAGGACTCCGTGCTATTTTATTTTGGAGTACAGGATAGATTAAGTACTGGTTCCCCTGTTCTGTGACTGGTATGTCCTTCATCTTGATTATGATAAAAGGGAGAGACCTTTCATTAATATATTGATTATGGCAACGATTATCCGACTTCGAGAAACTGTATCAACCAACAACTATCTCAAGGATTTAATTGTTTCTCAGCGAGATGCTTTATCGGAAGGTACAGTTGTAACTGCTGATTTTCAAAACAAAGGGCGTGGTCAGGTAGGGAATTTTTGGGAATCCGAAGATGGGAAAAACTTGCTCGTCAGTATTTATTTTTCCCCCAGTCATATTGAGCCAGCTAATCAATTTGTGCTTTCTGAGCTTGTTTCGCTTGCGTTAGTTGATTTTCTACAAGAAGAAGTGTCTGACATTTCTATTAAATGGCCAAATGATATTTATTGGAAAAATCAGAAATTAGCTGGTATCTTAATTGAAAATGAATTACTTGGGAATAGAATCATTCATTCTGTTATTGGTATTGGCTTAAACGTCAATCAACAAAAGTTTCTCGGATCGGCTCCAAATCCGGTCTCATTGGCTTTGATCACTGGAAAACAATATGACCGTGAAGAATTATTGCATCGCTTAATTGAGAGGGTATATACATTTTACATGCGTGTGTTGCGTGATGAAATGCCAAATATAGATGAAGATTATCATGCTCATTTATTTCGTAAAGAAGGATTTCATCTTTTTCAACAACAAGATGAACCATTTTCAGCTCGCATTGTCAATGTTCAAACCAATGGCCAATTGGTTTTGCAAACACAAAATGGTCAATTATTAAAATGTTCCTTTAAGGAAGTTCGTTTTGTATTATAGTCCCTTTGCTGTTTATTTATCTCAAAGCAAAGCAATAACAAAAAAAGCAAGCTCATTATGAGCTTGCTTTTTTTGCTTAAGTCGTTTGTTTATTTAATATGTTGTTTCTTGAACTTGTGCAGTGGCTTTCAATGTGGCTACTCTGTTTTTAGGATCTGTTTGGAAGATTTGAGGAATTGTTCCATGTCCAACAACTGTAATCCTGGAAGCGTCGATGCCATAAGTTTTACTCAATTCGTTGGCAATGTTCTGTGCCCGATGTTGACTTAATCTCATATTGACCTGTTTTGTCCCAGTAGCTCTATCAGCATATCCATCAATTTGTATTTTTGCATCAGGATAGGCTTTCAAAAAGTCAGCTGCTTCTTCAATAATTTGTTTTTGATTGTAGTCTGTGATTTTCGAAACTCCAATATGGAAGAATATGTTCTTAGCGAATTCTTTATTTACCATTTTTACTATTGGAGTTGGAGCTTCTTTTACGACCACCGTGTCATGTTTGATGACTTCTTTAATTTGCACTACTGGTGCAGGAGCAACAGCCATCTTTTTTGCTTCGCTGTTTTTGAAATGATACGTAAACCCAACTTGGAATGAAGTGAAATCATCAAAGAAAAGACCAGCAACCAAATCGTTCATTTTGTCTGACACCATGTTCGTGGCTAAGTCTAAATTAATGTCAAACTGTTTGGTGACGTGAAAATTTCCTTGCAATCCTACACGAACGATTGGCGTAACAAGTGAAGAGGATGATGATGAATAAACATCTTTTGCTCTATAACCTAATCCTAATCCACCAAATGCTTGCATATCAAAAACCCGATTGGGATTGTAACCTGCCCACCAATTACTAAGGTTTACCATCAAATCGCCAGTTAAGTTAAGTCCCCACGCTGTAAAAGGGTAATTATTCAAATGTGTCCATTTATATCGTGCCCAGCCTAGTTGCCCACGAATACCAATGATCGGATTAAATTCGTAACCTAATCCTAAACTTGCTAATGGGCTCCCATTATTGTTGAAACTGAAATTGTTTGGACTTGTGAAAGGTCTGTTGTATTCGCCCAAAAACCAGTTTACACCTGTATACATGCTTAAGTACCAATTAGGTTGGAATGGTTCAGTTGTTGTTTTGTTTGGTGTTTGTGCATTTATTCCAACAGCAAAAATCACCATAAGCAGTGTGAGTTGTAATTTCCTTTTCATTTTGATAAACATTTTAGTTGAGTTGAGTAAATAAGTTTTTGAAGAAATGAATTTGTTGATAAGTAAATATTTGGAGAGATTTTGCTATTTTGGATTTTGTATTTGCTTTATTTTTGATCACATCACTTTTGATTACTATTTTATTTTCAAATAGTTAGATGTTTTTAGTTGAAATGCTCCTTCGAATCACTTAATATTACAAAGATATAGCATTTTGTTCCGTTTGTATCATTTAGAATATTAAAAAAAAATAAAACATGATACATTCTTTTTGCAACGAAACATAGCTGAATTTGTTATAGGATGATATTTATGATAAGAAATTTGATTCCAAAATCCTAAATTGTACTTATTAATATACATCTATTCCATTAATCCACAATGATATATCTGCATCGCTTGGCATTCTCCAATCACCGCGAGGGGAAAGATTGATAGTACCGACTTTAGGCCCGTCAGGCATGCAGGATCTCTTAAATTGTTGACTAAAAAAACGACGAAGAAAAAAAACCAGCCATTTTTGAAGTGTGTTTTTTGTATAAATGCCTTCAAATGTTTGTGTAGCTAAAAAGAGTATTTTGGATGGCTTAAATCCATAACGAGCCATATAATAAAGGAAAAAATCATGTAACTCATACGGGCCGATTATTTCCTCTGTTTTTTGCGCTATGTCGCCTTTTGCACTCTTTGGCAGTAATTCAGGACTGATTGGTGTTTCTAATATATCTTGCAACGTGTGGGCGCTTCGTTCATTTATTTTGTGATTTGCAGCCCACTGTACCAAATAGCGCACCAATGTTTTTGGAACTCCTGAGTTGACCGCATACATTGACATGTGGTCGCCATTGTATGTACACCATCCAAGGGCTAATTCAGATAAGTCGCCGGTACCTATTACTAGTCCGTTTTCTTTATTGGCAATATCCATGAGAATTTGTGTACGTTCCCGCGCTTGTGTGTTTTCGTAAGTGATATCATGTTTGTCGGGATCGTGACCGATGTCATTGAAGTGGAGTAAACTGGCTTTTGTAATGTCAATCTCACGAACGCTGCATTGCAATGTTTCTATCATTTTTTTTGCATTATTCAGGGTTCTGTCAGTTGTTCCAAAGCCGGGCATGGTGATTCCTATAATATTTTCTCTTGGGATGGACAACTTGTCGAACGTGAGAACTGCTACTAACAAGGCCAAAGTGGAGTCTAAACCACCTGAAATTCCAATAATTGCTTTTTTAAGCTGAGTTTGGTTGATTCGTTGTGCCAATCCAGTAGTTTGTATGGCAAGAATTTCTTCACAACGTGTATCTAAAACAGGTCCTACAGGAATAAAAGGAGTGGTGCTGTATTTTCTTGTTAAATGAAATTCTTTATGTGTGGTTATTTGACAATCAATTAATTGATATTTAGGAACCGAAGATACCAAATTGAATCCATCTTGTGTAAAACTGGTATTCATTTGTCGTTCATTCTTTAGCATTTCTATATCTATTTCGCTGATGGTCAATTGTTCTTCTAATAGAAATCGTTGGGATTCTGCTATAATTTTACCATTTTCTGCAAGAATACTTTTTCCGGCAAAAACAACATCTTGCGTTGATTCTCCAAAGCCGGAGCTTACATAAACATATCCTGCTATGCAGCGAGCTGACTGTTGAACTACCAATGATCTGGTATATTCATTTTTTCCGATGGTTTCATTGCTGGCGGAAAGATTAAAAATCAGATGAGCTCCGGACAAGGTATGTAGGGAGCTTGGCGGAATGGTTACCCACAAATCTTCACAAATTTCTATGCTAAACCGGAAATTATTGTCTCCAATTAAAAGATGAATGCCAAATGGAACTTGTTGTTCGGCAAGAGTAATTTGATTTTCTAATGCATGGATAGACGATGAAAACCATCTCTTCTCGTAAAATTCATGGTAGTTTGGAATATGAGTTTTTGGTATTACAGCCAGAATTTTCCCTTTTTGAATAACTACACCACAATTAAAAAGACGATCTCGTTGACGGACAGGCATTCCGACTATAGCAATCAAATCCACATCCTGAGTTCGCCATAACAACTGATTGAGAGCAATTTCAGCTTCCTCAATGAGCGTTTGTTGATGAAAAAGATCACCGCATGTGTATGCTGTGATGCTTAATTCCGGAAAACATATGATTTGTACGTGCTGAAGCGTAGCTTTTAGCATCATTTTTTCAATACGTTCAATGTTGTATCCGCAATTAGCTATCTTTAAATTGGGGATGGCCGTCGCTATTTTTATGAATCCGTATTGCATTTTGTTTTTAGTGTTTGTTGCTACAAACTTACACCTTTTTTCTTGTTTCCGTTCGGCTAAAATAAACATTGCATCATTTTCTTTTGCTAAAAGCAAAAGAAAATGATGCAACTGAGTTCGTTTAATTATAGAAACGATTAATATATAACAATATAGCTATTTATCGCCAAAAGCGTAGGCAACAGCAAGGCCGGCGTTTGTTGACCCGGGCAAATAATTTCCCTTTGGATCACGGAGTGATGAGACTGTGGGTTGAACTGAAAGATGATTCCCATTGAGTGAAATATCCATCAAGCCATGACGCCTATTGATGGCATTTGAGGTTAGGGATGCATCAAATGCGCTCCATAAATATGAGATTGCGGCAGTGACAAATCCTACACTTGCTAAACCATTGTTATGCGTCGAGAGAGCAACGGCACCAGCAGCTAAGCCACCATACGAAGTAACCATGAATACAATTCCTTTGCCTGTTTGCCCATTGTATAACTGACCTAACCCAGGCACCAGAAGTGACATGGTACACGAAAGGGCGGGATCCTTACGACCGGAAAGGTACATTGCTTGTAAGTTCATATCCATGTTTGGAGTTATGCGTTTAAATTGTATCGGCAGTGAAGCGGTTTCGTCCATATTTTGCGGAACTATGACGTGCAATCTGGGCATATCAATGGGTAATTGTTTTAGAACAAAAACATTGTCTCGATTTTTGAGAATTGTGGGCTTACTTGGTTCCAAAATAATTCGTTGGTTAAATCCCTCTTTCAATACGGGATGATCTGTGACATTGCTTTGCGCTAACAAATGAGAGGCGGATAACATAAAGGCAACGACAATAAATAGGAGCGGTTTCATAATCGAACTTTTTCAGTGGTTACAACAACAGTTGATGGAATGCTTTTGTTATTTAGGATCAGCTTTGAATCAATACTGAATACTACAAAATTAGACCTACAACAAAGAATATATCCTGTTTTTGATAAAATATGATGTAGAAAATGAGTTGTTGTAACTCGTTAATTGGCATATTATAAGACAGTTACTGTAAGAGCTTTTTTCCTTATATGGAAACATGCTTTTTGCTTGTTTTTATGCCATTTTTAATTGCTCTTTTTTTCTTGATCGAGATGAAACGAACGTTACTATTGATTTAGATGCACAAGTGGAATGTGTAAATTCTTTCATGTCTTATACTTGAGAAATAGTAACAGATTGAGGAACCACCATGTTGAACATTCATAAAAAAACGAGCACTCCATAATAGAATGCTCGTTTCTTTTGCTTGGCTTAAATTCAGCTGGCTACTTGCTCATTAATTTTCCATTTGCATCAAACGCAACTTCTTTTTTTTGTTGCCCTTTCTGAAGGTCAAATTCGTACATTTTACCACGACCCGTTTCAGATATTTCGGCTATAGTAATTTTAAATCCTGGAAATTCTTTGTTTAGCGATGTTTTCACCGCCGCAGGAATTTCTGACTGTGTAATGCGATACTCAGTTTCTAACCATTTCCCTTGTTCGTTGAAATTCGCAGAATAAGCTTTTCCATGCCAAGTGAAATCAGCTTCCCATTCTGTGGCATTTTCTTTGCCCCATTTGACTTGTTGAGCATTCTGAAACTTTTGTTCAAACCCTGTTTTTACCTTCGTCGGAACTGTTTTTCCGTTAGCAAAAACATTGACACTTAATAAGGTTGTCATGACAACCATCAACCATAGATTTTTCATTTGAAAGAATTTAATAATTAAACATATAGCAAAAGTAAGTTGGAAAAATAAAGCAATTCTCAAGTACTATGTTTTTGATCGAATTTGACCATACTTTGTGTTATTGCCTTACTTTTTTCTTGGTTTTGAGTCATTATAGCGGATGTGTCTAAACCGAGACTAATTAAGTTAAATAATTCGGAAATAATTTGCTTCTATGCTGGTTGTCGTATTATCTTTGCACTGTGTTTTCATGGTATTAGATTTAAGGTTAATAAATTGATTGTGGTTGTCGTGAGACAACCCTTTCTTTTTTTAAACTGAACTCAACTTTCCATCCGAAATTTGAATCGACACTCACTGTTTATAAGCATCAAATATGATTTTGCAAAGGGAGATTAATCATGCTCAAAAATGCGGAAAATAATTGGATAAGCAATCCTAATGCCTGTATCTTTGCAGTGTGTTTTCATGGTATTAGATTTTAAGGTTAATAAATTGATTGTGGTTGTCGTGAGACAACCCTTTCTTTTTTAAACCATCCTGAATTTGATTCAAATCTTCTCTTTTCATTGTTTCGGTTTTGTCTGCTATACCCCAATTTTGTGACACGCATAATTTAATCCGACAAATCCATCTAGTTATGTCATTGTCATCCAACTCATAATTAAAAACAGCATTTATTGATCCTGTAAATGGAGATTAATCAATCTGAAAAATGCGGAAAATAATTGGATAAGCAATCCTAATGCCTGTATCTTTGTATTGTGTTTTTCATGGTATTAGATTTTAAGGTTAATAATTGATTGTGGTTGTCGTGAGACAACCCTTTCTTTTTTATACCTGAAGTCGATTACAAATTTATTCCTGCAATTTTGAGATTCCATGAATGCTAACCGCATCTTTATTCCCTTTCTGATTCTTTTTTCATCGCTAACGTCAATAAATATACTGGCTGCCCAGAATGTATTTGCTCCGGGTGAGCAGCTTGTTTATAAAGCATATTACCATCTTGGTTTTATGTGGCTTCCTGCTGCTTCCATTGAGCTTTCTGTTTTGCCTAATGAAGATTCCCGATATATTACACTTCAGGCTGTCGGGAAAAGTTTCAAACGATATGATTTGTTTTTTAAAGTACGCGAAAACTATACCTCCACGGTTGATGCAAAAACATTAGCTCCTGTGCTTGCAACACGAGAGGCAATTGAAGGGACTTATCAGGTGAGTGACCGATGCCGGTTTAATCCTGACAGCGGAGTCGTAAACTATCGGATTATAAGAAATTCAGGTGGCAATTCAGCTGGTAAGGAACAAATAAAAGGTAAATTCTTCGATATTTTGACTTCTGCCTATTATTTCCGTACGTTTGACTTTGCAAAGATGGTAGTGGGTGATAGTTATACTGTCAATACGTTTGTTGATGGTAAAGTCTATCCAATCAACATAGAATTTTTGGGAAATGAAATGTGCAGCGATAATAATGATCACCAATATCTATGTGCAAAATTTAAGGTGAGTACCATCAAAGGAAAAGTTTTCAGCGGCAAAGAAGATATATTAATGTGGGTAACAAACGATGCTGCAAGAATACCTATCCGTGTGACCTCTAAAATTTTAGTTGGAGAAGTCAATGTGGTTTTGATTTCTGCTAAAGGCATAAAATAATTTACATGGCGCTTTCTGTTTGATTAAAATTTAGCGGAAAATATGTAACTTGCGCTCTAAAATGAACAAAAGTATATCACATTGCTTCTAAATTTTCACTATGCGTGTCATTGATTTGATTACTAACAGCCAAACGACTGCTTTTTCGTTTGAAATCTTACCGCCGTTAAAAGGAAACAACATTGATCGTGTATATCAAACGATTGATTTATTGCGACCTTTCGATCCTAAATACATCAACATTACCACTCACCGTAGCGAAATTGTTTACAAAGAAGTGGGTCAAAATCTCTTTAAGCAAGTAGCAGAACGCCATCGTCCCGGAACTGTTGCCATTGCTGCAGCCATCCAAAACAAGTATAAAATCAATGTGGTGCCTCACATCATTTGCAGTGGTTTTACGAAAAGCGAGACCGAATATGCGCTAATTGATTTGCAGTTTTTGGGCATACATGATTTATTGGTTCTTCGAGGGGATAAGGCAAAGCACGAGAAAACCTTTGCGCCTTCCAATGAAGGACATCTTCATGCACTGGATCTTCAAGA
Organism: Paludibacter sp.; assembly: GCA_027450045.1. Taxonomy (GTDB): domain Bacteria; phylum Bacteroidota; class Bacteroidia; order Bacteroidales; family Paludibacteraceae; genus Microbacter. Next base: position 9,729 of record DAIDKM010000021.1, on the reverse strand, counting down.
TCAGATTAATGATTTCAATACCGGAAAGTTTTTAGATGGTTCCACAATGGAACGTGCTGAACCTATCTTTTCTTATGGAGTTGCCGGCTATCCTGAAAAGCACGATGAAGCTCCGAATATGGAAACGGATATTTTTTGGTTGAAAGAAAAAGTGAGTCGTGGTGCGGCTTACGTTGTTACTCAAATGTTCTTCGATAATAAAAAGTATTTTTCTTTTGTCGATCGTTGTCGTGCTGAAGGCATTAACGTGCCTATCATTCCCGGATTGAAACCCATCACCTTTATGAATCAATTGACGGCTTTGCCTAAAATTTTTCATGTTGATATGCCTGAACCGTTCGTTTTAGAACTAAGTAAATGCAAAACTGATGCAGAAGCTGCTGCAGTAGGTGTAGAATGGTGCACTATGCAAGCCAAGGAATTGAAACAACATGGTGTTCCAAGTATTCATTTTTACACGTTAATGGCTGCGCAAAGTGTGAAAAAGGTAGCCGAGCAGGTGTATTGATCTTTCAAAAAAATCAACTTCTCCACAGTATGCAAAGTCAGAATATTCCAAGTATCTCTTTGCTCGAATTGAACCAACTCATCAAAGAGAAATTGGCGGATGCATTTCCCACCTCTGTGTGGGTGCGTGCTGAAATCAGCGAGTTCAGGGAGAATGCAAATGGTCATTGCTACTTAGAATTGATCGATAAGGAAGATAAGAATGATCGCATTGCTGCTAAAATGAAAGCTATGATATGGTCGTCAACGTACAAGATGTTGAAATTGTATTTTGAATCGACTACCGGCGAAACGTTGGGAGCCGGATTAAGAATTTTAGCGGCTTGCAGCGTTGAATTTCACGAAGTATATGGCATCAGCTTGGTGCTTCACGACATTGACCCTACATTCACATTGGGTGAAATGGCGATACGAAGACTTCAATTGTTGAAACAGTTGGAAGTGGAAGGTATGTTGAACATGAATAAACAATTGCCATTTGCTATGGTGCCTCAACGCATTGCCGTTATTTCTTCAGCCACAGCCGCCGGATATGGTGATTTTTTAGATCAACTCCATGCCAATCGATCTGGGTATGTGTTTTATGTCCGTTTATTTCCCGCAGTCATGCAAGGAGAACAAACAGAGCGTTCTGTTATAGCTGCATTAGATGCTGTTTTTGCTGAAGCAAAACATTTTGATGTGGTCGTTATTCTTCGTGGTGGTGGGGCTGTAGCCGATTTAAGTAGCTTCGATCGTTATCTATTGGCGTTGCATTGCGTTCAGTTTCCATTGCCTGTGCTGACAGGTATCGGGCATCTTCGAGACGATACGTTGATCGATCATGTGGCGTATGCCAGTTTAAAGACACCCACGGCTGTAGCTGAGTTTTTAATCGATAAAATAGATCAGGCTCACCAGTTATTGCTTCAGGCGGCAGATAAATTAGCTAAAGGTGCCATTTCTATTCACGAAGCCAAAGCATTACAACTGCAAAACATTGTACGGGAATTTCCTTCCATGTTGTTAGGTCGAACGGCTGTCCAGAAGATAGAATTATCAAGAAAACTATCTGTTTTGCAACGTATCGCTATGCAGCAAGTATCGAACCGACAACAAATGCTGAATCGCACAAGAGGTTTGGTTCAGTCGGTCGTAAATAAACAACTTTCCACTTGTCATCATGCGTTGCAATTGATGGAAAATCAGTTGACTTATGCCAATCCATTATCCATTTTAGAGAAAGGCTATTGTTTAGCTTCGCTAAATGGCAAGCGGATTTACTCCAGAAATTCGATACAACAAGATGATGTATTGGAAATCGGTTTTCATGATGGTACGGTGACAACGAAAGTTATCGATATCTAAATTCCTTATTCTCCAATCAAAACCGGCGCTGAAGGCGTACTTTCGTTATCCAAACGATTTAGCGCTGTAATCACATATTTTGCGGGTTGTTTTGCGTTCTGAATGGTATATGTTGTATTATGCTGTATAGCAACGATGTGCATGGCATTCTGAATGTCAATCGGTTCATTTAGTCCAAAGCGATAGATGCAAAAATAGGCACTTTTATCAAACTCATTTCTACCCGGTGCTGCCGTCCAGCGTAATTGCAAACGACACGTGTCGATCGTGATGCGTAAATCAGAAACAGGATTAGGCGCTTGTGCGTTTAATGAAGGATACAAGGGCATGAGCGCAGGGTATTTTTGATAATGATCGGCTAATGTATCGGCTGCTCCAAACGGGTTTTGTGCCAATTGATAGCCCGACCACCAAATGTTTCCCTGAATATTAGGTGTTTCACGTGTAAGACGCATCTTCTCTGCGAATTGATTGATTGACGGGTTCTTCAGATCTTTTGCCTGAAAGGTCATGATGCTTTGTCCAATGTAAAGATTTGTGCCAAAGCTGTTTTTGCTCCACCAATTAATTAATGTTGCGTAATCGGCTGCAGGATGTCCGATTGGCCAATAAAGCTGTGGCGCCACGTAATCGAGCCAATGATATTTTTCCCATAGAAGTACATTGGCATAAAGCTGGTCGTAATTGCTCAACCCATGTGTGTTGCTGCCGGATCCATCGGGTGTATCGCTGAGGTTACGATAGATGCCAAATGGACTGACACCAAATACCACCCATGGTTTGATTTTATGAATTGTTTCTGACACTTCTTTAATCAGTTCATCCACATTGTTGCGACGCCACATGGCTCGTTCATCTTGTTTGAATCCCATTTTCTTACCCCATTTTCTGAATGAAGCATTGTCATTAAATTCTTCTCCTTTAATAGGGTATGGATAAAAGTAGTCATCGAAATGAATGCCGTCAACGTCGTAACGCGAAACAATGTCAGCCACCACTTTGGTTACTAATTTCCATGATTCAGGATTACCCGGATCAAAAAAGAGTTGTTTCCCGTATTTAATGAATAGCTTGTGGTGCTTTTTATTCATTTTTGACAATACTTCTCTTTCGTTCGTGGTAACGCGATAAGGGTTCAACCATGCGTGTAGTTGCATGTTACGTTCATGGCAGGCTTGAATCATGAATGCCAACGGATCCCACATCGGATTAGGCGCTTTACCTTGTACTCCTGTCAAAAAACGACTCCATGGCTCTATTTTTGACGGATAAAACGCGTCGGCTTCAGGACGTACCTGAAAAATAACGGCATTGATACCTGCTCTTTGAAAAGTATCGAGCATGGCGCTCCATTCTTTTTGAATGGCTTGAGGCGTCATGTTTTGAAAACGGGTATTGCCGACGGTAGGAATCCATACTCCACGAAATTCGCGTTTAGGGAATACTTCTGCCTGGATCGAGTGTGAGAGATAGGCTGCAAATAGAGCAACAAGTAGAAAACGAATAGGGGAGTGATTCATATTCAAAAATTTATAACATTGCCACAGAAGGCAAAATGCGTTGATCGGAAACAAATTTATTTCTTGCTTACATAATAAATGGTAGTCTCTTTTGCTGCTTCTTCGTTGGGTGTCAACGCATAGTAACGATTCTCGCTTTCGCTGACAAAGTCGGTCAAAGGGACTTCGCTGACTTCAAATCCTGCTTCACGTAATCGTTCGGCGTAGTCGCGGCCATATTCGCGCTGATGATCCTTTTGCCCAAAATGACGCAAGCGTTCTTCAGGTGTGACAATTGTTTTGTCTTCGTATGTTGTAGCACGATTTGCATTGACAGGCGATTGCACGATTCCCCAGCCGTTCGGTTTCATGACACGATACAATTCACGCATGGCTAACCGGTCATCATCCACATGTTCGAGAATATGATTTGACATCACGACATCAAACGTGTCATCGGCAAATGGAATATGATGAATGTCCATTTTGACACGGGCTAACGGTGATTCCAGATCGGCTGAAAAATAATCGAGCTGTGGCAACTTTTGAAATCGTTTGATAAAACAATATTCAGGAGCAATGTGCAATAATTTACCTTTATGATGAAAAAAGTCCGTTTTTCGGTCGAGAAAAAGCCATATTTGCCGGTGTCTTTCTAATGAAAGGCATGAAGGACACAGTGCGTTTTCGCGCGAAGAGACATATCCGTAAGGAAGTAATTTACGAAAATGGTGATGGCATATAGGGCATTCAATATTGTGTCCCCGATAAAATATTGAACCGATTTTAATAACAATGTGACTGAAAAGTTGCAAATATTTTCGTGGCACATGGTTGAGAAAAAAGCGAATGAGTTGCTTCATGTTAATGTAGTATTTTGTATATCAGTTCTTTTAATAATTCGCCTGATTCGGCGGAAACATTATTCACCCCTTTGGATTGTGCGTCATAGTTGCGAAGCAGCGAAATGATTTGTTCTGTTTTTGCACTCGAAAATCGACGTGCCGACGTGACATAATCTTTTACAAAGTAAGCGTTTATGCCGAGTGCTTTGGCGACAATTTCATTGTTTTTGTCGGGTAAAGCATGATAAACTAACAAATTGCTAAAGAAATTGAACAACACTGCCAATGTACCTGAAATAGGATTTGCCCGCTCATTCGTGGAAAAGTAACGAATGATGCGATTGGATTTTAGTATATCGTTATTTGTTAATGCTTTGATAAGTTCAAAATTATTGAAATCTTTGCTTATACCAATGTTTTTTTCCACCAATTCAGGCGTGATACTCGGTAATGTTGCCGGTTTGGTAATGATCAATTTCTCTAATTCGTTAGCGATGCGGCTTAAATCATTTCCTAAAAACTCGGAAAGCATTTCGGCTGCTTTAGCTGCTATAGCGATTTTCTTCTCCGCCAAATAGTCGGTAATCCATTTTGGAACCTGATCGTCATAAATTTTATCGGAAGTAAACAAAACCCCTTTCTTTTCAATTTCTCCGGCAACTTTGATACGACGATCAAGTTTTCCGTTCTTGTGACAAAAAACCAGCAGGGTAGTGGGCAAGGGTTGTTTGAGGTAAAATTGAAGCTCGTCAATGTTTTTGAGCTGTTGAGCTTCCTTTACGATAATGACCTGGAGAGGCGCTCCCATCGGAAATTGTTTGGCAGCGTTGATAACTGCTCCAATGGTACTGTCTTTGCCATAAAAAATGGTTTGATTGAATGCCTTTTCGTCTTCAGTCAAGATGTGATCTTCAATATAGTCGCTTATTTTGTCAATGTAATAAGGCTCTTCTCCCATTAAATAATAAATGGGTGCGAACTCCCGGCGACGGAGTGCGTCGAGTAATGCACGGTAAGTGGTGGTGTTTTTTGCCATTATTCGAAGCGCAAGTGTTTGATAGTACTGCTGTTGTGGATGATGGACGAGAGCGATTTTATGCCAATTTGTAAATGTTCTTCCACAAAGCTGGCTGTCACGCTTTTGTCGCTTACCTCGGTTTTGATACCGTCAGGAGTCATCGGCATGTCGGAAACGAGCAATAGGGCGCCGGTGGGAATGCTGTTGTAAAATCCTACGGAAAACAGGGTGGCCGATTCCATGTCAATGGCCAACGCCCTTGTTTGGTGCAGGTAATCTTTGAAATGTTCGTCGTGTTCCCATACGCGGCGGTTGGTCGAATAAACCGTTCCTGTCCAATAATCTTTTCCGAAATCACGGATGTTTGACGAGACAGCACGTTGCAAGCTAAATGCCGGCAGTGCAGGAATTTCAGGTGGAAAATAGTCGTTAGAAGTTCCTTCGCCCCGAATGGCTGCAATGGGAAGAATATAATCGCCTAATTGATTCTTGTTTTTTAGACCGCCGCATTTTCCCAAAAAAAGCACTGCATGAGGTTGAATGGCTGAAAGTAAATCCATGATAAGCGCTGCATTTGGACTTCCCATGCCAAAATTAATAATGGTAATTCCTTCGGCGGAGGCGTTGATCATGTTGCCTTCGGATATGATAGGGACGTTGAAGCGATGCGCAAACATCTCCACGTAATTATTGAAGTTCGTTAAAAGTATATGGGAATCAAAAGCTTCAAGAGGACGTTTGGTGTAGCGAACCAACCAATTTTCGACAATTTCTTTTTTTGTTTTCATGTTCCGCATTTTGCGTTCAAAGTTACACAATTTTTGCGTTCGCTTATTATTCTGTGGCAAAGATCGTATCTTTGAAGTATGGTATAATAAGCATTTTGCTGCGTTTATGTGTCATTCAAATAGTTTTTAGATGTCCCATTTTCATTGAATTATGGTAGAACTCAATTTGCCGGCATATTCTTTTCAAGTCAAAAACAATCAAGGTCGTATGGTCATTTTCGATCGGTTGCGAAGACGTTTTGTGGCATTGACACCCGAAGAGTGGGTGCGTCAGCATGTTGTTGAGTTTTTGATTTCCGAAAAAGGGTTTCCGGCTGCATTGATGGCCAATGAAATCACTGTACAACGTAATGGTATGAACAAACGTTGTGATGCTGTGGTCTATAATCGGGAAGGGAATCCTTTGTTAATTGCCGAGTTCAAAGCGCCCGAAGTAGAAATTAATCAGCAGACGTTCGATCAGATTGCGCGTTATAACATGATTTTGCGCGTCTCCTACCTTCTGATCAGCAATGGATTGCAGCATTATTGTTGTTACATCGACTATGAAACTCAGCAAGTTTCCTATTTGCCTGACATCCCGTCCTTTGCTGCAATCAATAGTCGTTTGGGTTGAAGTGCGTGCGTTAGCCGGATTTATAACTGAGCTTCCTCGTCAGGTTCAATGGATGTTTGAATATCTTCCAACCGTACCAATTTGTTCACAATGGCATAGATGGTCAGTCCGGCTGAACTGTGAATCTGAAGTTTTTTGGTAATGTTGCGTCGATGGGTGATGATGGTGTGACTCGAAAGGAATAATTTTTCGGCTATCTCTTTGTTGGTCATTCCTTTTACGATGCAGACAATGATTTCCTGCTCGCGTGTGCTGAGCGACTGGTGCTGAGGGATCGATTCTCCTTCTTTCTTTTGTAGCGTAGCTACTATTTTCTCCAATTTGTGGGTCGTGTCGAAAATGGAAAACTGATCATCATATTGCGATAACAACCCGTTATCAAATGGATTGTACACTAAAGCAATGATTTTTATGGTGTTGTTTTGTGCTCCGTTCCGAATCTTTTTCCCGATTTCAACTCCCCAATACGATGGATTGATAAAAAGCAGATCAATCGGATGATTTTTCAATTGAGCGGTGAGGTCTTCGATGGTTGCTATTTCGGTGATGTGAATTTTTACTCTCGACAATTGTTTCAACAACGCAATGAGTCCTTTACGAATGAGTTCGGAAGGTTCGGCAATGGCGATTTTGCAAATTTCGTTCATCATCGTTTTTTCTTTGCTTTGATTTCGTTTGCAAGGATAGCCGGCGTCAGGAGAAGATCTTCGATGCGGCAATGGTTGTTGAATTCCTCTTCGCAGGCAAAAAGATCGTACACCGCTAAGTTGAGTGCGGAGCTATCTTCGTTGGGAGGAAAATACTTGATGATGATGTTTTTTATTTCGTTCATCTTCATGGCAATCTGTTCGTGCCAGCGATGAAGATTGCCAATGGGCGTATGTACCTGAACCTCTTCTTTTAAGTTGCTATCGACGCGTGCAAAAATAGTCTTTTCTTCAAACTCGGTGTGTAGCTTCAATTCATTCACGTATTCGTCGTAATAGCGAAGCATCAGCGCGTAGAATTGGGCGTCGGAACGATCAATAGCATCGATCAGTTTCTGTCGGATAGAAGGATATCGGAAATTGAAGAAGTAGGCATGTGCATTGATCAAATAAGCGGTGAGCGATTTCAGTGAAATTTCTTCAGGCGAAACTGTGTACTCTTCCGATTCATTGATGGTGAGATTGATCACTGCCAGAAACGTGTTTTCGTCGATGTGTTTTTCTTCACACGCTTCCCGTATTGTCTTATCGCCAACGCCAAGCGACAGACCGAAACGATTCATAATGAGCAGCAATGCAGGATGAGCAACGATAAGTTCCCACATGTTGTCGCTGGCTTTACAGAGTTCTGTCATGTTGAAAGGGATTGAATTGCTACAAAGATAGGGAACTTATTCCTCTTTTGGTGCAGCTCAACCGGTTACCATTGGTTCAGGCTTGCATTTTTGGCGGATACAATGTGTGGATTTATTTTTTTATTTTGCGTATGAGCAGCAATGTGTTGACTGCTAAAAGGACCACGAGAGTAGAGGAAGCGATTTTTTCAATGGTAGTTCCCTGAAAATTTTCGTCCATGCCGTTATACAAAATCCATAAAACGAAAAGAATGTTGCCTGCAATGGCAGCGAAAGCAAGTAATTCAACGAATGGAGATTTTTTCTTTTCCATTTTCTATGAATATAAAGTTGTTAGCAAAAAGAATTGAGATAGTTTCTCTTAAATGAGACTATCTCTTTCTTAGTTATAGCGCTATTTATCACGCGTCCGGATGGTAATATTAGTAACTCATTCCTCCCATTTTACCGGAAGTCCCTGTTCCATCCAGTCACGGATACCGCCTTTCATGTTATATACATTATTAAAATTCTGATCCATCAAAAATCGTGTCATCCTGAGGCTTCTGTTTCCGCTGTGGCAACCCACAATTATCTCCCTGTCTATAGGAAGTTCAGAATGCTTTACGGATAACTCGCTTACCGGTATCAGTATTTGCCTTTCCACGTCGAAGGCAAGCATTTCAATCTCTTCCAATTCGCGAACATCGAGCAATATAGCGCCCTTTTTAATTTTTTCGTGTGCGACTGCCACGTTGACTTCCATTACTTCCTGATCCATTTTGTTTGCTTCTTGTGCATATTAGGTTGTCTCGGCCATGAAATGAAATAAACGGTATAATTTTTTCTTCTTGAATATGAACAACGCAATTTTCCTTTTTTCTTTGCCGAAACGAATCTCTATGCTGATTTCGCTTGCAAAGTTAGCTATCAATGAAGCAGGTTGGTTATTGTATTTTGTTATTTACTATAACTATTGGTTATAGATGTGATGCTTACCAAAGAAGTATTCTGGGGTTTTGAGTGCAAAAGTCAAGATGAGGATTCGTATGTAACTTACGTAAATAGCACAAAAACAATTGGTTAATGTGTTCAATTTGTAATCAGTTGAATAGGGAAACATGGCGTATCTCCGGACTCTTCGGAACGATTGAAATGCACAAGATTTCATGTTGCTCAAACCGGTTTATTTTGGTTATCTGCCAATTTGTAGTCGCCAATGTACTTGTCGTAGTGTCCATTTATAGCTTCCAGATGAAGTTGTGTTTTATTGGTTATTTTACTAATTTATAATCACTTATTGATATTTCTGGCGACAAACTTAATCTTTGCGTCAGCTTGCGAATCATGTCAACTGTGAGTTTTCTCTTACGGTTAAGTATCTCGGAAACTCTACTTTTTCCACCAATTGCTTCTACCAAATCAATTTGTTTTAGTTGCATTTCTTCCATTCTAATCTTAATCGCCTCGATTGGGTCTGGTGCTTCTATTGGAGAATGTTTTTTTTCGTATTCATCAATCATCAATCCAAGTATGTCTGCTTCATCACTTTCAGGAGTGCCTATTATAGCATCAAAAATCTTGTCAAATCTTTGCAAGGCTCTGTAATCAGATTCTGTTTTTATGGGCTTACTATTCATAATCATCAGTTTAAGCGGTATCGTACCATTTTTGGGAACTTTTGGATGAAATTCTTTTAGTATAGTGACAACTACCGGAGGGAAATGGTTTCGTCTCAGTTCATTATTCCGCCTGTCAACAATTATTTCATCATCTTCATCCTATTTT
>DAIDKM010000020.1 GCA_027450045.1 Paludibacter sp. | reverse complement strand
AATGACTATTCAAAGATACTGCATTTCTTATATCCCACAAAATCTTAAAAGCGTTTTCCCTGGTCATGACTCAACCCCGCTGACGATTGTAGCAAAAATAGTGTAACTTTGTACCGCGTTGGATAGAACAAACACTGCTATCTATCACAATTTGGCTAATACCGACTCTTGAATACGAATCAATTCGTTAATAGTCAATTGAATAAAGAAACATAATAGAAATCGTCAGCCAAAATTCTTATGGAAGAAAACTATTTGATACGTTATCTTGACGTTGACATTTGTCAAGGAGAATCAGTGATTCTTCAACACGTTCAGTGGAACATTACACAAGGTGAATTTGTCTATCTTTTGGGAAAGGTAGGCAGCGGAAAGAGTTCACTTTTAAAATCATTATACGTAGAAATCCCTATCAAAACAGGAACGGCACATATTTTCGACTACGATCTTCGCAAAATCAAGCGGCGACAAATTCCTTTACTACGACGGAAAATAGGCATTATTTTTCAAGATTTCCAACTACTTGCCGATCGATCGGTGTACAACAACCTTGTGTTTGTGCTCAAGGCCACCGGATGGAAAAACAAACAAGAGATAGCAGCTCAAGTGATCGAAGTGTTGCAACAAGTGGGGATGGAACATGCAAAGAATAAATTCCCTCATCAACTTTCAGGAGGCGAACAACAACGCGTTGTCATTGCAAGAGCGCTTCTCAATTCACCCGAACTGATCTTGGCTGACGAACCTACCGGTAACGTGGATAGTGAAACCGGGGAAAAACTCATGGCTTTGTTGCATGAAATTCACCAAGCTGGCACAACGGTTATTGTTGCCACTCACAATATTCGATGGGTGGAATTATTTCCCGGCCGTATTTTTCATTGCACAACACAAGCGGTAGAAGAACAAAACGCCTCACAACCTATTGATGACGAGTCTTCCTTGCCTACAAACGAAACGGCTGAAATAGAAGAGATTCTCCCTGATGAGATAAACAGTCTGCACGATGAATTGACTGACATAGAAGATAAACCACAGGTCGATGGGATCGACTAATTTGATGAAGGATAAAGTTCAAATAGGTGAGACTAACAGAATCAGTCAATTTGAAAATGTGATGATTAAATCAGCTAATTGGCTCATCGCTAATTAATAGTCAATTTCGGGTTTCTTCCTTTAACTTCTCACATTCCCGCAACTTCCATATTTTTAATGATTTACAGCCCTTGTTAAAACGATTGCATGTCGTACAACCGCTTGTAATAACCATTGAGCGCCAACAACTCTTCGTGTTTCCCGCGTTCCACGATACGACCTTCGTGCAATACGCAAATTTCATCAGCCCGCTTAATAGTCGATAGACGGTGTGCAATCACAATGGAAGTCCGATTCTTCATCAACTGATCAATGGCATCCTGAACAAGTCGTTCCGATTCAGTGTCGAGCGACGAAGTTGCCTCATCCAACACCAAAATTGGCGGATTTTTCAACACAGCTCGTGCTATGCTGATGCGTTGTTTTTGTCCACCCGACAGTTTAGTGCCCCTGTCACCGATTCGGGTTTCATAGCCTTGCTCCGAAGCTAAAATAAAGTCATGCGCATTGGCTATTTTTGCGGCCTCTATCACTTGCTCCAATGTAGCATTATCCACGCCAAAAGCAATATTATTCAAAAAGGTGTCATTAAACAAAATAGGTTCTTGATTCACATAACCCATTAAAGAGCGCAACGGATGTAACTCGACATCTTTCACGTTCACACCATCAATAAGGATTTCCCCTTGATCCACATCGTAAAAACGAGGTAACAAATCAGCCATAGTCGATTTCCCGGAACCTGATTGACCCACAATGGCAATCATTTTCCCATGTTCCACTGCCAAATCAATATCGCGCAACACCCATTCATTTTGATATTTGAACCACACTTTCCGATATTCGATTTTATCATGAAAAGCAGGTAGCGAATGTGGGTGTTCAATGATCGTTAACGGGTTTTCTGCTTGCAAAATCTTATCAATCCGCTCTAATGAAGCTAACCCTTTTTGGATGCTATAAGCTGCCTTCGACAAGTTTTTGGCCGGATTAATGATGCTATAAAAAATAATGAGGTAATAAATAAATGTCGGCGCTGTGATGCTACTGTGATGGGTAATGATCAACATGCCTCCAAACCATAATAAAATAGCAATTACCATTGTTCCCAAAAATTCACTCATCGGATGCGCCAATAAATAACGGGTATTTAAGCGTGAAAACGTACGACGTAATTGTTCATTGACTTGTGAAAAACTCTCTTTCATTTTGTCTTCCGCATTGAAAGCTTTAATTATTCGCAAGCCCCCTAACGTTTCTTCGATTCGTATCAACAATTGTCCCAATTGTTGCTGTCCCAACAAGGATTTAGCTTTGAGTTTTTTACCTACTAACCCGATTAAATAGCCACTTACTGGCAATAGCACCATAACAAACAAAGACAATTGCCAACTAATAGCAAACAAAGTAATTACATAAACCAAGATTACAATTGGGTTTTTGAACACCATATCAAGTGAACTGATCACCGAGTTTTCAATTTCCCCAACATCACCGGTCATACGCGAAATGATATCGCCTTTGCGTTCTTCCGTAAAAAAAGCCAACGGCAAACTTAATACTTTGGCATAAATATCGCGTCGTAAATCGCGCAAAACACCCGTCCGAATAGGCACTATAAAATAATCAGCTAAAAAAGAAAACCCGGTTTTGAAAAAAGTAGTTGTGACTAAGAAAATACCAAGAAATGCCAGTGTCAAAATGGCGCCATGCTCATGAATGGTATTCGTCAGATACCAAAAAATATTGTTCTTCCAGGCTGACGTGATATCTCCCAACGAACTACTCCACGTCCATACATGATAGGTATATGTGGCTGTTTGAATACCAAAAAGGATTTGTAAAATGGGAATGATAGCGCCAAACGAGAAAAGGCTGAACAAAGTTGACAAAACATTACTGGATACACTGCCAATAACGTATTTTTTATACGGAGGAATAAATCGTTTGAGAATTTTCAGGAAACTATTCACTGGATGGAATTTAGATAATATTCAATTTGATTTTGACGCCGGATTATTCGCCTGTATAACTTTGTGGAGTAATGGCACGCAATTCGTTTTTAACCGACTCGCTAACTTCCAACTGATCAATAAAGGACTTAATGGATGTTTCGGTAATAGCTGCATTGGTTCGCGTCAACGACTTTAAGGCTTCGTAAGGAGACGGATATCCTTCTCGGCGTAAAATGGTTTGAATGCCTTCGGCAACTACAGCCCAGTTATTTTCCAAATCTCGTGAAATAGCTGCTTCATGAAGCACCAATTTATCCAATCCCTTGCGTAAACTTTCGATGGCAATCACAGTATGAGCAAATGGAACGCCTACGTTGCGCAGCACTGTTGAGTCCGTTAAGTCCCTTTGCAGGCGTGACACAGGCAATTTAAGGGCAAGATATTCAAACAACGCATTACTCATACCTAAATTCCCTTCGGCATTTTCAAAATCAATCGGATTCACTTTGTGCGGCATAGCAGATGAACCTACTTCGCCCGCTTTGATGCGCTGCTTGAAATAATCCATGGAAATGTACATCCACATGTCGCGGCTCAAATCAACCAAAATGGTATTTAATCGTTTCATGCCGTCAAAAATTGCAGCCAAATGGTCATAATTGGAGATCTGCGTTGTCCACTGTTCACGTTGAAGACCAAGTACATTGGCAACAAATTCATTAGCAAATTGTTTCCAATCATATTGTGGATAAGCCACATGATGCGCGTTAAAATTGCCCGTTGCCCCACCAAACTTTGCTGAGAAAGGAACCTGCTTTAGTAACGTCAACTGTTCCTCCAGCCGATAGACAAACACCATCAGTTCTTTTCCAAGACGCGTTGGAGAAGCAGGCTGACCATGTGTTTTAGCTAACATCGAAACATCTTCCCATTGTATGGCTAATCCACGCAGTTGCTCAATCAGTTGATCTAATTGCGGATAATAAAGCTCGGTCATTGCCTCTTTGATAGAAAGTGGAATTGCCGTGTTATTAATATCTTGCGACGTTAGTCCAAAGTGAATGAATTCCTTAAATGAATCAAGATGCAGCACATCAAATTTTTCTTTAATAAAATATTCCACTGCCTTCACGTCGTGGTTCGTGGTTCGTTCAATGGTTTTGATGCGTTCGGCATCTTCTTCCGTAAACTCGGCAAAAATCTTTTTCAACAAAGGGAACATCGTTGCATCGATATCGGTTAACGACGCTAAAGGCATTTGACAAAGCGCAATGAAATACTCAATTTCAACGCGAACCCGATAACGTATCAATGCAAACTCCGAAAAATAAGCATCCAACGATTCCGTTTTTGAACGATAACGTCCATCAACAGGTGAAATAGCTGTAAGAGTAGATAACTTCATGAAGACAAATTAAAATGGAAATTTTCTTTAATGAATGGCTATGAATGATTCCTATCATAATAGTCACGTGCATGTTGCAAATCATCAAGCGTATCGACAGCAATGGTTTCAAAATCAACAATACTCACCTTGATGCGAAAGCCATTTTCTAACCAACGCAATTGCTCCAACGACTCAGCCAACTCCAGCGATGATGGTGGCAATGCGGTAAGTTGTTTCAACACGTCAGAACGGTAGGCATACATGCCGATATGTTTATAATAGGTATGATTTTGCAACCACTCTGTATGCGATGCATTACGATAATACGGGATTACAGAGCGACTGAAATAAAGTGCTTCTTGCCGGTTATTCAATACCACTTTAGGTGTATTCGTATTAAAAAGCATCTCAAAATCATCATTTTGTGCAAAAGGTTTCACCAACGTGGCAATTTGTGTTTCGGCCACTTCAAAACAGGCTTTCAACGCATGAATATGTTCCGGTTTTACAAACGGTTCATCTCCCTGGATATTGATCACCACGTCAAAAGATTGTTGTAGGTTGACCAATGCTTCGAAACAACGATCGGTGCCGCTTCGATGTTGATCGGATGTCATCACCGCTTTCCCGCCGAAAGCTTCCACTGTATCGAAGATTCTTTGATCGTCGGTAGCAACCACTACAACATCAAGTGCCTTGCAGGCTTGTTCGTACACATGCTGAATCATCGGTTTGCCACCAATATTGGCTAACGGTTTACCGGGGAAACGCGACGAAGCATAACGAGCCGGAATAATACCAATAAAGGATGGATTATCACTGCGGGCGGAAGTAAACACAACCGATTGATTCAAATCATTTGATGAATTCATAAAAAAGCTACCCTTTGTTTAGGAGCACAAAGGTACATAATTATTGCCAACGCTTCATGCCATATCAGAGTCATACGTCGCTAATTGCGCAAAGTAGCCTTCAATCGCAGCGGATTTAGTAACAGTTCCAACGCATCGACAATGGACGAACAAAGCACATCGGCAACTGATATCAAAGAGGCATAAGCTCCCTCTTTTTGAATCAATGCAATGCCTATAACAGCAGCCTGCAACATAAGCATATCATTGCGACCATTTCCTATGGCAATAACGTGGTTTCGTCCCAATTGATTGACATAAAGCTCCTTTTGTTTATCCTGATCAAAAGGATTAATGACATATACCTGACATGAAATTCCTTCCATCGCACAATCAACCGATCCGAAAGTATCTGCGGTAATGACATGTACATGCAATTCCGCACTCAATATGTTTAATAGAGAATGAACTCCGTCAATCAACGCTCCATCCACCGCCAAAGTGCCATTAAAATCGAGAACAAGGTGCTTTAATTCAATAGGTTCATGACCCGGAATCTCTATTTTCATTTAAAAATAAGCCAGTTAAGTATTAAATCATTCTAATTTCTCATGAGAATCCCATAAACATTCCTTGCCTTTAACAAATAGCAATTCTGTTCATACCTTATCTTCTGCATTCAGAAATAATTACGTCTTGTAACAGCTTCACTCAAGATTACCAAGTAAATAAGGATATATTTCACCAATAAGAATTACTCAAAGGCACGAAATACCACCTACTTACACATTGAATATCTAATGAATAACCTATTGCTTGTTCGTTTTGTTTAACGACGCGTAACAATTATACATTTGCGCAATCGAGAAAAAGCCAGTAATTTTGCGCTACCAAATCAATAGGATAAATAGATTAAGTATGAAGACAAACAGAAAGTTAGTTTTATTCGCAATTATCGCATTTACAATGAGTTTCAGCAGTGTTAAAGCTGAAGACACGTACAACATTGTTCCGGCCATGAGTTCAGTGCAAGTGCTCGGGACATCCACTCTCCACGCCTGGAAGATGAATTCTCAAAACATCATTTCGACAGCAAAGGTAAACAACAATACTCAAATTGTTAGTTCTGTCTTTCAGGTAGCAACCAACAGCTTGAAAAGCACTGAAGGTTCCATGATGGACAACATTGCTCACAAAGCGATGAAGATGAAGAATTTTCCCGCAATTATATTCACCATTCAATCGGACAGGGTAATTTCTACCAATAAAACCGGATTTGAAGGAACCGTTACGGGTAATTTAATGATTGCCGGTGTATCAAGACCTATTACCATCCCTGTAAATGTCACGTATCTTGTGAATAACATGATTAAGGTGGAAGGGAATGAACCTCTTAAAATGACTGATTTCGGTATTAAACCACCCACCGCCATGTTCGGCGCAATTAAGTCGGGTGATGTAATTCATGTTGCTTTTCTGCTTGTGTTCAAAAAACAATAATGCTATTATTAATTTTAAATTAGAAAGATGATGAAGAAGCTTTTTTTCTTGCCTTTGTTAGCCATCACGATGGCTGTGAGCGGACAACAATATGAATTGCCCGGTCAACAATTTGAACAGTCTAAATTGAACAGTGATAACTTCACTAAATTGAAGGTCAACATTGGGGCTGATTTTGCATTGCAATATCAATCGCTTGAAAATGTTGGATCTCCCATTGTTTCGCTGAACGGAGTACCAACACAAACTGGTTTCATGCCTATAGGGTCAGGTGTAAATCTTCCTGCTGCCAACATGACAATTAATGCCGATATTGCACCGGGCATGCAAGTTGTTTTAACTACTTACTTAGCATCTCGCCATCACAATGATACTTGGGTGAAAGACGGTTATCTCTTAATTGATAATCTCCCTTTCATTAAAAGCGATCTGTTGAGTGAGATCATGAAATATGTGACTATTAAAGCCGGTGATATGGAAATCAACTATGGTGATGCTCATCTTCGTCGTTCTGACAACGGAAATGTCATCAGAAATGCTTTTACTGAAAACTATATCATGGAAGCCTTTATGACAGCTCCAGCTGCTGAAGTTATGTTCCGTAACAACGGATGGATCGGTATGTTGGGTGTAACCGGTGGTTCTATGGATCCATCTTTGGTAGGGTTCAAAAACAATGCTTTCGTTCCATATAACATGGGTCAACACCTGGCTGTTTATGGCAAATTCGGATTTGACAAACAATTAAATAAAGATTTCAGACTTCGTTTTACTGTATCTCCTTACTTAGCTGCCAAGAATCCTCAAGGTGGTTCTTTATACAATTCCGATCGTGCCGGCGCAAGATACTATTCTATCTTAGTACCTGCTCAAATTGTTACCGGAACGGCTCCTAATCAGGTTTTAGCTATGAATTCAACAGGAACAGATATTACCACCAATCAGTCATTAGGCCATTGGGGACCTGGAAGCACTTATCAGGACAACTCCTTAATGTTGAACTTATTTGCAAAATACAAAAGAGCCGAATTATTTAGTACCTTTGAAACTGCTCATGGAACTAACGTAATGAATGGTCCTACTTTCACATACAACCAATTTGCTGTTGAAGGTCTTTATCATTTAGGCGACAGAGAGCAATACTATTTAGGCGCTCGTTATGACGAAGTAACCAACCAACTATCTCAGTCTGTAAACAGAATTCAAGTTGCTGCTGGCTGGTATTTGACAAAAAACATTGTTCTAAAAGCCGAATATGTTAATCAGAAATACAACGTTCCGACATATACCGCAAATGCAGGATTTAAAGGCGTTATGGTAGAATCGGGTATTTCTTTCTGATAGTTAAAAGAACATAGTAACAACCCTTCATAAAAGAGGTTGCCTCATCGGATTTAGAATCATGCATCTTCCAAGTTGAGTTGAGAAGATGAAAATGCAAGATTTTGAATTTATCAATGAGACAACCTCTTTTTCGTTCAATAAAAGTAGACACCCGATTTTGAATTTGACTATGTTATGAATACACATTTCCAAAAATATTTTCTTACACTCCTGATCTCCCTATTCGCATGGCCTTCAATCAAGGCTGTGAACACGTGTGCGGAAAATATTTTCTATTCATTACAGCAAATCTCAATTGTGGGTCACACGAATGTCAACAGTTTCTGGCTAAAATATTCAGGGATTGAACCCTTGCAGAAGATCACTGACATAGCTGACATTCCTCATTTGAAAGCAAAATCAATTACCATCAACATTCTTGCACGTAATTTTGTTTGCAGCAACCACCTGATGAAGAATGATTTTCTTTCATTAATCCACGCCGATGAATCTCCCTATATCAACATTCAACTACAAGGATTTCAAGGCTTGGCGAATCTTAAAAATGATTCTACGGAAGTAATGCTGGTTAACATTACGTTAGCAGGCGTCAAACGATCGATGGAGGTTTATTGCAACATCACGAAAGATAGCGCCAATTATTTTACCATGACCGGCTCCAGATTGGTGAAGTTATCCGATTTTAATCTGGTAGCTCCTTCGAAGTTTCTTGGGTTAGTCAAGGTCAAAAATGAAATAACCATTAACTTTGAAATAAAATTGATGGTTCAAGGCAGTTAGTTGCATTTTTCACAAAATAAATCATGGATGGTATTTAAAAAACAACTATCTTTGTAAGCAACATATAACTAACAAACTGTATAAATGCTAACATTCACCAAAACAGACTATTGCAAGTCTGTCTATTGATTGAAAAATATCCTCTAATATCTCATTTCAACTTATTCACCCATGAAAATCAGTACTCGAACACGTTACGGCATAAGGGCAATGGCAGAAATTGCTTCGGAAACAACCGGCAAGGGCGTTTACCAAAAAGACATTGCCAAAAGGCAGAGCATATCCTTGAAATATCTCGATAGTATTATTCACGGATTAAAGAGCGCAAACCTGATTGTCAATTCAAAAGGCAAAAAAAGCGGCTACATTTTAACCAGAGATCCAAAGGACATCACCATGCTCGATATTCATGAAGCATTTGAAAACGGCATCTGCATTATCGAATGCTTGTCGCCGTACGTAAAATGTAACAGAGACGCGACATGCAACGCAAAAACATTCTGGAACGATTTGAACACCATTATCACTGGCTATTTCCAATCCATAACCCTGCAGGATATTTTGGAAAAAAAATTTATTGATCTGGACGCAGTCCACATACCCAGAGAAGCACTGAAGTGTTAAGATTTAAGTAAGCATCCGCTGAGCTGACGGTTCAAAACACCCCGCTCCACACTCCACTATTTTCTTATGTAATCTGATTGAAGAATGCAATCAAGCTTGCAATGGGACGGTTGTATTCCATAACATCTTACATAACAGTCTTTTCGTTCGTTTTATGGTGGCTATATTATTCAACAAACGAGATTATACAATAAATTGTTCGTTGACTTCTTCCTCTTTCTTTGTAATACTCCTTTGATTTATGAGAGACATCGAATCAATACCAGTTTATTGGATGTTTGGTTGATCTGAAGGGATCTACATTTCAGAATACCAAAGCAGGCCAACAAATTAATATGTAATTTTTAATTGATCGAGCAGATTAATGTAAAGAGGAATGGCTTCTTCTATTTCATGAATGGCAATAAACTCATCTGCCTGATGCGAACGTGAAGATTGTCCCGGCCCCATTTTCATGCAAGGAAACGCCATTTTGGTCATATCGGAAAGTGTGGGCGAACCATAACAGCTTCTTCCCAGTTGAATGGCACGTTGAACGGACGGATGCTTGATTTCGATTTGAGAAGAGCCAAGAAGGAGAGAACGCGCATTGACTTCACACGATACATGGGTGCGAATTTCTTCTAAAAGCTGTTGATTGGTATATAATTCATTGCTTCGCACATCCACGACAAAGGTACATCGATCGGGAATTACGTTATGCTGCATTCCCGACTGTATCATGGTAACGGTCATTTTCACTTCACCCAGCCATTCGGATACTTTTTCAAAACGATGTGTCCGAAACCATTCAATATCGGGCATTGCTTTGTAGATAGCATTGTCTCCAATATCATGAGCCGCGTGTCCTGATTGACCGATGGCAGTACAGTCAAGCACCAACAACCCTTTTTCTGCTATGGCAACCTGCATTTCGGTAGGTTCCCCCACTACGGCAAAATGAATAGGTGGGAGCATCGACAGTAGGCTTGCAATACCATTCGCTCCCGAAATCTCTTCTTCTGCCGTTGCTGCAAATACAAGATTATAGGGCTGCGATTTTTCAATAAGAGCAAAATAGGTATGAAGTAAACTGACTACCGAAGCGCCCGCATCATTACTGCCCAACCCGTAAAGCCTGTCGCCTTCAAACGTGGCACGAAACGGATTACGTTGCCAGCCATTATTAGGTTTTACGGTATCAATATGCGAATTAAGCAAAATGGTAGGTTTGTTAGAGTCAAACCCGGGTGAAAGCATCCACACATTGTTTCCCGATCGATTCACAGCGTAACCACGCTCCTCAATCCATCGCTCGAGAAAGTCAGCCACCTCTTTTTCTTCACGACTTATCGAAGGGATGGCAATCATTTTTGATAACAAATCAATTGCTGAAGCGCTGTCAGGTTGATCTGGAAACACCAAAGTGCCGTTTGTTGTCATGTGAATTCGGATATTAAAGAGGTTGACGAACTCTCGTTTGGAGCAAGAGTGATGATCTGCAGATTGTCTATAATCTCTTTGGAAATAATTTGCCCATGCATGAGTGGCGCTTTCACGCCTTCACCCAACCATTCCGAAGCTATTTCGACGCGGGCTTCATCCCAAATGCCGGCTCGTATAAAGGAGTGTAAAAGTTGTTCGCCACCTTCCACAATAACTGAAAGCACATGCCGGCGAAACAAATCGCTCATAATTTGGGTTAGCACATTGTCGGCAAAAGAAATGGGTACAAATGTGAGATTATGCTCGCTTTCCTTCACTTGTTCCGTGTACACAATGGTTGGAACTGAATGATCAAGCAAGTGATAATCCGATGGAATGCGTAACTGACGATCGACGATGACGCGTAACGGATTCTTACCGATCCACTGGTGTGCTGTTAGTTTTGGATTGTCTTTCACTGCCGTGGTTGTGCCTACCATGATAGCCGATTCTTCCGTTCGGGTCTTGTGAACCAGCATTTTGGTGAAATCAGTAGAAAGTTGAATGGGGGGGGTAGCGCAGGTGTTATCTCTTAGTTTATCCAAAAAACCATCAGCACTTTGAGCCCATTTTAGCAATACAAAGGGCCGGCGATGACGTTGATAGATAAAGAAACGCCGATTCAACCATTCTCCTTCTTCGGCTAAAATACCTGTGATTACTTCCACACCGGCTTCTCGCAGCATATTTATGCCACGGCCTGCTACTTTAGGGTTTGGATCAATATTGGCAATGACTACTCGTGGAATCCTCTTCTTGATAATCAGGGCAGCGCACGGTGGAGTATGTCCGTAATGTGAACAAGGTTCCAGATTGACGTAAATTGTTGAACGGGATAATAACTCCGGTTGCCGTACACTTTCAATGGCATTAACTTCCGCGTGCGGGCCACCATAACGACGATGATAACCTTCACCTATGATTTGATCATCGCAAACGATCACAGATCCCACCATCGGGTTCGGAGCTACATGCCCCATCCCGTTTTTGGCCAATTGCAAACAACGTTGCATGTAGAGCGTATCGTTCATAATCAAGCTGTTTGAAGTGCAAAAATACTATCAAACAACCACAATTCAATCACTAACAATCAGAACTCACGTTCTTATTTGGTATTGTATTGATTCATGGTGTTTTGAATTCCACTCAGACAAAAACTTTTAATCATATCGACAGCTACAGGAATTTTCGTATCAAGAACAGCCCACTCTTCTCGACTCCATTTTCCTAAAACATAGTTAACTTGGGCGCCACGTGGAAAATCATTCCCGATGCCAATGCGTAACCGGGCATAATTTGTAGTGTTCAGAATAGATTGAATATGCTTTAACCCGTTATGACCGGCATCACTACCTTGTGGTTTGAGACGTAAGGCGCCTAAAGGGAGCGCAATGTCATCCACAACCACTAACAGATTTTCTTCAGGAATATGTTCTTGTGCAAGCCAGTATCGCACGGCATTCCCACTTAAATTCATGTAAGTTGACGGTTTAAGCAAAAACAACTTATGCCCTTTGAGTGAAAGTTCTCCGATTGATCCATAACGGCGATCCTCAAAAACAATATTGGACGCTTCTGCTAAAGCGTCCAATACGTTGAAACCTATGTTGTGGCGTGTGTTTTGATACTCTTCGCCAATATTTCCTAATCCTGCAATTAAGTACTTCACACGAAAAAATGAATTATGACATGTTTCTCGTTTATTCCACTACGCTTATTTCTTAACCGCGCGGGTTGTATTGACAGTTGCAACAATGGCTGTTTTAGGAGTTACCAGCTCTAAGTCAGGGAACGAAAGTTCCGATACCTGAATAGTTTTGCCTAATCCTAATTTGTCAACATTGATTTTAAGCTGCTCAGGGATATTTTGTACCAACCCTTTTACCTTAAGTAATCGAAGGTTTTGTTGCAATTTTCCTCCTTCTTTCACACCTTCGGCTAATCCTTCAAGGCGCACGGGAACAGCCATTACAACGGGTTTGTCATTGGAGACTTCAAAAAAATCAAGGTGAAGCACTTTTTCTGAAACCGGATGAAATTGAAGCTCTTTCATGATAGTCGAATGTTTTACGCCATCAATCGTTAGTTCGACTAAGAAAATTTCAGGAGTATAGATCAATTTACGTACATCACCTGCAACTACTTGAAAGTGAATGTTCCCATTTCCACCATAAAGGACACAAGGGATGTTTCCACTATTTCTTACTGCGTTGGTGGCTTTTTTGCCGACTTCCTGACGGATTGTTCCGCTTACTTGAAACGTTTTCATTGTTAAATTTGTTTGTGTTACTCAAAATTAAAGCTGTTGAGAGTCAAGCTATTAATGCTAAATTTCCCATCACACTTGCGCCTTCATAAAAGGCAGCACAAAGGTAATACTTTTTTTTGTTCTACCATTGTGTCTCTCTATCTGTTTTTAAGTAACTTACTGCGGGTTACTAATCGAGTTGTTCTCCTGCTTCTAACAAATGGTAGCCAAACTCTTTAAGCGTTGTGGCGGTCAGTTTATTATCATTGGTTTTAATGACTGCGGCTGCATCGCCGTTGTGTGCAAACGCGTAAAGATATTCTATTTCAATGGCAATGCTGTCAAGATGTTGCAAGGCCTGATACAAATTGCCGGGCTGATTCGGTATTACGAAACCTACCACATCAGTAGTGTGTACGGCAAACCCTTGCTGTTTCAATGCAGCAAGCGCAACATCCGTTTGATCAACAATCATGCGAAGGATGCCAAAATCGGCGGTATCGGCAATGCTAAACGCTGCGATGTTGATATGCTTTTCTGAAAGGACACGCGTTACTTCGGCAAGCCTTCCTGTTTTGTTTTCTAAAAAGAGCGAAAGTTGTTGCAAGAGCATAATGAATTCATTTAAAGATAGATAAATGGATCACGAAATTTAATGAGGGCGCTTGTCGATAACTCGTTTTGCTTTCCCTTCGGAGCGCTCGATTGTTTTTGGCTCCACTAACTTTATTTTGGCGCTGATGCCGAGCGTACTTTCAATATTGGCTTTTATCTTGTGAGTCAGCGCCTCCAATTGCCGTACTTCATCCGAGAAAAACGACTCGTTCACTTCAACCAGAATTTCAAGTATATCTAAGTTGTTCACCCGATCAACAATCAAAAGATAATGAGGTTCCGTTTCGCTCATTTCCAGAAGAACCGATTCCACTTGCGACGGGAATACGTTCACGCCACGAATGATCAACATGTCGTCGGTACGCCCCATGAATTTATGAAGTCGCGCCATTGTCCTTCCGCAAGTACATTTTTCGATGGTCATGGAAGTCAGGTCGCGGGTACGATAGCGCAACAAAGGCATTCCTTCTTTGGTAATGGTGGTAAAAACCAACTCCCCCACTTCACCGTAAGGAACCGGTTGCAAGGTTTGCGGATCGAGTATCTCAGGCAGAAAATGATCTTCAAAAACATGCAATCCGTTTTGATGTTCGCATTCCATAGCCACTCCAGGGCCGATTATTTCGGTTAACCCATATATATCCAACGCTTTGAGATGTAGCTTTTGTTCAATCTCTTTGCGCATCTCTTCCGTCCATGGCTCTGCACCAAAAATGCCGCGTCGCAATTTCAGTTCCGATGGATCCATACCTATTTCCTTCATGGTTTCAGCCAGATAGAGCGCGTATGACGGAGTGCAGGCTAAAACAGTGGAACCAAAGTCGTGCATGATTTGCAACTGCTTTTTCGTGTTGCCACCGGAAGCGGGAATAACCGTTGCCCCAATTTTTTGCGCTCCCTGATGGAGCCCCAACCCACCGGTAAAAAGACCATATCCGTACGAAACATGCACCACATCGTTGTGATCAACACCGGCCGCATACAAGCTACGTGCTACCACTTCCGACCAAGTCTCCAAATCACGGCGGGTGTAGCCTCCCACAGTTGGTTTACCGGTTGTACCACTCGAAGCATGAAGTCGCACAATTTCGCTTTGTGGCACTGCAAAAAGGCCAAACGGGTAATTATCACGTAAATCCTGTTTGATGGTCAACGGCAGGTATTTTAGTTGATCAACACTTCGGATGTCGTTGGCCTCAATACCCTGTTCCTGAAATTTTTTACGATAAAATGGCACATTATAATAAAGACGGCTCACCATTGCCTGTAAACGCTCGTTTTGTAACTTGATGAGCTGCTCTCGCTCCATGCATTCAGCATGTTCATTCCAGATCATGATCTTGTGTAGTAGGTGGATGAATAAATAGATTATCGTCAGCAAAAATAGCTTTTTAATTGCATTTTCGCCTTTTTTATGCCTGCAAACTTACATTTTTATTTTGGTTCAACAATCCATGAAGCACACACTCAAAAAAAAATTCATTTTTGATATCCCAAAAATCGGTTTTATTGGCTTATTCTAATGATAAACATTGACGTTAGACAATTAATTATCAATGTAATATATAACAATACCTCATTGACAGCAGTACATTAAGAATATTTAATCATGAAAATGCTATAAAAATCCCACTTCCATCTTGCTATCTTAGAAACATGCAGTAATTTTGCACCGTCTAATTAAAACTTTATCCGTTATGAAAAAACAAGTTGTAACTGTAATGATGGCTTTAGCCATGATGGTATCTGCATCAGCTATCGCACAAGTAGCTAAAAAAGAAGTAAAAAAAGAAGCTAAGGCTAAAACTGAACAAGTAGCTAAAAAAGCTGTAAAAGCCGAAAAGAAAGAAGGCGTTAAAGCTGAAAAAAAAGAAGTAAAAAAAGCTGACGCTAAAGCTGCTCCTGCTAAGAAAGTCGTAAAAAAAGCAGTAAAGAAAGCTGAGAAAAAAGCTGAAATGAAGTAATGCCTGCTTCTAAGCTGAAATTTTTGAACGCCGCACAGCAATGTTGCGGCGTTCTTGCTTTCTGCATTTACCTCTTATGTAGCTTGTTTTTAGTACACGAAACCAAATAGAGCACATTTAACTTCCTTACCGTCTTCTCTTCCTGCAACTTCCCATGTGCCTTTTCAGAAACTTTATATCTATATTGCAGGACTATTGAATGATCCAATTGCCATGATTTCTTCTCTTCACGACCCCGAACTGGGTCTCATTGTTTTCAAAACACATCCCCGCTCGACGCGCATTTCTATTCGCCTCGCGAAGGATGGCCTCAAAGTGACCCTCCCGTCGGAGACTTTTTATTCAAAAGCGCTCACGTTGATTGAGGAGCATCGGGCAAAAATTCTTGACCATCGCAAGAAAGACACATCCAACAAGCATTATCTGATTGATGAATCGCATCCGCTCAAAACACATACATTTACGGTTCAGGTGATTGGTGCAGATCGACCGCAATTGTTCTTTCATTTAGTTGGCGAGACGCTTACCGTTGAATATCCCAGGCAACGCGATGTCAATTCACCTGCTGTGCAGAAAACTATTCATAATGGGATCATCTATTTCTTGAGGCAAGATGCCAAAAAAGTACTGCCACAAAAAACGTCCGAGTGGTCGCTTAAAAGCGGTCTAAAATTCAAATCGATCAAGATTCAGGCAAGTACAACAAGGTGGGGCAGTTGCTCGTCTGTCAACAATATCAACCTCTCTCTGTTTCTGCTCCTTTTACCCGAACACCTCATCGATTATGTCATTGTGCATGAGCTTTGTCACACCGTAGAACATAATCACAGCGAGCGTTTTTGGGCAAAAGTTGGACAAATATTGCCCGACTACAAAGCGTTACGCAATGAGCTGAAGCATCATCCCATCTCTTCTTGGGTGTAGCGTCATTGAAAAATACCTCGTTTATCCAAAGCAGCAGCATAGCGTGCGGCATTCCTTTTTTGTTCCGCCCACGTTGTCGCAAAGTAATGTTCCCCGTTAAGGGTTTCCTTGGCACACATGTAGAGGTAATTGTTCGGGGTGTAGTTTAAAACAGCATCCACGCTTTCGATGGTTGGAATACGAATGGGACCTGGAGGCAATCCTTTATGATGATAAGTATTGTAAGGCGATTTCACTTGCAGATCTTTACCTGTAACCCGTTGTAATGTAAAATTTTGCAAGGCAAATTTCACGGTAGGGCACGATTGTAGCGGCATTTCGCGATGTAGTCGATTTAAATAGAGTCCTGCAATAATGGGTTTATCCTGAGCTCTGTTCGTCTCTTCTTCCACGATGGAGGCTAATGTGACCACGTCAACCGGCGATAAATTTTCAGCTTTTGCTTTAGCCAACCGCTCCGGTGTCCAAAAAAGCTTGTACTCATGATCCATCCTCTTCATCAATTGCGCCATGGAAACATCCCACAAAACATCGTATGTATTCGGTATAAACATCGCGACAACGGTTTCAGGCGTAAACCCGAAACGTTGATCATACTCCGCATTGTCCAAATGTTGGATGATGGTTAAGGAATCGAGCATAAGCTGTGCCGACAAACGACCTGCCAATTGCTCCTTTGTCCTTAGATTGTTGAAAGTCAGATGAACCGGCGCTTGGATGCGTTTGTCCAAATGGTACAACAACGTTTGATTATCCATACCGTCGGTGATGGCATAACGTCCACTGCGGACATGTTTATCGTATCCGATCAGGGTTGCTGATTCAATAAACGAACGAATATTTCTGACTACATTCTTTTTCTTTATTTGATTGACAACATCGGTAAACGTGTCATTGGGGCGAATGTATAAATATACGGTTTCATGATTGGATGTATAGAAATTGGCATGAAAATAATTATAGAGCTGATAGCAGACAACGGCTATCAAAACAGCAATAACAAGACGAACAACGAATACTAACAACTTCGATTTCTTATGCAGCTTCTTCTTCATGAATCGATTATTTTGGTGACTATCAAACAGGTTGCAAAATTAGCCAATGGTTTCTGCAATATTTAGTAAGATAATTTGAAAAAGCAAAAATAAATTCCTACTTTTGCACCGCTTTCTAAGGTAAGCTGCATTGCTGACCATTTCTTCAAGGTGAGGTGGGTGAGCGGCTGAAACCAACAGTTTGCTAAACTGTCGTACGGGTAACCGTACCGGGGGTTCGAATCCCCCCCTCACCGCTGTTATTTTTTAAATCCTCTGTAACTAAACATGTTGCAGAGGATTTTTCTTTTTAAGGGCATTCAAGGTGACCGCAGATCTCTTCACTGCTTTTCTTCGCTTCAAAACCCTTTCCTTTCTCAGGGCTGCAATAATTCTGCGGCATGTCTATGCTTCGCTGTTCTTTCGTAGTTTATTCGCAGTTCGTCCGTACCTTGGTTTTGGTATAAATATCTTCTTTACGAATCTGATACGTATATGACACATAGATAATACCTATTTAAATAAGTAGGTATTATATACGTTTTATCTACGTATTGTATAGGTATTATATAGGTATTATCTATGTATAAAGTACGAATAATCTGCGAACAAACTACGAAGGAAGTACTTGCGTGGAGTTGTGTACGGCTTATCAATGATGAGACTGTAAGCTATTTAGCAAGTTTTGTTATTACACCGACAGCATAAAGCATTAATACTGAATGTACTATGTTTATTGAAACGTTTTTTGATAGTTGCATGTCATCATTCCGCTTCTTCTATGCTTAACTTTGCGTTTCTCAAAAAAGAATGTTGAATTATCATAATATGGATCACAATCTCTCATTAAATCAAATCAATACGATGTGCCAGGGTTCATTACTGGATCAATTGGGCATCGAATTTACGTTCGTTTCGGATGGAAAAGTGGAGGCTATCATGCCTGTGGACGCCCGTACCATTCAACCGGTAGGCATTTTGCATGGAGGCGCTTCGATAGCATTGGCAGAAACGGTGGCCGGTTTCGGATCGCAATGGATATGCGAGGAGGACGAAGTGGCATTGGGTATGCAAATCAGTGCCAGTCACGTTTCTTCCATACGAAGCGGAGAGGTGCATGCCGTTGCATCTCTTATCCATCATGGTAAAAGAAGCCATGTGTGGAATGTCGATATTTTATCGGACGATCAGAGATTAATTTCCACCGTGCGGGTCACCAATTTGATTACTAAACAACAACACGTTTGAATTTACTTTCTCAACATATTGGCGCTATCGGGCAACTGATTGGCAAAGATTTAGGCTTTGTATTGTATCGCATTCCTTCATCAACCGAGCCGACATTCATCGTTTCGTCGTCGGATCATATAGAAAAGCGGTTTGATTATGCCGATTTGAATGGATGTGAAGGATTTGTGCTGGCTCCTTTTTCCATTGAGCCGTCGCAACCAATCCTGATCATTCGTCCCGAACAGGTTGCGGATGGATATGAAGCAATTGACTCGTTTATTCGTTCGCAATCATTTGCCCGTTGGCTGTCTGTCCCAAAAGCAACGGATGAGTCGTTGCAACGTAAGCAAGGTTTGAGTGAAGAGAAGAAAAGCTACGAAGCCACCTTTCGCCGGTTCTTGGACGCATTAGACCAGCAACAGTTTGATAAATTAGTGCTTTCGCGCTATCATGTTGAACAACGCGATGAGACGGTTTCTCCCGTTGCCGCTTTCCTGCGCGCTTGCGAGCGTTATCCTTCGGCATTTGTCTATTTGTGCTATACGCCGGATTCCGGCCTTTGGATGGGAAGCACGCCTGAAATGTTACTCAGCGGTACAGCGCCTGACTACCACACCGTAGCTTTAGCCGGAACGATGCGCGTGCATGATTTCCAAAAATCCATTCGTTGGGATGCCAAGAATCGTAACGAGCAACAATGGGTAGTTACCTATTTGCGGGAAGTGTTGACTGAGAATGGTATTCAATGGCATGAAGACGCTACCAAAACGGTAGGCGCCGGCAACGTGGCTCATCTGAAAACCTCGTTTCATTTCGGCTATCATCAACCGCAACAATTGGGCGAGTTGCTGAAAAAACTACACCCCACACCGGCAGTATGCGGTTTCCCGAAAGAGCGGGCATATCATTTTATTATTGAAAATGAAGGATATAACCGGAGTTATTATGCCGGTTTCGTGGGATTGCTTTCGCCTGCAAAACAAACTGATTTATACGTAAATTTGCGTTGCATGCAATGGGAAGAAAAGCAGTTGATCCTTTACGCCGGAGGGGGGTTGCTTATCACCTCGCAATGCGAAAAGGAGTGGAGAGAAACAGAGGATAAATTGCAGACTCTATTGCGTATTCTGCATGAGGGACATGTTGATGAGCAAGCATGACGGGCTTCATTTGAACTGAATGATTATGGCTTATTCCGATAAAAAGAATCTATTAGAATTGGTGGCATTGATGGATGCGTTTGCCATTCACCATGTGGTGCTGTCGCCGGGTTCGCGTAACGCCCCCTTGATTCATACGTTTGTGGAGCATCCTGCATTTCAGTGTTATACCATCGTGGACGAACGGAGCGCAGGTTTTTTTGCATTGGGATTAGCACAGCGACTTCGCCGGCCTGTAGCCGTATGTTGTACTTCGGGTACCGCGTTGCTGAATTATAGTCCGGCTGTAGCTGAGGCTTTTTACCAAGAAGTGCCTTTGTTGGTACTTTCAGCCGATCGGCCTTCGGCATGGATCGGACAAGCTGACGGGCAAACATTGCCACAGGCGAATGCATACGGGTCGTTGGTCAAAAAGAGTGTGCAACTGCCGGAAATCACTTCCGACGAAGAGTTGTGGTATTGCAACCGACTGATTAACGAAGCGCTCATTGCCTTGACTCAAAACGGGTTTGGTCCGGCACATATCAATATTCCTCTTTCAGAACCTTTGTATCAATTTACAGAAACTGCCTTGCCGAAAGCCCGTGTCATTAAGTTGGCAAAATCTGTTTCGACGATTAACATGGATTTTTTTGCAACCGAATGGGAGAGTTATTCAAAACGGATGATCGTGGTCGGTCAGCTACCTCCCGATCATGGGTTGCATGAGGTGTTGGCACGATTGGCACAGCAAACCGATGTTGTCATTCTGGCGGAACATCTTGCCAATCTCCCATTGCCATGGGTAACGGGTCAATTCGATGCGATTCTATCTTCCTTGTCGGCTGAAGAACAGGCTGCATTCGCCCCTGATTTAGTGATTACCGTTGGGGGACATATCACCTCGAAGCGAATTAAACAACTGCTTCGTAAACATCCTCCCAAACAACAATGGGATATTCGTCCCAACGGACATGTAGTCGATACCTATCAATCGCTCACTTCGGTAGTTCCGGTTGAGCCAGCGTTTTTCTTGGGTTTATTATCGGAACAGGTTGATTCTAAGAATACAGGCCATGACTTTGCCCACCAATGGGAAGAGCGCTCCTTGCAGATAGAACATCAATTACAGGATTATGTTCCCAAGCAACCTTTCTCGGATTTGAAGGCAGTAGCTGCATTTATGCAAGGATTGCCCGAGCATGTCACGTTGCAGTTGAGCAATAGTTCGCCATTGCGCTACGCACAGTTATTTGCTTTGAAGCCCACGATTGACATTTTTTCCAATCGCGGCACGAATGGCATTGACGGGGTGCTCTCTACGGCTGTGGGACATGCAGCAGAGAATCAGAAGCTGACTTTTCTGTTGATAGGGGATTTGAGTTTCTTTTATGATATCAACGGTTTGTGGAACCGGTATATTTCACCACGACTCCGTATCGTATTGATAAACAATGGTGGTGGTAATCTCTTCCATTTAATCGGAGGCCCTAAGAATTCTCCTGCTCTTGATGAGTCAATAGCCTACAAGCACAGCACGACTGCCAAAGAACGTGCCACAACGCTTGGGTTTCGATACCTTTCGGCAACAACTGAACAAGACTATGTGAATCAGCTTCCTCTTTTGTGGAATGTTGATGATCAACAAGCGATTATTTTGGAAGTATTCACTCAAACAGAGATCAATAGCATTGTGTTTAATTCATTATATCAATCATTTAAAACTCACGTAAAATGACAACCCAACGCACATGGACAACGATTAAAACATACGAGGATATCTTATTTGACTATTTTGAAGGAATCGGGAAGATTACCATCAACCGTCCCCGCTATCGCAACGCATTTACACCAACCACCGCTTCGGAAATAAGCGACGCATTGCATTATTGCCGCGACAATACCGACATACAAGTCGTGGTGCTTACCGGAGCAGGAGATAAAGCCTTTTGCTCGGGCGGCGATCAAAATGTAAAAGGTGTAGGTGGCTATGTAGGAAAAGATGGAGTGCCGCGTCTCAACATCTTAGAAGTGCAGAAACAGATTCGCTCGATGCCAAAACCGGTGATTGCTATGGTCAATGGCTACGCAATAGGAGGCGGGCATGTGCTGCATGTGGTGTGCGACCTATCCATCGCCTCTGAAAATGCTATTTTCGGACAAACAGGGCCACGCGTCGGGAGCTTCGATGCAGGCTTTGGAGCTTCCTATTTAGCGAGCGTCGTCGGGCAAAAAAAAGCACGCGAAATCTGGTTTCTATGTAAACAATATACAGCACAGGAAGCCCTGGATATGGGATTGGTGAACAAAGTAGTTCCACTTGATCAATTGGAAGATACCGTTGTGGAATGGGCACAAACCATGATGCAACATAGTCCGATGGCGATGCGCATGCTGAAGTTGGCGCTGAACGCCGATTTGGATGGTCAGGCCGGATTGCAGGAATTCGCGGGAAATGCCACGTTGCTCTATTATATGACCGAAGAGGCACAAGAAGGCAAACAGGCTTTTCTGGAGAAACGGAAACCTGACTTCAAGAAGTTTCCACAGTTTCCATGATCTCTTGCTTGACAGCCACACATGCAATACGCTTTTGAAATCATTCCCTATACGCTTCATTTCCATCAGCCGGCGGGAACGTCGCGAGGCGTGTATCACGATCGCAAATCATGGTACGTGTTGCTCTCGTCGCCTGAATGGCCTTTGCGAACAGGAATCGGGGAGTGTGCACCTTTGCCCGATTTGAGCTGCGATGCCCTACCCGACTACGAACAACGTTTGACAGAAGCCTGTGAACAATTGGTTCTTAACGGAGCGCCGGACTATGAAGCATTGCGCGCCTATCCTTCCATCTTATTTGGGTTGGAGACGGCACTGCGCCATCTGCAAACCGGAACGTTTGCCTTGTGGGATACGCCTTTCTCTCGTGGAGAAGCAGGAATCCCCATCAACGGATTGATTTGGATGGGGTCAAAGGAGCAAATGCTGGCTCAGATTGAACAAAAGCTGGCGCGTGGGTTTCGTTGTGTGAAACTGAAAATAGGGGCGATTGATTTTGCCGAAGAGATCACTTTGTTGCAATACATCCGGCAACGCTTTTCAGCTTCGGAAATCGAGCTGCGCTTAGATGCCAACGGTGCTTTTTCTCCGGGAGATGCCTTGCAGAAGTTAGAAAGATTGTCCCAATTTACCATTCACTCCATTGAACAACCCATTCGCGCCGGACAATGGGACATTATGGCCGACTTGGTCAACACATCGCCTATTCCTATTGCGTTGGATGAAGAGTTGATCGGCGTTAATACACCGGAAGAAAAAGAGCGCTTATTAGAAGCCATTCAGCCACATTATATCATCCTTAAACCTTCTTTGCACGGTGGATTTCAAGGCTCTGCCGAATGGATTGAATTGGCAAAACAACGGGATATTGGTTGGTGGATCACTTCGGCATTAGAATCGAACATCGGTTTGAACGCTATTGCACAGTGGTGTGGCACACTGGATGTGTCAATGCCGCAAGGACTTGGTACAGGACAATTGTTTACCAATAACATTCCGCTACCCCTCGCCATTCAACACGATCAATTGTGGTATCAGGATCAATCGCGTATCATAAAGTCGTTGCCTGAATCTTCGTCAGAGCATGATTATGAAACGAACCGAGCGAATCAAATCCTTATTCTTGAAGGAATTCCACATACCAAAGAGATGGCGCTGCAATTGGCTGCACGACGGTTGAGCAATGCGGCAACCCCTGATTGGGAGCGTGCTTTTTTCTCTTTCGTGCAAACATGGTGGAATGACTCGCCTACATTGACGGTGAAAACCTCCGGTTCGACAGGAACTCCAAAATCCATTATGGTTGAAAAGGAGCGAATGATGCAAAGCGCCATGATGACCTGTTCGTATTTGCAGTTGCACCAGGGAGATAAAGCCTTGCTCTGTTTGCCGGTTGACTACATTGCCGGCAAGATGGTGGTGGTGCGCGCGTTAGTTGCCGGCCTCAATCTGTATCGTGTATCGCCTTCGGGTCACCCGTTGCGCCATTTACCGGATATGCCATTTGCGTTTGCAGCCATGATTCCCATGCAGGTATTTCATTCGTTACATAATGCCCAGGAAAAGGTACGTCTGGAGGCTATTCAGCATTGCATTATCGGTGGCGCCCCTGTTGATTCGACATTGGAACAGGAACTGTTATCCATGCCCAATGCTTTTTATGTAACGTATGGCATGACGGAAACGCTTTCGCATATTGCTATGCGGCGACTGAACGGAGCAAAAGCTTCCGGCTTTTATGAGCCATTCCCGCATGTTCGGGTCTCTTTGTCCGAAGAAGAAACGTTGATTATTGACGCGCCTTTGGTTGCCGATCAGATGATTGAGACGAATGACATGGCACGTATTCTTGAAGACGGACGGTTTGAAATCGTAGGACGAAAAGACAACGTTATCAATAGTGGCGGGCTGAAATTTCAACCGGAGGTATTGGAAAGAAAGCTGAATCGTGTGTTGTCCGATGCCTTCGTGGTGACTTCCGCGCCGGACGCCGTGTTGGGCGAAAAGTTAGTGTTGCTGATCGAGCACTCGGAACCGGAGAAAGAACACTTTGATTTAGACACGCTTAAAGAGAAAACGCGTGACCTTCTTTCTGCTTACGAGCAACCAAAAGCAATTTATGTTTGTACCAAGCTGCCCCATACCCCGAACGGGAAAATAGATCGAAATGCTGCAAGGCAATTTGTGGAGAAAGCACATCCCGTTTCTTCCTCATCCTGACTATTATTTGTTTGCATACTGATCAATTTGTTGCTTTATGAAAACTTTGTACCTTTGCGTCTAAGGGAAGAGACGATCTTCCTTTTTTTTACCGTTTGCATGAAATCGTTACACCACAAAACACACACATTATGAGCATTAAATTTCGGTTGACATTGATGACTTTTCTCCAGTTCTTTATTTGGGGATCATGGTTAATTTCTTTGGGAGGATACTTAGGTAGAAATTTAGGTTTTGAAGGAGGTCAAATCGGAGCCATCTTTGCCACGTTAGGCATTGCTTCGTTAATCATGCCGGGTATTGTAGGTATCATTGCCGATAAGTGGGTTAATGCCGAGCGACTTTTGGGAATTTGTCATTTGTTGGGAGCGGCCGCACTTTTTTATGCATCGACGGCCATTGACTACGACCACATGTATTGGGCCATGTTACTCAACCTGCTTTTCTACATGCCTACCATTGCTCTGAACAATACCGTTGCATACAATGCATTAGAACGATACAACTATGACATTGTCAAGGTGTTTCCTCCCATCCGGACTTTTGGGACCATCGGGTTTATCGTGGCTATGTGGGTGGTTGATCTTACCGGATTTAAAAATACCAATGCACAATTATATCTGGCCGGTGTGGCTGCCCTTGTGTTGGGAATCTATTCGTTTACACTTCCTAAATGTATTCCTGCAAAAAGTCAACATAAATCGGTGCTTTCAGCGTTTGGACTCGATGCATTGGTGTTGTTCAAGAGAAGGAAAATGGCTATTTTCTTTCTGTTTTCGATGCTTCTGGGAGCCGCTTTGCAAATTACCAATTCGTATGGCGACTTGTTTATTGGCAGCTTTAAGAGTGTGCCTGAATATGCCAATGCTTTCGGTGTGAAACATTCCGTCATCTTGCTTTCCATCTCACAAATGTCGGAGACGCTCTTCATTTTGACCATCCCGTTCTTTTTGCGTCGCTTTGGCATTAAGAACGTGATGTTAATGAGTATGTTGGCATGGGTGCTCCGTTTCGGACTTTTTGGTGCGGGCGATCCGGGCAGTGGCCTTTGGATGCTGATTCTTTCGATGATCGTGTATGGGATGGCATTCGATTTTTTCAATATTTCGGGTTCGTTGTTTGTTGAAACCGAGGCTAAGCCTGAAATAAGGGGTAGCGCACAGGGATTGTTTATGATGATTACCAATGGAGCGGGCGCTTTGATGGGCGGCTATGCCAGTGGGGCAATTGTTGATCTCTATTCAAAGTATGCAGCAGATCATCAGTTGATCAGTCGTAACTGGCCGACAATCTGGTATCTCTTTGCAGGATACGCGTTGGTAATTGCCATTTTGTTTGCCATCTTTTTTAAGTATAAACATCGCCCTGACGATATGACTGTTCATCATTGATTGATTTTTACGTGACTCATAAGAGCAGTTTTGACATCAAGGCTGCTCTTCTTATTTTTGAAACTTATGAAGCGAATACTGACTCTTGCCATTGTTGAACTTCTCCTCGCGTTTTGTTTCCTTGTTTTCGGTCAATCGTTCCGGTTTGCCTTTTTGACCGATATGCACCTTTCGCCCGATTTACCGCAACATGCTGCCGATTTACGTCGTGCAGTGCAGGAGATCGATTCGTTGAAAGAAGTTTCTTTTGTAATCATCGGAGGCGATATTGCCGACAAAGGCGACCGTCCATCGCTGCTTTTAGCTAAAAAACTGTTTGATGGATTGAATGTCCCCTATTACGTGGTTCCGGGAAATCATGACACGCGGTATTGCCCAACAACGACAACTACGTTTGATTCAGTCTTCCAATACCATCATTTCTCGTTCACGTATCAGCATGTGCAATTCATTGGATTCAATACCGGACAAGGTCATGGTGTAAATAGCGGCTGGGTAAGTGATTCGGAAATGAATTGGATAAAAGGGCAATTGCAAAAAGCAGGAACACAACAACCGCTATTTTTCGTGACGCATTTTCCGCTTAATCCGTCGGACGTTGGCAATCGGGATGCGTTTTTGCATTTGGTGAAACCTTACAACGTGGAATCAATCTTAGGAGGTCATTATCACCGCAATGTTTTTTTCGATGAGGATGGCATTCCCGATGTACTGACGCGGACGTTGCAAAGCAATACGTTTGTGCCTGCCGGATATTCCATCATCGAAGTGGATCATACCATTCGATTTTATGAAAAGAAGGTTGGTGATTCTCATCCGTTTTTATGGTTGACACTGCCTTATCACTCGCTACCTCAGCACCCATCTTTAGAGAAATAATGCAAGCCATATACTTTCGACAAAGAGTTTCTTTTCTTTTATGATGGATGGTTCAATAAAAATAACGAACTTTGTCGCGCAATTATTCAAGCAAATGAACACCAACTTATTGAAAGATTCTTATGGTCAACTATAAGCGTATTTTATTGAAGGTAAGCGGCGAATCGTTGATGGGGGAACAACAGTACGGCATTGATTCCCAACGGTTGCATCAATATGCCGAACAGATAAAAGAGGTAGCTGCACAAGGTATTCAAGTGGCCATCGTCATTGGTGGCGGAAATATCTTTCGTGGATTGAGCGGCGCTGCCCAAGGCGTCGATCGCGTTAAAGGCGACCAGATGGGAATGTTAGCCACCACCATCAATAGTCTTGCATTAAGTTCCGCTCTTGCTGCATTGCATGTTAAGTCGCGCGTCCTTACGGCCATCCGAATGGAACCAATAGGAGAATTCTACAGCAAACAGAAAGCCATTGAAGCCCTTGAACGCGGTGAAGTGGTTTTGTTGGCCGCCGGAACCGGTAATCCTTTTTTTACTACTGACACCGGTTCGTCTTTGCGTGCCATCGAGATAGAAGCGGATGTGATGCTGAAAGGCACACGCGTGGATGGTATTTATACCGCCGATCCCGAAAAAGATCCTACTGCCGTGAAGTTTGATGAAATCACCTACGACGAAATTTACGCACGTGGCCTGAAAGTGATGGATCTCACCGCTACCACGATGTGTAAAGAGAACCACTTGCCCATTATTGTGTTTAATATGGACAAGTATGGCAATCTGAAGAAAGTAGTCAACGGCGAAGCCATCGGTACTTTGGTAAAAGAGAAATAAACGATTTGAAGTCAGGGATGCGTGATCTCTTTGGTGAGAAAGCGTTCTCTGCAAATACCATCATCATGGAAGTTTTTTCAACCATTTCTGCTTTACAAGCAGCGCTTGCCAAACAAAAAGCAGCAGGCAAACAGGTTGGTTTGGTACCAACAATGGGTGCTTTGCATGCAGGTCATCTCTCGTTAGTTCAACACTGTGTAGCAGAAAACGACGTGACCGTAGTTTCCGTTTTTGTCAACCCAACACAGTTTAACGATAAAAACGATTTGCTGCATTATCCGCGAACACTCGACAACGATGTGGCGTTGTTGACAAAAGCCGGTTGCACGTACGTATTTGCTCCATCGGAAGAGGAGATGTATCCTGAACCGGACACGCGTCAGTTTGATTTTTCACCTTTAGATAAAGTAATGGAAGGTCAGTTTCGCCCCGGTCATTTCAATGGCGTAGCACAAATTGTCAGTAAGCTGTTTATGACCGTAAAGCCCGATCGTGCTTATTTTGGCGAAAAGGATTTTCAACAACTGGCTATTATTCGTCGCATGACGCAACAACTGCAACTTCCGGTTACCCTTGTTCCTTGTCCCATTGTTCGCGAATCGGATGGGTTGGCGCTTAGTAGCCGCAACGCCCGATTGACTACCAAACAACGCAATAATGCTCCCATCATAGCACAAACCCTTTTTGAAAGTCGTAAATTTGTATCCGAATGGTCGGTATCCGACGTGCATAAGTGGGTGGTTGAATCACTGAATGCAGTGGATGAAATGCGTGTCGAGTACTTTGAAATAGTTGATGGGAACACGTTGCAGGCTATACACGACTGGAACGAATGCGATTGTGTAGTAGGCTGTATTGCCGTATTTTGTGGCGAAGTGCGTTTGATCGATAATCTGCGTTATCTTTAATTTCTTTTTTCGGCAACGTGATGTTGCTTGTTTCACTTAAAAAAATCGTTTTATGCAAATTGAAGTATTAAAGTCAAAGATTCATCGTGTGACGGTGACCGATGCGAACCTCAACTATGTTGGGAGCATTACCCTCGACGAAGATCTGATGGATGCCGCTAACATGATTGTTTACGAAAAGGTACAGGTGCTCAATATCAATAATGGCGCTCGTTTTGAAACATATATTATTAAAGGCGAACGCGGTAGTGGCACTGTTTGCTTAAATGGAGCGGCAGCCCGATTGGTGCAACCCGGCGATGTTGTCCTGATCGTTTCATTTGCCACCATGGATTTTGAAGAAGCAAAGACCTTTCAGCCTACCGTTATCTTCCCCGATACCGTTACCAATAAATTGGTATAATCTTTTCATAAAAGCTACTTGTTATTGTCTGTTGCGGCAATTCATGCTGCCACCGTTGAATAACATTTCACTTTCCAATGGAAGAGCCTAAGAAAACCTATTACGAACCGATGCACACGGCAGAACATATTCTGAACCAAACAATGGTGCGGATGTTCGGCTGTGGCCGTTCGCGCAATGCACACATTGAACGAAAGAAATCGAAGTGTGATTATCTTTTGGCTGCCGCTCCCACAGAAGCGCAAATCCATGCCATTGCGGAACAAGTCAATGCCGTGATTGCTTCTCATCTGCCTGTCTCCATTTCGTTTGTTCCGAAAGAAGAAGCCTCTGACTTTCTCGATTTATCAAAATTACCGGAAGATGCCGGCGAAACGGTACGCGTGGTACGTGTCGGCGATTACGATGCGTGTGCTTGTATTGGAATGCACGTGACCAATACATCTGAAATCGGAAAGTTTGTGATCCTTACCCACGACTATCAGGATGGCGTTTGGCGAGTGCGGTTCAAATTGGAGCAACAAGGAGAATAATCCTCTGTTTTGTTTACGTGAAACGTCGTTTTAAGCTGTTTCCTATCTTTTTGACGGAATAATGAACGCTTTTCTCCGGTTCTTTGCGTACTCCTTCAAAAGGGGTGCCAATGGCTAAAAAATAACGATAAAACGTGCGGGAAGTCATTTGCCATTTGTCGAGAAACTCCCTTTTCCCTTCTTTATTGGCCTCTTTCCTGAGTTTTCCTGTCGATTTCGACATGAAGTGATATACCCTGCTTTTCGAGACTCCTTTGTAAAGACGCACGCCGGCTTGCCATAACTTCATGGAGAAATCAGGATCGGAATACATGCCCGGTGAAAATTCAATACTGTATCCGCCTACCAAATTCCATATATTGCGATGCACCACATTAGGCGGCCACGAAGCTCCGTTCCAATCGTTGAACGGCAGCGCTGCATATTCGTTCAGCAATCGTTCTTCCTCAAAATGTTCAGGTGAAGTGCCATAGTTGGCGGGAGCAATCATACAATGGCAGCCTGTTTTGCGTGGTTCAATCAACGTGGACGAGAAGAAGAAGTATTCGCTCTGGCAGGCTTTGATCTCTTCATACAAATAGTTATCCCAGTCGGGACAAACGTACATGTCATCGTTCATATAGGCAATGTAATCTGTTGTGGCAAGTGCAGCCGCAGCATTCAAAGCATAACAAACCCCGATATTCTCAGTACTATGCGTATAGTCAATCTGCTGTTCTTTCACCCATTCGAGCGTTCCGTCATTTCCTTCGTTCACATGCACAATGATTTGATGTGGGAAAGTGCTGTTCTTACGAATGCTTGCCACGCATAACTGCAATAACGGAAGGTTGTTCCATGTAGGAATAAGAATGGAAAAGAGAGGCTCGCCGGTGGAATGAAATGAATGCCGGGTGATTATCATACGATTATATTTTATTTCACATTAAGGATGTATGGAACTCGCAAATAATATCGGCCCTGAGGGTTCCATGACGTAATACCCGTTTCATTAAGGAGATGATTGAAAAATTAGCTCTGCATCCTATTATTCTCCGATAGTCTATTTCAGAACTGATGCAATACGTTTACGCTACAAAGCTACAAAAAAATCACACGGCGGCCTATAGATTTTCATCCAGTAACTTCAGGTCAACGAATGAATAAACAAACGCTTAGTACTTGCCTTGTTTTTCGTCATTCT
Source organism: Paludibacter sp. (assembly GCA_027450045.1). Taxonomy (GTDB): domain Bacteria; phylum Bacteroidota; class Bacteroidia; order Bacteroidales; family Paludibacteraceae; genus Microbacter. The sequence goes on along the minus strand of DAIDKM010000020.1, from coordinate 15,584 downwards.
TGCCATTTTCCTGATTTGTTGTGTATTGAAATTGTAAAGAGATTATTTTACTTGCCGGAACACCCTAAAATCTCCCAATATGTGGGGATATAGCGGAATTCATTTTTTCCCGTTCTTTGTGGCGACTTTTGATACGTGTTTGCCGACAAGGAGCACAAACGATTTTGAACATCAACTCACCTTTTATAATAAGATCAGAAAAATGAAACGAAACCCCTTTTCTATTGCCTTCCTGTTGCTTCTGTTCGTTATGTCGAAATCGCTCTTTGCCGAAACCGCCGATACACTCAACACAAAGGAATATCAGTTGAATGAAGTCACCGTGCTCTCACCCCGCGAAACGAGTCTTCTGAAAGATTTGCCGGTTGCGGGCACTTCCATTTCCGCGCAAAGCATACTCAACCGCAATATCATGTCGTTGAAAGATATAAGCGCGTATGTGCCCAATCTATTTATACCCGATTATGGCTCCAAACTTACTTCAACAATATACATTCGTGGTGTAGGCGCCCGCATTACCGGTTCGTCCGTTGGACTTTATGTGGATAATGTACCTTATTTGGATAAAAGCGCGTTTGATTTCGATTTTTACGACATCGCTCATATTGAAGTGCTTCGCGGACCGCAGGGAACTTTATATGGACGCAATTCGATGGGTGGCATTGTCAATATCACCACGTTGTCTCCTTTCGATTACCAGGGAAACGACCTGTTGCTTTCGGTGGCCAACTACAACCAATACCATGCAGGAATTTCCATCTATCATAAACTAAGTAAACAGCTCGGATTCTCTTTTAGTGGAAATTACCGGCATGACGGAGGGTTTTTTACCAATGTCTTCACAGGCAAAAAAGCAGATGCCATACAAGCTCTCGGTGGACGCGCGCGTCTCGAATGGCGTCCCAACAACCGATGGAAAGCCGAATATACGCTTGGCTACGAATACAGCGATCAAAACGGGTATCCTTATGGAGAATTAAATGCTTCCGGCCAGGAACTTCCCGTCAATTACAATGACCCGGGAACCTATCGTCGAAACTTGCTGAATAACGCACTCTTTATTCAATACACCGGCGATCACTACAGTTTTAGTTCAACCACAGGATATCAATATTTCAATGACAGGATGCAAATGGATCAGGATTTTACACCCGATTCCATTTTTTCGCTCACGCAAAATCAAAAGCAAAGCGCGTGGACACAAGAGTTTGTTTTCAAGTCCGATCGTGCAAGTCGTTATCAATGGGTGACCGGATTGTTCGGTTTCTATCAGGGTTTAACAACGGACGCTCCGATGGTGTTTGAACAAGGCGGCATTGCCATGATTCAAAGCTATTTTGATATGGCAAAAGCACAATATCCAACGATGCCGACCATCACCGTCACCAATCAACAGATGGCGGTACCCGGGCTTTTCAAAACTCCTACACAAGGGCTTGCTCTTTACCATCAATCGACGTACCGTTTGTGGAAAGGACTTTCGGTGACGGGAGGATTGCGTCTTTCGTACGAGACAACCCACATTGATTATAATACTTCTGCCGCGTTGAATACATCCATGCAGGTTGCTCCGACGATTCCCGCTTTCCCTGTTGACTCGACGTATCAGATAAAGGGTCATAACCAGCAGGATGCATGGGAGTTATTACCCAAGATTGCTGTGAAATACGATTTTAATGATCAATATAATCTCTATGGCTCGGTTGCCAAAGGATATAAAGCCGGCGGTTATAACTTTGAAATGTTTTCCGATTTGCTTACAGCCGAAATGAGCAACAGCCCCATGCCTCCGATTCAGGAAGCCATCAGTTATAAACCGGAATCATCGTGGAATTACGAGATTGGAATGCACAGTCAGCCCATTAAAAATAAATTGTTTGTGGATGCTGCATTGTTCTACATCAACACCTCTAACCAGCAGATTGTAACTTATACGCCTATCTACACAACGCGTATCATTACCAATGCCGGACGTTCGGAAAGCAAAGGTTTCGAAGCGGCTATCCGCTCGTATATAACCGATGATTTAGCTGCATCCGTCTCCTATGGTTATTCCGATGCAATTTTTACGAAGTATGATGTGGTGAATCAACAAGGTCAACAAGTGAGCTATAAAGGCAACCATCTCCCTTTTGCCCCTTTAAATACATTGTCAGTGACAGCTGATTATACCCTTCATTTGCATTCGCCTCTTATGGATAAATTGATGTTTAACGTGCAAACAACCGGTGTAGGCCCGATTTACTGGACAGAAGACAATAGCGTATCACAAAACTTCTATACTTTGCTGAATGGACGAGTGACGGCTGAAAAAGGAGCCATTCAATTGAGTTTATGGACAAAAAATGCCCTGAACACGGATTACAGGACATTCTATTTTGAGTCGATGGGAAATCATTTTGCACAGCGGGGCAAACCCGCACAAGTGGGAGTCGATCTACGCATTCATTTTTAATGACTCGGGCACGTTTTTGAAGATATGAAGTTGGAAGGAAGCGGCTGTGATATAAGCTTCTGAATCGTTCGAATAATTGATACAAATCCCAAAGTCATGCCGCCGGATTGGAGGGAAGCCTTTGGTATTTGATTGAGGTATTGATTTTTAATTAGTTGAAATGTGATGATGACTCTTTTTCAATTTGCCTTTGGCTCCGTGTGGCATTTCTTTGGGATTGTTTTTGTATTAATTACAGTTGAGTTTATGCTTTTATCAATGTGGAAGCACTTCTTTCGGTTTTTGACGATACGAAAACATGGTTATCCACCACCCCACTGCAATGCCGGTGGAAACATCGTGGAGACGGAGGAATAAATTTCCCCAAACATCAAAAAAAGAAGCCCGAAACCGCAAGAGAATCATTGTTTGCACAAGAATGAGCAAACACATCCATGAGCATCTCTTGAATATCTTTTTTGCAAGCTTACACTATGCTACAAATGCAACACTTTTGCATTCACTTGGATAGTGTAGATATCCCTTTGATTTTAGTTCAAACTTGAACCTTTTGCCAAAAAGAGAATCAAAGGCAAAATGCTTTGTTGTAAGAAAATCTTTGTGATAAAACAACAATGAAGCAAACATCCTATCTTTGACTAAATAAATTTCCCCATTTGTAATATTTGGTTCGAAATATTCGACTAACTCATTAAATCTATCAGAAAGTGGAAAAAGAGTTTATAGAAATCATTGAGAAACATCAGGGGATATTGCATAAAATCTGTAATATTTATTTCTATAGAAATCCATATAAGGAAGATTACTATCAGGAGATGCTGATACGGCTGTGGAATGCATATCCCGGGTTTAATCAACAATCAACTATTTCAACGTGGCTTTTCAGAGTTGCTTTGAATACAGCTATTGATCTCATTCGCAAAGAGCACATCCAACCAAAATATATTGAATTATCGAAAAATGAATATATCATCCCGGAACCTGATGATGACGAGTCAGGGAATAGAGATAAGTTATATCAGGCTATTAACCATTTATCCGAAGTAGAAAAGGCAATTATTATTTTATATTTAGAAGAATATGAATACAAGGAAATTGCAGCAATAACAGGCATGTCGGAAAGCAACACAGGTGTCAAAATTACCAGAATCAAAAACAAACTGATTAAAATATTGGGATATGAACACAAATGATTTAAAATCGATTTGGCATGACGTGCACAAAAATCATCAAACAGAAGAGTATCCTAACGTAAACATGGGAGAGCTCATCCGTATGAAACATAGCACAATAATTGCCAGGGTAGTTGCAGACTTAAAATTGAAAAGTCTTCTTTATGCAATATCTTTGATACTCTATTTAGGATTGATGATATACGCATTTGCATATCTTGGAGTACATCTGTCAACCGGTTCGATTATTCCACTCTCGTTGGCCGGATTATTCCTGTTCATTAAAACGATATCGGAAATCAACAGGTTTATCGTTTTTATAAAAACAGCCGATACGATGTCCATGAAAGAATCGACATTTTTCTTTCGTGAAAAACTGAACCGGATCAAAAGGGTCGATTTCGTATCGTATTTTCTCTTTTTTTATCTCTGTGCCGGTGGCATATTTTACGGTTACCTCACCGATCTTAAAAACTCAATCTGGGGACATGAGATGTTGCCATTTTTAATCGTGTTATGCATATTCCTTCTTTCGATGCCCTGGTGGCTAAATCATCAACATAACCAACGATACAAAGATTTATATGCAAGTCTCAGCGATTCTGCCAATTTTCTACAAGAACCGACAAATCAACTGTAAGTGCGAAATAGAATATCCATTTTAAACATGTCCACATGAAAACTTCAAAACCACGCATCATCCTTTTCTGTACTTTGCTACTTTTGAGTGTAAGTACCTCGTTTGTCTTTGCACAAACATCCCGTTTCAGTTTTAATACGTATGTCAGCGATAAAGGTGACTCGCTTAATTACCGGATGCTTTTTCCTGACTATGACACGCTGCGAAGATATCCGCTTGTGATCTTTTTGCATGGTTCGGGCGAACGCGGCAGCGACAACAAGGCGCAGTTGAAATGGGGCGTTATGAATTTTGCAACCGATCAGTCCATGATTCTTCATCCGGCTATTGTTGTTGCGCCACAATGCCCTGTTCATCAGGAATGGTCGAATTTTAGCGAAGACAGCATTACGCATCAACTCAGCTTACGAGCAGTTCCTTCCATGCCGATGCAGCTTGTCATTCAACTCATTCATCAATTGATGAAAACATTGCCCATTGACTCGAACCGCGTTTACATTACCGGCCTTTCCATGGGTGGCTACGGAACGTATGACATTATCGAACGCTATCCGCATCTTTTTGCTGCCGCAGTTCCGGTATGTGGAGCAGGCGACACCTCGAAGGTTGCATCCATAGCACACATTCCAATATGGATTTTTCAAGGCGCCGAAGATGCAGCCGTAAATCCCATGTATTCACTCGATATGGTTAATGCCTTAACAAAAGCAGGCGCTCACCCGGGTTTTACCTTCTATCCCGAAGTTGGTCATTTCTCCTGGTTGGCTGCTTACAGCGATCCGCTGATGATGGAATGGCTTTTCCGGCAACATAAGTAAGCAGAAAATCGTAATTGGTAGAAAGATGAGGAAACTCTGACATAATGCCTGCTGAACGATTGCTTACTTAGGCTGTTTCCACGAATTCCGTTTTGTGTCCATGTATAACGGTTCCGGCTTCTGATATGCTATTTTGCATGAGAAGCCGGAACTTTTTTTGGCGCCCTTGCCTTTCAACGTGTGCAAGGAAATCTCGCATACATTGTACCCTTATTTCTATTTTTTGCAAAATAAGAACTGTTTATCTTTGTGGCAAAACGCAGAACATTAATTTGTACATAAATAAACATAACGAACAACCCGATAAACGACAAATAATTAGTATAACACTATGGATAAGCAATATAACCCTTACAATATAACTATCTGTTTTGCATATCGCACGAATTTGAAACCTATTTTGGCGAAATACAGACAAACATTCGTTCAATACGTACACGTAATGTCGCATTTCGTACACGAAATAACAAAATGTTTGCACGTAATGTCGCATTACGTACATGAAATGACGCGAAATTTATTAGTTTTTCTCTTTGTTGACATAAAAACGGGGATTTCATACATGAATTCGTTTATTGAAGACAAATATATGTTTATTTCATACAAACAACGACGTACTTTATCCACGTAATGACGCATTGTTTATACGTAATAGCGCATTACGTACACGAAATAACAAATTGCTTACACGTAATAGCTCATTACGTACACGAAATGATGAAATGTTTACACGAAATAGCTTATTTCAGACATGAAATTGATAAAAGAAGACAAGGAAGAAAGCCATGTGTATATGAAATAGGAAAAAGAAAGTCAACAACAACAAGATGTGGATAAGAAATCTCGTTTTTCATACAATCAATCAGGGTTTTTATAGTGCTTATCGCTTATGGAAGGGATAGTAAAGCAGCTAAAACCCAAATAATGGGATGAAACATAACAGTAGTAATAGTATGAATCCCTTCCGTATCGCTAAGCTCATTGATATCATGCAATACAACATTGATAACATCACAAAGCAGGGTGAATTTAAACTTCGCGCTGTTTTTTTGTTTTGATGGGAAGAGATTGAATTCCTTGTTTATTATCATTTTTCCACCTTGCTGTTTTTTCTAAAAGAAGATACCTTCTTCCTTTTATAGTATCCACTCTTGAATGACAACGATAAATACTAATATTACATAAATCAACAAACGCGTCTTGTTTCACCATTCTTTTAATCATATCTTTGTCGATATTTAATAGAGCTATTAAATAGAATAATGAATAATGAAACACAACAAAGAGGGGAATACAGAACAACAAATTCTTGAGGCAGCCGAGACTCTTTTTTTGGAAAAGGGGTTTGCATTGACATCTACCACGGAAATTGCCAAAGTTGCAGGTTGCAATCAAGCTTTGGTACATTATTACTTCCGGACTAAAGAGAACTTGTTTGAGGCCATTTTTGAAAAAAAAGCACGTTTATTTTTCTCAGTGATTTTTCAAAACGAAGGTGCTGATAGATCATTTGAGCAAAGACTCAAAGAAACCATTGAAGCCCACTTTGACATCGTTGCAGCCAATTCGAAAATTCCTTTTCTGTTCATTAATGAACTAACAACCAATCAACAACGGCTTATCACCTTATCGGAAGAATTTGTATCGGCCAGAGAAGAAGCTTTCAGAAAAGTAGAACAAGAGTTGCAGGCAGAAATCAAAAAAGGCACCATACGCCCCATGGAACTAATAGATTTACTGATTACGGTGATATCATTAAACTTGACACTCTTTTTGGTGAAACCAATAATAAAAGTCATTACCAACATTTCGGATGAAGATTTTCAAAAACTCATTGCCCACCGGAAACAAGAAAACGTAAAGATTATTTTAAATAGCTTGAAGCCATGATAATGGCACATACATAAGAAGATTTTCAAACTCAAATCCATTATTTATTATGAATAAACTCCTCATCCTTTTTATTTTTGCGATAACCACCAGTATGACATCTATTTATGGACAATTAACCATTGAACAATGTCAACAAAAGGCACAGGCAAATTACCCGCAAGTGAAACAATTTGGCCTGATCGCGCAATCGACTGAATATACTTTATCAAACGCCAACAAAGGGTATCTGCCTCAATTTTCACTTTCTGCAAAAGCCACGTATCAGTCGGATGTAACCAAAATTCCGATTAATGTCCCGGGATTAACCAGTTTAAGTAAAGATCAATACCAAACTGTTGCCGAAGCTTCGCAACTGATTTGGGACGGCGGCGCCATTCAGGCACAAAAAGGGGTTGTTCGTGCTTCGGGGGAAGTAAGTAAACAAACCGTGAAAGTCGATTTGTATGCACTCAACGATAGGGTAAATCAGCTTTTCTTCGGTGTTTTATCCCTTAACGATCAACTTCAACAAAACAGCTTGTTGCAAAATGAATTACAGACTGACTACGATAAAATAAAAGCATACATCATAAACGGAGTTGCTAATCAGGCTGATTTGGATAATATTCATGTTGAACAACTTAATGCCGGCCAAAACCGGATTCAATTACAAACGGTTCGCAAAGCTTACGTTGAAATGTTATCAACTATGATTGGCGCTCCGGTAAATCCCGATCAATTAACAGCTCCTGAGATACCGGCTGAAACAACTGCTCTATTGCCCAACAAACGACCTGAGTTAGCGCTATTCAATGCGCAGAATCTTTTGTACGAGAGTCAGCGAAAAAGTATTTATGCCGCCAATTTGCCTAAAATAAACTTCTTTGTACAAGGCGGCTATGGACGACCCGGGTTAAACATGCTCAACAACGCATTTACGACCTATTATCTTGGTGGAGTACGCTTATCGTGGAATTTCGGCGGGCTTTATACGCAAAAAAATAACCTTCGCATCATTGAAGATAATGAGAAGCTTATTGACACACAACGGGAAACATTCCTGTTCAATAGCCGGTTGCAAGAAATGCAACAATCGAATGCCATAGATCAATGGCGCAATTTAATTAAAAGCGACGATGAAATCATACAGCTACGTCACAACGTAAAAATGGCAGCAGAAGCTAAAGTGGCAAATGGAACCATGTCGGTAACAGATCTGATTCGCGAAATAACGGCAGAAAATCAGGCTATGGTCAACAAATCGCTTCATCAGGTGCAACTCATGCAAGCCGTTTATAATTTGAAAAATACAACAAACAACTAACTCACTTGTACAAAACGATGTAATATCCGCAAATATGAAGACAAAACTTATTTCATTATTCCAAAATCCAGCCATTTGGGCTTCTCTTCTCATGGTGATCTTCTTTTCATCTTGTAGCTCAAAAGATGTGTACGATGCTTCAGGAACTTTTGAAGCTACCGAAGTGATTGTTTCTTCCGAAGCATCCGGAAAATTATTAGCATTCAACATTGATGAAGGGAAAACGCTTTTTGCTAATCAACAAGTGGGCTATGTGGACAGCCTTCAACTTTACTACAAAAAGATGCAGTTGCAGGCTAATTTAAAAGCCATTCAAAGCAGCAGATCTGACATTCAGAAACAGATTGCAGCCACGGAACAGCAAATCGCCACTGCCGAAGTGGACAAGAATCGCTATGAAAACTTGTTGAAAGCCAATGCATCAACTCAAAAACAAGTGGACGATCAGAATTCACTGTTGCAAGTACTTCGCAAACAACTTGCCGCACAGCTTTCCAATTTAGAACATGCCAATAGCAGCATTGACGAAAATGCAACCGCCATGATCTATCAAATTGATCAACTTAACGACCAGTTGCACAAGTGCAAAATCATCAATCCCATCAACGGTACCGTATTGACCAAATATGCAGAACCGTATGAAATAACCTCATTCGGGAAACCATTGTACATGATTGCTAACATCGACACCATTACATTACGCGCTTACATCACATCCGATCAATTGACCAAAGTAAAACTGCGTCAATCGGTTAAAGTATATGCCGACTGGGGAAAAGGGATGAAAGAATATACCGGTGTTGTGACATGGATCTCAAACAAAGCCGAGTTTACGCCAAAAACCATTCAAACACGCGATGAACGGGCCAACTTGGTGTATGCCGTGAAGATTGATGTAAAAAACGACGGTTATTTGAAGATCGGAATGTATGGGGAAGTCCAATTCAATTGACAATGGACAGTTGACAATTGACAATGAAATCTGAAAATTAATTTCAGGACGATACAGACGATACAACGACGAATTGACAATGGACAGTTGACAATTGACAATGAAATCTGTCCTGCCATAGGTTTACAGAAGAAGTAAACAAAAAGCAGGATTATGAAGATAATTAAAAAACAATTATTCCCAGATGAAAGAAAACATTGTGATGGACAAAGCGTATGCTTTTGCCTTGAGAATCATAAAAGCGTACAAGTTTCTTAGTTTGGAACAGCGTGAATTTGTTTTATCAAAACAAATGCTGCGAAGTGGGACGGCAATCGGAGCTTTGGTAAAAGAAGCCGAACATGCTCAGTCAAAAGCAGATTTTATCAACAAAATGAATATCGCATTGAAAGAAGCCAATGAAACCGAGTATTGGCTGATGTTGCTAAAAGACAGTGAATACATTGATTCAAAATCATTCACATCCATCGTCGAAGATTGTAGAGAAATAATCCGTTTACTAATCAGCATTGTAAAAACGACAAAAGAAATACACGGAAAATAGTGAAATTAAGTAGTAAAAATTTGAAAGTGAAATATGTCACAAAATAATGAATTGAAAGCCGATTCTAATTGTCAACTGTCAATTGTCAATTATCAATTATCATCTGTCAATTGTCAATTGCAACTGCCTACTGTCAATTGTAAAAGCATCAGCAAGGCGTATGGTAGCGTGCAAGCCTTGAAGGAAGTAAGCATTGACGTAGAAGCAGGAGAATTGTACGGACTTATTGGCCCTGATGGAGCAGGGAAAACGACGCTTTTCCGTATTCTTACCACCTTGATTCTTGCAGACAAAGGAACGTCCACTGTAGGAGGTTTCGATGTAGTGAAAGACTATAAAAAGATTCGGAGCAGCGTGGGATATATGCCCGGAAGGTTTTCGCTTTATCAGGATTTGACGGTAGAAGAAAATCTTACCTTTTTTGCCAATGTGTTCGGCACCACGATTGAAGAGAATTACGACCTGATCAAAGACATTTATCAACAAATCGAACCTTTCAAAACACGTCGTGCCGGCGCTCTCTCGGGTGGAATGAAACAAAAGCTGGCATTGAGTTGTGCGTTGATTCATAAACCTACGGTACTCTTTCTTGATGAACCTACCACGGGGGTTGACCCTGTTTCCCGAAAGGAATTTTGGGGAATGCTTCGCAACCTGAAAGAGCAAGGCATTACCATCCTCGTTTCAACTCCTTATATGGACGAAGCCTCGCTTTGCGACCGTATTGCCCTGATCACAAACGGACAAATTCTCAAAGTCGATACCCCGCAGAATATCGTGTCGCAATTTGACAATATTTTATGGGGTGTTCGCGGCAACAACATGCACAAGCTTCTGACCGACCTACGTTTGCATCCTTCCGTAGAGAGTTGTTTTTCGTTTGGAGACACCCTTCATGTCATGCTGAATAATAATGCACTGACCACAACAGCACTGACCACATGGCTATCGGGAAAAGGGCATCAGGATGTGACTATCTTCCCCATCGAGCCGAACGTAGAGGATTGTTTCATGGAACTAACCAAACAATAATCTCCCAAAAACAGCGAAGTTACAAGAAGACAGGAAGTAAAGAAGATAAGAAGTGAAGGAAGTTAACTCTGCTCAACTCAATATTGGTTGTCATCTATTAGATACATACTTGAAATGGAGAATTTACAACATAGCGAAATCATCACGCAGCCGGAGAAAGTGATTGAAGTAAATAAGTTAGTCAAACGATTCGGTCATTTTACTGCCGTCGATCATATTTCGTTCGATGTAGAGAAAGGTGAAATATTTGGATTTCTGGGAGCTAACGGTGCCGGAAAAACTACCGCCATGCGTATGTTGTGCGGACTCAGTAAACCTACGGAAGGAAAAGGCAAAGTAGCAGGATTTGACATTGAGCATCAATCGGAACAAGTGAAGAAAAGCATCGGCTATATGAGTCAGAAGTTTTCACTTTACAACGATTTGAAAGTATGGGAAAACATTCGCCTATTTGCCGGCATTTATGGCATGAATGACAAGGATATTAAAGAGAAAACGGCATTATTGCTGGAACAACTTCATTTTGAAAAAGAGCGCAATGTGTTAGTAAAGTCTTTGCCTTTGGGCATGAAACAAAAGCTTGCCTTTTCCGTTGCCATCTTTCATACACCGGAAGTGGTATTTCTCGACGAACCGACCGGAGGCGTTGATCCTGCCACGCGGCGGCAATTCTGGGAACTGATTTACGAAGCCGCAGCAAAAGGCATCACGGTATTTGTAACAACCCACTACATGGACGAAGCCGAATACTGTAACCGCGTTTCCATCATGGTTGACGGCAGAATAGAAGCGCTCGATTCCCCACATAATTTGAAAACAGAGTTTGAAGCACACAACATGGATGAGGTTTTTCAACAATTAGCACGAAAAGCAACCCGCAAAGCAGACTAAAAATGAAACAATTTCTCACTTTTGTCAAAAAAGAGTTCCATCATATCTTTCGCGATCATCGCACCATGCTGATCCTGATCGGAATGCCTATTGTCGAAATCATCCTCTTTGGTTTTGCCATTACAACGGAAGTAAAAGACAGCAAAGTCGCCATTCTCGATACCTCACACGATGTGGCAACGCGTCATATCATTGACGAAATCAACGCCAACAAATATTTCAATGTGGTGGAATACATTCATAATAGCAACGACATACAACGTGTATTCCAAAAAGGAGAAGCCTCGATGGTAGTCGTGTTTGAAGATCATTTCTACGAAACTTTGCTGCACACCGGTAAAGCTCAGATTCAGGTTATTGCCGACGCTACAGATCCAAATACCGCTACGACCATTACCTACTATGTCAACCGAATCATCTCCGATTATCAACAAACCTTGATGGGACAAAACAAAGCGCCGTATCAAATCACACCAAACATCAAGTTGTTGTTCAATCCCGAAATGAAAGGAGCCTATAATTTTGTCCCGGGTGTTCTGGGGATGATTCTGATGCTCATTTGTGCCATGATGACTTCCATTGCCATCGTACGCGAAAAAGAGACCGGAACCATGGAGATATTGTTAGTCTCGCCCATTAAACCTATCATGATCATTCTTGCCAAAATGGTTCCCTATTTTGTTATTTCGTGCTTCAATTTAGCCACTGTCTTGCTGCTATCCGTTTATGTGCTGGGAGTACCCGTTGCCGGAAGTTTAACCGGATTGATATTGATTTCCTTACTATTTATCATTGTTTCGCTGTCACTTGGTCTTTTGGTTTCCACACTCACCCATACACAATTGGCCGCGATGCTCGTTTCGGGAATGGTGTTTTTGCTTCCTGTCATTTTGCTTTCGGGCATGATCTTCCCCATTGAAAACATGCCGATGTGGATGCAACGGTTATCGGATATCATTCCAGCCAAATGGTATATTGAAGCGGTGAAAGCTTTGATGATAGAAGGATTGGGCATTATGAACATTCTCAAAGAGATAGGCATCCTGTCGCTTATGACCCTGGTCTTTACAGCCATCAGTTTGAAAAAATTCAACGTGCGATTAGATTAACGCGTTTCAACCACCCTTGCTATGATAAAATATTTGATCGAAAAAGAGTTTAAGCAAATTTCCCGAAATCCTTTTTTGCCACGACTCATTATGTTTTACCCTTTAGTTGTGCTTTTGATTTTCCCATGGGCAGCAACCTATGAAATTCGGAACATCAACTTATGCGTTGTGGATAACGACCACACCACCTATTCGCAACAATTGACCGAAAAGGCGGTTTCATCAGGTTATTTCAAATTGACTGCTTTTGAACCCACCTATCAGCAAGCTATGCAACAGATAGAATCAAAACGGGCCAACGTTATTTTGGAGATTCCACCCCATTTCGAACGCGATTTAATCAACCGGCAATCAGCCAATGTACTGATTGCATCCAACGCTGTGAATGGTACGGTTGGAGGCTTGTCAAGCGAATATATGGCCGACATTGTAACTGATTTTTCGTCACAGATACGTCACGAATGGCAGCAAACAGGAAAAGAACCGCCTTCAGTGCCTACTATTGAAGTGGTCTCACAGAATCGGTTCAATCCTTTCCTTAATTACAAACTCTTCATGATTCCGGCCATGATGGTATTGGTGTTGACCATTATGACAGGCTTTTTGCCGGCGTTAAACATTGTAAGCGAAAAGGAAGCAGGCACAATGGAGCAAATCAATGTAACACCTGTACCCAAGTTCACCTTTATCTTTTCCAAACTTTTGTCATATTGGCTCATCGGGTTCTTTGTTATTTCAGTCAGCTTTCTGGTGGCTTGGATCGTATATGGTTTTGTACCGGCGGGACATTTAAGCACCATGTATGCTTTTGCCGGCATCTATATTTTGGCTGTGTCGGGAATGGGTCTTGTCATCTCCAACTACTCCGACACGATGCAACAAGCCCTGTTCGTTATCTTTTTCTTTATGATCGTGCTTATCTTGTTGAGCGGTCTTTTTACGCCCGTGAATAGTATGCCTGGATGGGCACAATGGGTCGCCGCATTCAATCCGCTGAAATATTTCATTCAGGTGATGCGTTCGGTCTATATGAAAGGAAGCGGCTTTGTCGATTTAATTCCTCAGTTTCTTGCCTTGGTCGGATTTGCTGCCTTCTTCAATCTTTGGGCGGTGATCAGCTACCGCAAAAGCAATTAAGGATTTGTTGCCCTGAAATGTGTTTGCAAATTCCGGCGTTAGGCTTTTGTTTTTGAATGACTAACTACTGTGTGCACCAAGTGAGGCCGTCACTAAATTTAAGCAAAAGAATGTCTGTGCAACAAACAGAAACTTATCAATAAAGATAAGTGACGGCCTCACTATATTGTGGATGATATTTGCAAATTAACAAAAGGACGCTTACCTTTGCGATGAATATCAATAGTATGCTTTCGGTTGAACGTTCTCCATGTTAGAGATTACAACTAATAAGTAAATATTACCTTCTTTGGCGGCACAGCCACTTAGAAAAGAAATTAAAGAGGAAATCTCTTTTGATACGATCAAGAAAGATAGTTCGTTTTTAAACCCGGGAACTTTACGTTCAGCTTAATCAGTTCAAAAAGAGAACTCTAAATTTGTAACATCAATTCTGCATCTCTCGTCTACATCCTTGTGAAACTTGGCAAATAGACATCCATCTGTTATTAATTATTAATTTAAAAATTCAGAAAAATGAAAATTATCGAAGTAAACAACACTCCCAATATTGCCTCACCTCATGAAGTGGCTGTCCGTCGACTTTATGATTATGACAATGCGCAGGTTATGCATATGACATTGCAACCCGGTGAATCATTAAAACCACACATTACTCCGGTGGATGTGTTTTTTTACATACTCGAAGGCACTCCGGATGTTCAGGTTGGCGATGAAACAATACAGGTAGGAAAAGACTGCTTAGTGGAAAGCCCAAAGGGAATAGTGCATTGTTTATCAAACAACTCACAAAGTCAGGCTCGGATTCTGGTAGTGAAAGCGCCAAAATCACCACCACACGCATAACTACAGCAATTCAGTCTGACAAACAAAACAAAATTGTTCTTAGATCAAACAAGAATTAATAACCAATTAAATGCAAAAATCATGGCAATAGCAAAAGTTTGGATAGAAGAAGGTTGTACATCCTGCGGCGTGTGCGAGGATATTTGTGCGGATGTTTTTTTAATCAAAGACATCTCGACTGTAATAGATGGCGTTAACTATGCAGAATATGATACAAAAATACGTGAAGCTGCAGAAAGTTGTCCGGTAGCCGTTATAAAATTCTCGGAATGAAAGTGAATGCATTCACTAATCTGGAAATAGGCAATGAAAATAAAACGGGTATATGAAAAGGCCGAGAAAGAAGATGGTACACGTATCCTCGTAGATCGATTATGGCCACGAGGCTTGACAAAAGAAAATGCAAGCGTTGATTTATGGTTGAAAGATATTGCCCCAAGTACTGAACTCCGAAAATGGTTTGGGCATGAACCTGCAAAATGGAATGAGTTCAGGGAGCGATATATTCACGAGCTAAAAAACAACGAAAAGCAAACTTCGATTCTAAAAGAGCAATTAGAAACGGGATCAGTAACTTTGCTTTTTGCATCAAAAGATGAAGAGCATAATGAAGCTGTTGTTCTCAAGGAGTTTCTGAGTCATAGATCATCCCTAACAGGATATATTGAAAGACTCGGATAGAAAGAACCGAATTGAACAATTTGGCTTTAGAAGGAACATTGATTGTGCAAAACTCAAAATGAATCCTTACACGTTGGCCGAAGTCAATTTGAGATTATATTTTTATCAAGT
>DAIDKM010000019.1 GCA_027450045.1 Paludibacter sp. | reverse complement strand
GGTATCTTCCATTACCGCGTACCCCAGGGGGTTGGGTGTCCATGGGGGTGCTTAGAAAGTAAATACTTACTTTCTCAAAGATCCGATGGGGCTAGGCCGTGCAAGAACCATACCAATGTAACATTGTAATGATGTAATAAATATCTTTCTTGATTGTCCATAGTTCTTTACCGGTTAATGGATCCAGATTGATGCTTTTAAAATTTTCTGTCAATACCATCCAATCTTTATTTTGCAACAACATGGTTGTTTGATAATTCATCTTGTTCGACCATAGCAGCTGTTGAGTTGGTATATCGAACTGACATAGATATCCTTTGTTGTTAAGCCACTTGCCATCTTTTGTAACTCCTCTCAACTGAAGGGTGATATGTTGCCCCACGGAGTCTATATAGAATCTGCTAATCCGATCATCAAAGGTGTAGCGATTTTCTTTCAATAGAATATGCGAATCCGTTATATAACCTGCCTCTATACCACTTTCCACACTTGTTAATTGACCCTTCTGCCCAAATAAATAGAAAGGGATCAGCGTTAAACTGATAAATATGATCTTTTTCATGTCATTTTTAGCTTATTTTTCCGATGCCTGCGGATATTTCGATGTAAGATAATGGCTACATTTACCAATAGGATACAAAATCACTTTTTAGATAGTCTACTTTTTCGCCCATAAATGTTGCCGGAATTTGTGTTGGCATATTTGCAATAATGAGTTTGGTTAACTTTTTCAGTTCTTCTATGTTGTCTGTTTTACCATTGATTTCTGTCACTGTAATGTCCTTGATCTTTCCGTCTTTATCTATAATATATTGTACATCTACTACCACGTGATGTAATTTTAGCTCTTTCATTGCCTGAATGTAATAAGGACTGTGAAGCACATATTTTAATTTGGCATCTTCATCTCCTGGAAATGAGGGAGGTGATTGCGTAAATAAATATTCTCTTGTACTATCGCCATATAAACAAAAAGTTGCAATGATATCATTTGGTATTTTGCTAAGAGGATAAATTGTACTTGCAATCGTTAAGCGGTGATTACTTTTAGGAGCATGTATTTCTCCATATAATCCATTTAATAAATTAGTATATTTATGATGTTCAAGTATTTCATAATACTTAAAGTGGTGTTTGTCTGATGGAAGATAGTGTTTGTCAAAATACATCGTGTCATTTCTGCCACATAAAAGAAAATATAGCTTCTCTGCATTCTTATCTTGAAATGTATGATAAAGTATATACATATCGTTACAGAATGCGCAGGTATCTTTTAGATTTAGTTTTACTATGCCGCTGTTAAATATGACATTCTGATCGCTGGGATTCACGTTCAATTGTTTTGTAAACATGGAATCTGCCATTACATAATTTTTTTGGCGGTAATATTTCACTCCCTCTTTAAAATAATCTTGTGCACTCATTGATAAACTATAAAGTAACAGCACAAAAATGATTTGAATCTTCATAACACGTAGATTTTTGTTACAGCAATAATTTCACATCAATATGATTTACTCATCCGATGACTTCAAATCACCGGAAAAGTCATGTCACATCTACTTCCTTTTCCTTCTCATGGGATTCATCTTACCGATCTTTTCCCTTTTTCACCCCTTGCCGAGAAATTCTCAAATTAAATAGCTATTCCTTTTTTATAAAACTGATTACATCATCACCCACATAGAAACTCCACTTATAGAAGCGTCAACGGATAAAATTTCTTTTGAGTTCCCCTTGTTCAATGGTTCAATAATGGATTTGATACTTCAGATTTTTCATTAATTATTTTTCTCACAATTGCCAAGATACTGGATTTTAATGGCTTATTTTAATGTATGACGCCTTACCGTCTCTTTTTGAAGCCTTCACTTCGAAGGAAAGACTTTCTCTTTATATTCTATGCCTTCAATTTTTCTCCAGTTCTACATTCAAATTGAAGAGTTGGTCGGACCTACCATGACAGTAATGGTTTTTGTCTCTCATCCAAAGGGTAGGTTAATTTTATCTCCATTAATAACTTGGCCTCAAAGTTCACTATTTTATTTTTAACTTCCAAATTATTGCATTACTTTTTTTGAAACATTCTGCGCTTTTTGCAATGAATTCCTATTAATAACCAATTAACTAACATCCTACTAATAACTAATCAACTGTTTTTTATTTAGATAGCACAATGAAACCTTTGTAACTTCTCTTATTTTGGGTGGTATTTTTTGTATAATACATTATGAGGATTTCGCATACTCTCTCGAAATAAACTACCTCATGGTTTATTCTTGTACAATAAAAATCAAACAAAAGATGGTAACGTGTTAATAACAATCGCACAAAAGCGTGCTATTGTTTACAAAAAGTGTTGAAGGATCGGAAAGGCAATCACTTTCATATTACTTTGGCACATTTTGCTATATAGCACAGCATCTTTCTTGAAAACTTCAGGTAATTTTTAATTTATGACTTATATCTAATGCCATTTAGACTTAAGTCATATTTATTTTAGACTTAAGTTATAATAATTTATGACTTATATCTAATGCCATTTAGACTTAAGTCTTATTGAAATTAGACATAAGTCTAAATCATAAAAGCATTGTATGTTTATGGAAAATATTCAGGACAAATCATGGGACTATCAACAAGAGAGCGATAATTTCTCCTGTGATACATTGGGAGGATCAATCTTTTTATACTTCGAATCAAAAGGAAGGATTGCTTTTCCTCGAACCGCCATTATTAACTGCTGCAAATTGACAAACAACTGTTTATCCACAAAGGATATATAAATCGGAACGGGGATTAAGGAACAAAAGGGGAACGCGACTTGTGATAATCATTTTTCGTTCGGGTGGACCAAAGATCAAATCATCAACTCCATATTCTCTGGAAGCCGTTAAAAGCACGCCATCAGCCTCTCCTTGAGAAGCCCGTTTAACTGCCTCTTGTTGAATAGCAAAGCTGTCTTTTTGACCTTTTATCGTCTGATAAGGGACTGAGAATTTTGATAGCAATCCTTGAATGGCCTCTGCATTACGCACTGCACGAGTTCCATAATCGTTGGCTAACAACAAATCGACCGATGATCCATGAAAACGAGCAAACGAAGAGGCAATTACTCCTTTTTCCTTTTCTTCGGGCAAAAAACTAACAGGCACCAACCAACGTTTGAGCGACGAGGGTGGGTTTTCTTCTTTTGTAAAAATATATGGAATCCTCAAACCGCGACAAGCCCGAAGCAAAGGCATAATATGATAAGAATGTGCGTTTTTTATCAAGGGAACAAACAGCATGGCTGCTTCCATGTCACTCAAAATAGTTGATAAAGCCGATAATGGATTCAGCGTGCAAAGCGTCAAGAATGGCTGTACATTTTGTTGTTTCCATTCAAGATGAATGGCTTCAACGGCTTTCACATCCTTCACATCGGATGCCAACGAAAGTAAGCAAAGCGGTTTATGAAAAGATTTCGCCACTTCCTCAGCCAAGTAAAAGGTGTGTTTCGGGAAATATCGAACATCACACAAAATCACAATGGAATCTTTCATCCAAAAACAATTTGATTATTGAAAGCCGCAGGATGGAACGTTTTCTCTTAACGGGGTTCGTTTCATTGCGAAAAAGAATTTTAATTCAAAAAAAGCAACACACAGCCACCAACACTGATAAACGCGCCAACCACCTGAAAAAGAGAAATTCGTTGTTTAAACATAATTGCAGAAGGTACGATGATGAAAATGGGCACTAAGCCAATTAATGTAGCTGCCACTCCGGCGGAAGTATGTTGAATAGCGTATAATGAAAGCGCCACACCTACAAAAGGGCCAAAAAAAGAGCCGATAAAAACAGAACGAAGTCCCTTGCGGTCTTTTGAAGCAACGCGCACATTTCCCCAACGCCGCAAAAAGGTCACCAAGATAATAAACGAAAGACCACCGGTTAACGCCCGAATTTGTGTTGCTGCCATGGCATCGTAATTTCCAATTCCTTTTTTACTGATCACCAACCCTAATGCCTGGCCGACAGCTCCACCTAACGCAAATAAAAAGCCTTTTAAAGGCACTTTAAAATTGAGTCTTTCACCCGTTTCTTTGCCTAACATGGCAATGAGAATTCCTGACACAGTGACCAAAATTCCGGTTGTTTTAAGCCATGAGAGCCGTTCGCCTAAAAAGACAAAGCCGACGAACGCAGTAATTGGAGGGGCTAACGTCATCACTAACTGTGCCATGCGCGACCCAATGAGCGTGTATGAATAAAAAAGGCAGAGATCGCCTAAGAAAAACCCGATAAACCCTGACAAAGAAAGCCAAAACCATTGATACGGAGTAGCATCCAGCGGCAGAAAGAGACCACGCGTAATCCATGTGGCAACTCCCAACAACACAACCGCCATCACCAATCGAATCACATTTACAGACAATGATCCGATACGACTCCCTGCCATTTCAAAAAAAAGAGCGCTCAATGTCCAGCAAAAAGCAACTCCAAGCGCGGAAATTTCTCCAATATACACGTTAAATAGGGATAAAAATTGAAATGCAAAAGTAGGTAATATCTTTTGAATGAGCAGATATTTGCTGCTTTTACGTTTAAATTCTATCTTTGTCAATAAAACCTGCACATCACGCATACGAAGTTTGTTGATTTGCATGCCATTAATTGTCACCTTCATACCTACCTCTGTTATGGCAACAATTCCCAAAGAAAAAATTTTATTCCTTGATATTGAGACGGTTTCTCAAACAAGAGATTATCATGAACTCCCTCAGCGACTTGTCCATTTATGGGAGGAGAAAGCAATTTCGCTTCAGCAACGCATCCCGGATGCCTACACAAAAGAGATGGACGCCCAGTCCATTTTTGCCAAAGGAGCAGCCATCTTTGCGGAATTCGGGAAGATTATTTGCATCTCCGTAGGCTTTATTTATCACAAAGAGAGTGAAGATCACTTTAGAGTAAAATCATTTTTTGGACATGACGAGAAAACCATTCTATTGGAATTTGTAGCCATGCTTACCCATTTTGGAAATGTCTCCGACATCAATCTTTGCGGACATAACATCAAGGAATTTGACATTCCCTATATTTGCAGAAGGCTATTAATAAACAACCTGCCACTACCAGAAATTTTGAATATAGGAGCAAAAAAACCATGGGAAGTGCCCTTATTAGACACGTTGGAAATGTGGAAATTTGGTGATTATAAACATTATACTTCTCTCAATTTACTCACAGCTCTCTTTGATATTCCAACGCCAAAGGACGATATTAACGGAAGTCAGGTAACAGGCGTCTATTACGAAGAAAACGACGTGAAACGAATATCCGCCTATTGTGAAAAAGACGTCGTTGCAACAGCTCAACTTTTTTTGCGGCTGAATCAAATGCCGACTATCCAACCACATCTTATTGAACACGTATAAACTAATCAACAGTCGATGAGTGCAACGCACAACCAAAACTGTACGACATGCTCATAATAAAGAATCACATAAAGACACTATCAAGACGTTTTTTCCCTGTCTTGCTTTTTACATTGCTGCTTCTATCAGTTGGTTGCCAGAGAAAAATTTTATCGGTTAAACCATCCGATTCCCTTTCCACCATTATCAAGCGAGACACGTTGAACGCCATCATGCTTTATGGTTCGTCAACCTACTTTATCTACAAAGACCAACCAATGGGCTATGATTACGATCTGTGCCACAATTTAGCTGACACACTTGGCATAAAACTCAATGTGATTGTAGCAAAAAATATTCAGGAAGCAATCAATCTTTTGCAAGCGGGTAAAGGTGACCTTATCGCAGCTCCCATCGATCCGACATTTCATCATACAAACCAATTAGCCACCACTGACGTTGGCGAACAAAGCACGCAAGTATTGGTACAGCCTTTAGGGAAAAACGCAGTAAATGATGTTACTGAGTTGGCAGGAAAAACAATTTATGTACCATCAGACTCACGATATTCAAAAAGGTTGCACGATCTCGATAATGAATTAGGTAACACATTCACAATAAAAGAGGTAGCTGATTCTGTCAGCATGGATTCCCTGATTGAAATGGTAGCAAAAGGGAAGATTCCATTTACTGTCACTTCGAATAAAATAGCAGAATTGAATCAAAACAACATCACAGGCGTTGATTTCCATTTAGTCATCAGCTTTCCGCAACGCTCTTCATGGATCACTTTAGCCTCAAACCATACCTTGATTGACCGTATTAATGAATGGTACAAACAAGCTGTTTCGTTAGGGACAACACAGGATTTATACAA
This sequence comes from Paludibacter sp., assembly GCA_027450045.1. GTDB lineage: Bacteria > Bacteroidota > Bacteroidia > Bacteroidales > Paludibacteraceae > Microbacter. Next base: position 40,565 of record DAIDKM010000019.1, on the reverse strand, counting down.
CAAATATACCTCCGAAAATAAATTCTTTGCCGACAAATCAATCAGGGTACCTCGCGGCGCTATTTCACCTTACGATCGAATTTTCCAACATTATGCCAAACAATTGGGTTGGAATTGGCGGTTATTGGCTGCTCAAGCCTACAATGAATCCCGTTTTGACGCCAACTGTGTCTCTTGGTCTGGTGCATCAGGCTTAATGCAACTCATGCCAAATACTGCAAGGCGATTCGGGATTGATGGCAATGCTATCTTCAATCCCACCAGCAATACTGACGCCGCAGTACAATATCTCAAAATGCTCAATATGATTTTTCATTCCATCTCAAATAAAGAAGAACGTTTAAAGTTTATTCTGGCAGCCTACCATACCGGTCCTGGTCACGTGTTGGACGCTATGGCTTTGGCGAAAAAGTTTGGGAAAAACGCCCATCTTTGGGCAGGAAATGTTGAAACCTTTTTGAAATTAAAATCCGAACCTCAATATTATAATGATCCCGTGTGTCAGAACGGGTATGTCAATGCTACGCAAACTATTCGCTACGTGAAAGACGTGTTGGCAAAATTTAATTCGTATATGCATCACAAATAGTGCGATAAAAAACTCTTTTCATGGAGAAAAAACTGCATATAATTGCTTTTGATGTACCTTATCCTCCTAATTATGGCGGCGTTATCGATGTTTTTTTTAAGATAAAGTCGCTCAGTGAATCCGGCATTAAAATCACACTTCATTGCTTTGAATATAACCGCAGTCATGCCCTTGAATTAGAAGAATATTGCGAAAAAGTTTATTATTATAAACGACAAACGGGACTTCTTACCAATCTAAGCCTACTACCCTACATTGTTATAAGTCGAAAAAACAACGCATTGATTAACAATCTATTGGACGATTCATCCCCAATACTGTTTGAAGGGTTGCATTCTTGTTATTACTTAAACGATAAGCGATTGAAATCACGATTTAAAATTTATCGTGAAAGCAACATCGAACATGTTTACTATTTTCATTTGTTTCTGGCTCAAAAGAATCCAATTAAGTCAACCTATTTTTTGATAGAATCAATTCGTCTCTATTCATATCAAAGGAGGTTGAAAACCGCCAACTTAATATTGGCAGTTTCAAAAAAAGATGCCAATTACCTTCAGCGATCTTTTCCGTTGGTAAACGTCGTTTTCTTACCTTCCTTTCATGCCAATACGCAGGTTACAGCTCAGGAAGGAAGTGGAAATTATGTTCTCTATCATGGCAATTTATCCGTACAAGAAAACGAAAAAGCTGCAATCTTCTTGTTGAAGAATGTTTTCAACGATCTTCCGGTTCGCTTTGTGATTGCGGGATTACATCCTTCCGCGCGACTCAAAACATGGATAACAAAATATCCATATGTTGAATTGTTTGATTCTCCCAACGAACAAACGATGCATGACCTTATCCGTAATGCACATATTCACACGATAATAACATTTCAACGAACAGGATTGAAGTTGAAATTAATCAACAGTTTATATTCAGGCAGATTTTGTTTATGCAACTCACAAATGTTGTGGGGAACAGATTTAGAGAAACTCTGTGAAGTTGCAAATTCTGCCTTCGACATGAAGGCAGCTGTCATACGTCTTTTGAATGAAAAGTTTTCCGACAGTGATCTGCAGAACAGGGTTGCCGTTTTGGATAAATCCTTTGGAAACAAGATCAATAGCGAAAAAATTATCCATCTTCTATTTCCCTTCAATAGCTGACAAGTTGTCAGTGCAATTATTCTTCTTTACTGCACTAATTGGAAAATTTGACACACATCTTTCTCTCAAAATCTTTCTTAAAAACAGAAACTATATTTATTCACCACCTTCTATTTGAATTTATACTATTGAATATCATATATTTAATCGAATAAAACAATCTATTTTCACCAAAAAATCTCATTGCGTGGCACAGAAAATGCAAGGACAAAGTACGAGTAAATTTTATGTTTAACCATTTTAAAATAGTTGATGTTATGAATATCAAACCATTAGCAGACAGAGTATTAATTCAACCGGCAGCAGCCGAAGACAAAACAGCAAGCGGTATCATCATTCCTGATTCGGCCAAAGAAAAACCATTAAAAGGAAGTGTTGTTGCCGTAGGAAAAGGCACAAAAGATGAAGAAATGGTCGTAAAAGTAGGAGATCAGGTACTTTATGGCAAATATGCAGGCACTGAATTGGAGCTTGACAACGAAAAGTACATCATCATGCGCCAATCAGACATTTTAGCCGTCATTTAATCAACAGGCAAGAGGCAAGTAAAATATCCAACTTGTTCATAATCAATCAACAAAAATAAATTATCAGACTATGGCAAAAGAAATTAAATTTGAAATGGAAGCACGCGACCTTTTGAAAAAAGGAGTCGATGAGTTAGCAAATGCCGTAAAGGTAACATTGGGACCAAAAGGAAGAAACGTCATTATTGAAAAGAAATTTGGAGCACCTCAGATTACAAAAGATGGTGTTACCGTTGCAAAGGAGATCGATTTGACCGATCCTTTTGAAAATATGGGAGCGCAATTAGTCAAAGAAGTAGCTTCTAAAACAGGTGACGACGCCGGAGATGGAACTACGACAGCCACCGTATTAGCACAATCAATTATTACAGTTGGTTTGAAAAATGTAACTGCCGGTGCAAATCCTATGGATTTGAAACGTGGAATAGATAAAGCAGTGGAAGCTGTTGTAAGTCACATTAAATCGCAATCAAAATCTGTAGGCGATGATTACAACAAAATTGAACAAGTGGCTACGGTTTCTGCGAACAACGATGCCAAAATTGGTAAGTTAATTGCAGACGCAATGAAAAAAGTAAAAAAAGAAGGTGTAATTACAATTGAAGAGGCAAAAGGCACCGAAACTACTATCGAAGTTGTTGAAGGAATGCAATTTGATCGCGGTTACATTTCTCCTTATTTTGTCACAAACACCGAAAAGATGGAAGCTGATTTAGAAAGACCTTTCATTTTGATTTATGACAAAAAAATATCCATTCTCAAAGAAATCCTCCCTATTCTCGAAGCTACCGTTCAAAGCGGGCGTCCTTTGCTGATTATTTCTGAAGATATCGACGGTGAAGCCTTAGGAACATTGGTAGTAAACAGATTACGTGGTTCTTTGAAAGTTGCTGCAGTGAAAGCTCCTGGATTTGGAGATCGTCGTAAAGAGATGTTGGAAGACATCGCGATTCTCACCGGCGGATTCGTCATTTCCGAAGAAAAAGGGATGAAACTTGACGCAACCACTATCGAAATGTTGGGAACTGCTGAAAAAGTAACGATCAACAAAGACAATACAACCATCGTTAACGGTGCAGGATCTAAGGAAGCAATTGCTTCTCGAGTTGCACAAATCAAAGCACAAATCGAAACAACAACCAGCGATTACGATCGCGAAAAGCTGCAAGAACGTTTGGCAAAATTAGCCGGCGGCGTTGCTGTGTTGTATGTCGGTGCAGCTTCGGAAGTTGAAATGAAAGAAAAGAAAGACCGTGTTGACGATGCACTGAGCGCCACACGTGCTGCTATTGAAGAAGGGATAGTACCTGGCGGAGGCGTTGCTTATATTCGGGCTATCACAGCCTTAGAGGGATTAAAAGGCGAAAACGAAGACGAAACAACCGGTATAGAAATTATTAAACGTGCCATTGAAGAACCTTTACGCCAAATTGTTGTCAATGCAGGCAAAGAAGGAGCTGTAATTGTACAAAAAGTAAAAGAAGGCAAAGAGGATTTTGGGTACAATGCACGCACGGACGTTTATGAAGCGCTGTATGCAGCCGGAGTAATTGACCCTGCAAAAGTAGCTCGCATTGCTCTCGAAAATGCAGCTTCTATTGCTGGCATGTTACTAACTACTGAAAGTGTTATTGTAGAAAAGAAAGAAGAAAATCCTGCTGCTGCAATGCCTCCAATGGGTGGAGGAATGGGTGGCATGATGTAATCGTTGCTAAACGAGACATTTAATATGCAAACAGCCGTGTATCACTTGGTACACGGCTGTTATTGTTTAGTCAAATCCAGAACCTTCATAATGACGGAATTAAACGCACACCAAGTATAATTCACACAATATCACACTTCTGTAAAAAACAAGAGGTTGCCTCATAAACGATGAGACAACCTCTATTTCTTTTAAAAACGCGCTTATTATGCTTCTTCAGGAAGCAATGCTTTGCGAGCTTCGTTAATACGATCTTGTTCGTCAATTGATCCAACAATCAGTTTATCAAATTCACGTTGACCGGTTCCAGCTGGAATTAAATGACCACAAATAACATTTTCTTTCAGGCCTTCTAATTTATCTATTTTGCCAGAAATCGCCGCTTCATTTAACACCTTCGTCGTTTCTTGGAAAGATGCAGCAGACATAAAACTGTTGGTTTGCAACGACGCACGAGTAATTCCTTGCAAAACCTGACTTGAAGTAGCTGGCACAGCATCCCGCGCTTCAACTAATCGCAAATCTTTTCGTTTTAACGAACTGTTTTCATCTCGCAATTTACGAGCTGTTACAATTTGTCCGGCTTTCAAAGTTTGTGAATCTCCTGGATCAATTACCACTTTCTTTCCCCACAAACGGTCATTTTCTTCAAAGAAATCATTTTTGTCAACAATTTGCAGCTCTAAGAAACGGGTATCTCCCTGATCCTCAACCAAAACCTTGCGCATCATTTGACGAACAATCACTTCGAAGTGCTTATCATTAATTTTCACACCTTGCAAACGATACACATCTTGTACCTCGTTCACAATGTATTCTTGTACTGCGGTCGGCCCTTTGATAGCTAAAATATCGGATGGAGTGGTAGCTCCGTCTGACAGTGGAGTCCCTGCACGAACATAATCGCTTTCTTGCACCAAAATTTGCTTTGACAACGGAACAAGATACTTCTTAATCTCACCCATTTTTGAGGTGATGGCTATTTCACGATTACCACGTTTAATTTTACCAAAAGAAACCTCTCCATCAATTTCAGCCACTACAGCAGGATTTGACGGATTACGGGCTTCAAACAACTCGGTTACACGAGGAAGTCCTCCCGTAATATCACCAGCCTTGCCGACAGCCCGAGGAATTTTAACAAGCAATTGACCTGCTTTAACTGTATCGCCTTCATCGAGGACTAAGTGAGCGCCAACAGGCAAACTGTAATTGCGTAACATTGAGCCATCTTCTCCCACAACATGCACTGTTGGAATTCGATTTTTATCTTTCGATTCAACGATGACCTTTTCGCGTAAACCGGTGGCTTCGTCAGATTCGACTTTAAAAGTAACATTTTCAATAATATCCTGAAACTCAAGTTTACCACCCATTTCAGAGATAATCACAGCATTGAAAGGATCCCATTCGCATATCAATTGCCCTTTTTTTACCAATTCACCTTGTTTAGCATACAGTTTTGAACCGTAAGGAATATGTTGATTGGTTAAAACGATCTTCGTGCGAGGATCTATTATACGCAATTCCGTAAGACGCCCTACAACAACCTGATGTTGATTGTTTAGCTCGTCTACTGCTTCTACTACGCGCAATTCTTCTAATTCAACTATCCCGTCATAACGCGATTTGATATTAGATTCAGCAGCTATGTTAGAAGCAATACCTCCCACGTGGAATGTTCTCAACGTCAGCTGTGTTCCAGGCTCTCCAATCGATTGAGCCGCAATAACTCCAACAGCTTCGCCTTTATGAACCATTTTCCCTGTTGCCAGGTTGCGGCCATAACATTTGGCACAAACGCCCTTTTTCGATTCACACGTTAATACTGAACGAATTTCTACGCGTTCAATAGGAGATTCCTGAATAATCTTAGCGCTGTCCTCGGTAATTTCTTCACCCGAACGAACGATAATATCACCGGTAAGCGGATGCTGAATATCATGGAGTGAAACACGCCCTAGAATTCTTTCATAAAGAGAAGCAATGACCTCTTCATTGTTTTTCAGTTCGACAGCAGTAAGTCCACGCAAAGTACCACAATCCTCTTCGTTAATAATCACATCTTGTGAAACATCAACCAAACGACGTGTTAAATAACCTGCGTCAGCCGTTTTCAAAGCTGTATCCGCCAAACCTTTACGAGCACCGTGGGTTGAAATAAAATACTCTAATACAGATAAGCCTTCTTTAAAGTTAGCCAAAATTGGATTTTCAATAATCTGACCACCTTCAGCTCCGGACTTTTGTGGTTTAGCCATCAACCCCCGCATACCGGAAAGCTGACGAATCTGCTCCTTCGAACCACGCGCACCTGAATCCAACATCATGTAAACGGAGTTGAATCCTTGATTATCGCTCGATAATTGTTTCATCAAAATATTGGACAACTTAGAATTGACGTGTGTCCACGTATCAATAATTTGATTATAGCGTTCATTATACGTAATGAAGCCCATGTTGTAATTGTTCAATATCTCTTCTACTTCATCATATCCTTCTTGTACCAAGGCATCCTTTTCAGCAGGAATAATCACGTCTCCTAAGTTAAATGACAATCCGCCTTTGAACGCCATTTGATAACCTAAATCTTTAATATCATCCAAAAATTTGGCAGTAACAGCTACTCCACATGTTTTGATGATGTTACCAATAATGTCGCGAAGTGATTTCTTTGAAAGGACTTCATTGATAAAGCCCACCTGCTTCGGGACGCTTTTGTTAAAGATCACGCGACCAACAGTTGTCTGGATTAATTGCTCTGTCAATTTACCATTAGCATCCAAATCTTTTTCGCGCACTTTAATTTGAGCATGAAGTGCCACTCGTCCCTCGTTGTAAGCAATCTCTACTTCTTCGGTTCCATAAAAGATCATGCCTTCGCCTTTTGCCCCGGGACGTAATTTTGTGATATAATACAATCCCAAAACCATGTCTTGTGAAGGCACGGTAATAGGAGCTCCATTTGCCGGATTCAAAATATTATGTGACGCTAACATTAACATTTGCGCTTCCGCAATTGCCTCATTGCCAAGAGGGAGGTGAACCGCCATTTGGTCACCATCAAAGTCAGCATTAAATGCTGTACATGCTAATGGGTGCAACTGGATAGCCTTTCCTTCAATCATTTTTGGCTGAAAAGCCTGAATTCCCAAGCGGTGAAGCGTCGGAGCACGGTTTAACAAAACCGGATGGCCTTTCATGACATACTCCAGAATATCCCATACTACAGGCTCTTTACGATCGATAATTTTCTTAGCTGATTTAACAGTTTTGACGATACCTCGTTCAATCAGTTTACGAATAACAAACGGTTTATAAAGTTCGGCAGCCATATCTTTTGGCAACCCACATTCGTGCATTTTCAATTCCGGGCCTACGACAATAACCGAACGCGCTGAGTAATCAACCCGTTTCCCCAATAAGTTTTGACGGAAACGTCCTTGTTTTCCTTTCAAGCTATCAGAAAGTGATTTAAGCGGGCGATTTGAATCCGTTTTAACAGCGCTTGCTTTACGTGAATTATCAAACAAAGAATCGACTGACTCTTGTAACATTCGCTTTTCATTCCGAAGAATCACCTCAGGGGCTTTGATTTCAATTAAGCGCTTTAAGCGATTGTTACGAATGATGACACGGCGATATAAATCATTTAAATCAGAAGTTGCAAATCGACCACCATCTAATGGAACCAATGGACGAAGCTCCGGTGGAATAACCGGCAGCACTTTCAAAATCATCCATTCAGGTTTATTACGTTGACGAGAAGCTCTAAAAGACTCAATTACCTGCAACCTCTTCAATGCTTCTGTTTTCTTTTGTTGTGAGTTGGTCGTACTGCCGATGTGTCTTAGATCATACGATAAAGTATCTAAGTCCAAGTTCTTGAGTAAATCATAGATCGACTCAGCACCCATCTTTGCAATAAATTTAGAGGAATCCGTATCAGGCAATTGCTGATTTTCGCGAGGTAACGTATCCAAAATATCGAGATACTCTTCCTCTGACAGCAATTCACCTATTTCCATATTCTCTTTGCCTTCAAGAATACCGGGCTGAATAATCACATATTTCTCATAATAAATGATAGAGTCCAATTTTTTGGTTGACATTCCCAACAAATACCCAATTTTATTAGGCAATGAACGAAAATACCAAATGTGTGCAATTGGAACAACTAAAGCAATATGCCCCATTCGTTCACGACGTACTTTTTTCTCTGTCACTTCAACGCCGCATCGATCGCAGACAATGCCCTTATAACGTATCCGTTTATATTTGCCACAATGGCATTCATAGTCACGCACCGGACCAAAGATTCGCTCACAAAACAGTCCGTCACGCTCAGGTTTATACGTACGATAGTTTATAGTTTCTGGTTTCAACACTTCACCGTGCGACATCTCTAGAATTTCTTCCGGTGATGCTAACCCGATGGATATTTTGCTGAAATTGCTCTTTATCTTATTTTCTCTGATAAAAGCCATATTGAATGTATTTTAGTTACTTGCTCAATTCTAAATAAATCGTCGCAAGCGCTCATTTGTTTGAAGATTTATTTCAGATCACGTTTCTTCGAATGATTCCAATTCTTTCATGCAAACTATGCACTTACTCCAACCGGACACTCAGTCCCAATCCTTGTAATTCGTGCAACAATACGTTCAAAGATTCCGGGAGTGCTGGCGTTGGCATTGGTTCACCCTTGACTATTGCTTCGTATGAACGAGCACGTCCGACCACATCATCGGATTTAATAGTCAATATTTCTTGCAAAATATGAGCAGCTCCAAATGCTTCAAGCGCCCAAACTTCCATTTCTCCAAAACGTTGTCCACCAAATTGAGCCTTCCCACCTAACGGTTGCTGTGTAATAAGCGAATACGGGCCAATGGAACGAGCATGCATCTTATCTTCAACCATGTGACCAAGTTTCAACATGTAAATGATCCCAACGGTTGCTGGTTGGTCAAAACGATCACCCGTGCCTCCATCATAAAGATACGTTTTACCGTAATTTGGAAGACCTGCTTTCTCTGTCCATTGGTTAAGATCATCGATCGTTGCTCCATCAAAAATCGGCGTGGCAAATTTTACGCCAAGAGTTTGTCCTGCCCATCCTAACACAGTTTCAAAAATCTGTCCAAGGTTCATACGAGAAGGTACACCCAGAGGATTCAATACAATATCGACAGTAGTGCCATCTTCTAAGAAAGGCATGTCTTCTTCTCTTACAATACGAGAAACAATCCCTTTGTTACCGTGGCGTCCGGCCATCTTGTCTCCTACTCTGACTTTTCTTTTTTTAGCAATATACACTTTTGCTAATTGCACAATACCTGCAGGAAGTTCATCACCAATCGTGATGTTAAATTTCTTCCTTTTTAATTGGGCATCAAGCTCTTTGTATTTTTTCAAATAATTCACTATAACTGCTTGAATAAGCTCATTACGGTGAGTATCTGTAGTCCAACGACTTACATGAACCGTGGTATAATCTATTTCATTCATCGCTTTTTGGGTAAACTTGCTTCCTTTGGGAATCAAATCATTACCTAAAAAGTCTTTGACACCTTGTGATGTTTTACCTTGCGTCAATGCAACCAATTTTTCAATCAACCGATTCTTTAACAAAAGAGCTTCTTTGTCAAATTCTTCTTCCAATTTTGGGAGTACGGCTTTATCGGCAAGACTTGACTTACGATTCTTCATAGCACGTGTGAACAAACTTTTCCCGATAACAACCCCCCGAAGCGAAGGGGAGGCTTTCAAGGATGCATCTTTCACATCACCTGCTTTATCACCAAAAATAGCGCGCAATAACTTTTCTTCCGGAGACGGGTCAGACTCCCCTTTTGGAGTAATTTTCCCAATAAGAATATCGCCAGGCACCACTTGAGCGCCAACACGAATAATCCCATTTTGATCCAAATTTCGGGTCGCCTCTTCGCTCACATTTGGGATGTCAGCGGTCAGCTCTTCCATTCCCCGTTTTGTTTCACGTACTTCAAGCGAATATTCAGAGACGTGCACTGATGTAAAATAATCCTCACGTACAACACGTTCGTTAATCACAATCGCATCTTCAAAATTATATCCTTTCCAAGGCATAAACGCCACTTTCAAATTCCGGCCTAAAGCCAATTCTCCATTTTCAGTAGCATATCCTTCAGTCAAAATCTGACCTTTTGTCACACGAGCGCCCTTTTCAATTATCGGACGTAAGTCGATAGTCGTTTCTTGATTTGTACGTTGAAACTTCGGAATGAGATATTCCTTTACCGAATCTTCAAAATGAATAAAGTCTTCTTCTTCCGTACGATCATAACGGATTACAATTTTTTGTGCATCAACAAATTCAACAACGCCTTCACCTTCAGCGGTTATTTGCGATCGGGAATCTTGAATAATTTGTCCTTCGATGCCAGTTCCGATAATAGGTGCTTCACAACGTAACAATGGGACTGCCTGACGCATCATGTTTGATCCCATTAACGCACGGTTGGCATCATCATGTTCCAAAAACGGAATCAAAGAAGCAGCAATGGAAGCTATCTGTGTAGGCGAAACATCCATCAAATTCACCTCATCTGGTGGGACAACAGGATAATCAGCATCTTTACGTGCTTTGACTTTGGTCTTAATAAAGGAACCGTCCTCTTGTAATGGGGCATTTCCTTGAGCAATAATTTTCCCGTCTTCTTCCTCTGCAGTTAAATAGACTATATTTGTAGCATCTAAATCAACTTTCCCTTCTTCGACTTTACGATACGGTGTAATAATAAACCCTAGATTATTGATTTTGGCATACACACACAAAGAAGAAATAAGCCCGATATTCGGACCTTCAGGCGTTTCAATAGGGCATAGGCGGCCATAATGCGTATAATGCACGTCACGCACCTCAAACCCAGCTCTTTCTCTTGAAAGGCCTCCCGGGCCTAATGCTGAAAGGCGGCGCTTATGCGTGATTTCAGCCAACGGATTAGTTTGATCCATAAACTGCGACAGCGCATTAGTCCCAAAGAAAGTATTAATGACCGACGATATGGTTTTAGCATTGATCAAATCCGTAGGCGTAAACACTTCATTGTCCCGCACATTCATTCTTTCACGGATAGTTCTGGCCATACGCGACAAAGCAACACCAAATTGATTGTAAAGTTGTTCGCCAACTGTCCGAACACGTCGATTGCTCAAGTGATCAATATCATCCACTTCAGCTTTTGAATTGATCAGCTCAATTAAATATTTTATAATCTCAATTATATCTTCTTTTGTCAAAACCCGCACATCCATTTCTGTGTTCAGGTTTAACTTGCGATTGATACGATAACGGCCTACTTCGCCCAAATCGTAACGTTTTTCTGAAAAGAATAAGCCGTTGATTACCTCTCGTGCAGACGCATCATCGGCTGGTTCAGCACTACGCAGTTGTCGATAAATGTACAAGACGGCATCCCGTTCCGAATTACTTGGATCCTTTTGAAGTGTGTTATAAATGATTGAAAAATCATTTTGATTTTGTTCTTCACGGTGCAAAAGAATAGTCTGAGCGCCGGAATCAACAATGGCATCAATATGCTTGTTCTCTAAAATTGTTTCACGATCAATGACCACTTCATTACGTTCAATGGAAACAACCTCTCCGGTATCTTCATCGACAAAATCCTCATTCCATGATTTAAGAACACGAGCTGCTAATTTTCTTCCAACAACTTTTTTAAGGCTACTTTTATTCACCTTTATTTCTTCTGCAAGATCAAAAATTTCAAGAATGTCTTTATCACTTTCGTATCCAATAGCACGTAACAAAGTTGTGACAGGTAACTTTTTCTTTCGATCAATATACGCATACATCACGTTATTGATGTCAGTGGCAAATTCAATCCACGCACCTTTAAATGGAATGATACGAGCGGAATAAAGTTTTGTTCCATTCGTATGTACGCTTTGACCAAAAAACACACCTGGCGATCTATGCAACTGAGACACAACAACGCGTTCTGCTCCGTTAATGACAAAAGTTCCCTTATCGGTCATATAGGGAATTGTACCTAAATAAACATCTTGAATTACAGTATCGAAATCTTCATGTTCAGGATCAGTACAATACAACTTAAGTTTTGCTTTAAGCGGCACACTGTGAGTGAGACCTCTATCAATGCACTCCTGAATAGTATAGCGGGGTGGATCTATGAAATAGTCCAAGAATTCGAGTACAAAATTATTTCGGGTATCCGAAATGGGAAAGTTTTCTGCAAAAACGCTAAAAAGACCTTCATTCTTCCGTTTTTCGGGAGGAGCATCCAACTGGAAAAAATCTTGAAAAGATTTCAATTGCACTTCAAGAAAATCAGGATACTCTAAGGGACTCTTAAATGAAGCAAAGTTAATTCTTTGGTTTGGTTTATTGGAGATCATTGGGAAGGAAAGTTTGGTTGAACTTGAAAAGCCAATTCTCGTTTAGGCGTTTATCGAGTAAAGTGTAAATGACAAGAAATAAGATTCATTCGTTGATACCGCATCAGCCGAGTCAAATGCAGCTGACTAAAAAAGCGATTTGGGAACAACCTCAAAGCCTTTCAGTCTATCGACAGCTATTAAAAGATCTTACCTTGGCCAGGTAAGCGGGAATCACTCACCTTAAATATACATTAATACGCAAAAAGGTTTAGAATCTCACGATCATGAGACTCTAAACCAACTTGCTATCTATCAATGAGATACTATTTAACTTCAACTTCAGCGCCGCCGTCAGTTAATTGCTTTTGCAAAGCTTCAGCTTCATCTTTAGAAACACCTTCTTTAACTGGGTTTGGAGCGCCATCAACTAAATCTTTAGCTTCTTTCAATCCAAGGCCGGTAAGCTCTTTTACCAATTTTACAATAGCTAACTTGTTAGCACCTGGTGCTTTCAAGATAACGTCAAACGAAGTTTTTTCTTCTACAACTGCAGCGGCAGCACTGGGAGCTGCAACAGCAACAGCAGCAGCTGCTGGTTCGATGCCATATTCGTTTTTCAAAATTTCCGCCAACTCGTTTACTTCTTTTACGGTCAAGTTAACCAATTGTTCTGCAAATGCTTTCAAATCTGCCATGATGAGTTATTTTTAAATGTTTCAATTAATTTGTAATGTATTCTTATCGTTCCGACAGCGTTTTCAATACGCCATGGATAGTAGTACCTCCAGATTGGAGTGCGGACACAACGTTCTTGGCTGGCGATTGCAGTAAAGCAATAACATCAGCAATAAGTTCGTTTTTACTCTTGACATGAATCAATGCTTCCAACTGATTGGCTCCAACATAGAAACTTTGTTCTACAAAAGCAGCCTTTAAGACTGGCTTCTCAGTTTTGTTTGTTTTGCTGAATTCCTTAATCAATTTGGCAGGTTCATTCCCAATGTTTGACAGCAATAAAGCCGTAGAGCCTTTCAGTGATCCAAACAAAGGGCTAAAATCTGTTTCATTTGACTCGAGTGCCTTGATAAGCAATTTGTTTTTGACCACCAACAATCTGATATCTTTGTTGTAGCAGGCCTTTCTCAATTTGCTCGTTTGCTCGGCATTTAAACCTTCACTGTCTGTTAAATAGAAGTGATTGTATGATCCCAATGTCGTTTTGATGGATTCTATGATGACGCTTTTATCTTCCTTTTTCATACTACAACTTTTTTAGTTTTCTTCAACCGATTTAGGGTCAATTTTCACACCAAGACTCATTGTACTTGAAAGATAAATACTCTTCACGTAAGTACCTTTTGCCGTTGATGGCTTCAGTTTGATAAGCGTTTGAATAAATTCTTTCGCGTTATCAGTGAGTTTATCCGCATCAAACGACACTTTACCAACAGAAGCATGTACGATACCACTTTTATCAACTTTGAAATCGATCTTGCCTTGTTTCACCTCTTTCACAGCAGTAGCAATGTCATTCGTAACGGTACCACTTTTAGGATTTGGCATTAAACCACGAGGGCCTAACACGCGTCCTAATGCACCAATCTTACCCATGATCGCCGGCTGTGTAATGATTACATCGATATCCGTCCATCCTCCTTTAATCTTTTCGATATATTCGTCCAGACCAACAAAGTCTGCTCCAGCGGCCTTGGCATCTGCCTCAGCTTCGGGGGAACATAACGCGAGAACCCTAATTTGTTTTCCTGTCCCATGCGGTAGCGAAACAACTCCACGAACCATTTGATTTGATTTTCGAGGATCAACGCCTAAACGCACATCGAGGTCAACAGAAGCATCGAATTTAGTAAAAGTAAGCTCTTTTACCAAAGCAGCAGCCTCTTTAAGTGAGTAGGTTTTCCCGGCTTCAACTTTGCTGTTTGCCAACTTTTGATTTTTCGTTAGTTTACTCATGTTGAAAGTTTTTAATTTGTTCCGGGGAATTGCCCTTTAATGGTAATACCCATACTACGCGCCGTACCAGCCACCATTGTCATTGCTGACTCCACCGTAAAGCAGTTTAAATCGACCATCTTATCTTGAGCAATGCTTTGCACTTGCTCCCAAGTGATTTCTGCCACTTTAGCACGATTTGGTTCTGCCGATCCGCCTTTTAGTTTTGCTGCTTCCAATAATTGGATAGCAACAGGAGGTGTTTTGACAACAAACTCGTATGACTTGTCCGTATAATAGGTAATGACCACAGGCAAAATCTTTCCTGCTTTTTCTTGAGTTCTGGCATTAAATTGCTTACAAAACTCCATAATATTGATCCCCTTGGATCCCAATGCGGGACCCACAGGAGGTGATGGGTTTGCAGCACCACCTTTTATCTGCAATTTAATAAGTCCTGCAACTTGTTTTGCCATTGTTTTGAAATTTAATAATTAATAACCGAGCAGTTGCGTGCGTAACCACCATCTACTCTTTTTCCACTTGCAAAAAGCCTAATTCTAAAGGAGTCTTTCGCCCAAATATTTTCACCATAACTTTGAGCTTCTTCTTCTCATTATTTACCTCTTCAACTACTCCACTAAACCCTGTAAACGGACCAATGATCACTTTTACGTTTTCACCGATAGCATACAACAAAGCAAGTTCTTCACCTGCCTCTTGCAACTCATCCATAGTACCAAGAATGCGGTTAACTTCAGAAGTTCGGAGTGGTGTCGGAGAATCATTTTTTTCACCGAGGAACCCTAGTACATTTGGCAATTGTTTCAATCGATGTGCAACATCACCAATTAAATTTGCTTCTACCAAGATATACCCTGGCAAATAACTCTTTTCTTTGGTGATTCGTTTACCGTTGCGAACTTGCACCACTTTTTCGGTTGGAATAAGCACTTGAGAAACAAATTGACCAAGATTTGTATTCTTGATTTCCGCCTCAATATACTCTTTTACCTTATGCTCTTTCCCGCTAATGGCACGAAGAACATACCATTTGTGTGCAGTCTCAACCATGAGTACCTCCTAAATAATCTGTTTGTAAATAAACTTCATAATATTCTCGAATCCTAAATCCATGACCCAAACAACCAATGCAATTACGACGGAAGCTACTAATACCACTACTGCACTGTTTGTAAGCTCTTTGTAAGATGGCCATGATACTTTATGAACGAGCTCGGTGTACGACTCCTTAAAATAACTAATCACTTTTTTCATAGCGTGTGGTTTTCTTTAAATGCACGGGTCGTAAGATTCGAACTCACGACACTCGGTTTTGGAGACCGATGCTCTACCAGCTGAGCTAGACCCGTAAAATTAACAGTTTCTTGACAGTAAATAGACAATCAATAAACTATTCATTAGGATTAAAGATCCTGACAAGCATTTATTCATGTCAGGATCCTTGTTTATTAATTCAGTTCTCATCAAACAACCTTTTAAAGCATTTCACTCCAAAAAGCATTGAATCAAACACAATTTCATTAGTCAAGAAGTTCGGTGATCTGACCAGCTCCAACTGTACGGCCACCTTCACGGATAGCGAAGCGCAAACCTAAGTCGCAAGCGACAGGGTAAATCAATTCAACAGTAATGGTCAAGTTATCACCAGGCATTACCATTTCAGTTCCTTCAGGAAGAGTGATTTCGCCGGTAACATCCAACGTACGAATATAAAATTGAGGACGATATTTGTTATGGAATGGAGTATGGCGACCACCTTCTTCTTTTTTCAAGATATACACTTGAGCTTTGAAGCGAGTGTGAGGTTTTACTTTGCCCGGATGGCAAATAACCATACCACGTTTGATTTCTTCCTTGTCAATACCACGAAGCAATAACCCTACGTTATCGCCAGCTTGACCGTCGTCCAAAATTTTACGAAACATTTCAACACCGGTAACAACTGATTTTTTACCTTCAGCACCTAATCCGATGATTTGAACTTCTTCACCGGTTTTAATACGACCAGTCTCAATACGACCAGTTGCAACTGTTCCGCGACCGGTAATAGAGAAGACGTCTTCAACAGGCATCAAGAAAGGTTTATCAGTATCACGCGGAGGGAGTGGAATCCATGTATCAACAGCTTCCATCAGCTCCATAACTTTATCTTCCCATTCTGCTACGCCGTTCAATGCACCTAAAGCAGAACCACGAATGACCGGAGTATTATCGCCATCAAATTCATAGAATGAAAGCAATTCGCGCATTTCCATTTCTACTAAATCAAGCATTTCAGGGTCGTCTACCATGTCGCATTTATTCATGAAAACAACCAATTTCGGTACGTTTACCTGGCGTGCCAAAAGAATGTGTTCACGCGTTTGTGGCATAGGACCATCCGTTGCAGCTACCACGATGATTGCACCATCCATTTGAGCTGCACCAGTGACCATGTTCTTTACATAATCGGCGTGGCCCGGACAGTCAACGTGAGCATAGTGACGGTTTGCGGTTTCATATTCTACGTGAGCAGTATTAATAGTAATACCACGTTCTTTTTCTTCAGGAGCGTTGTCGATTGAATCAAACGAACGAACTTCAGAAAGTCCTTTTTTTGCTAATACAGTAGTAATCGCAGCTGTCAACGTCGTCTTTCCGTGGTCAACGTGGCCGATGGTACCGATGTTAACGTGCGGTTTCGTCCTGTTAAAATGTTCTTTTGCCATAACTCAGAAAATTATTTATTAATAAATAGATGTGGGTCTCATCGTTCTTTCTTGAGCTGTTGATGGGACTTGAACCCATGACCTCTTCCTTACCAAGGAAGTGCTCTACCGCTGAGCTACAACAGCAAACTCGCTGTCTCTTTTTAAGCAATATCTTTTTCAAGACAGTGCTTGCTTTGTTGTTTCAATAACGGCAACTCCATGTTGCCTTTGAGCGGGAAACGGGACTCAAACCCGCGACCCTCAGCTTGGAAGGCTGATGCTCTATCGACTGAGCTATTCCCGCAATAATTATTTGTGGGCAGTGATGGATTCGAACCACCGTAGGCGTCGCCAGCAGATTTACAGTCTGCCCCATTTGGCCACTCTGGTAACTGCCCTTTTTATATGCTCCTTATATTATTTCCTTCCAAACACCGCTACTCTACTCTGCACATTTCGCATTTGCAATGAAAAACGGTTGTTGGCATAGCTCATTCGCAAATTTATTCTCAAACGTGACTAAGAAAAACTTGCTGAAATTGCCTTTAATCACCATTTAAAAGCCGTTTTAACTTTCACTGCTAAAACGGCTTGCAAATGTAGACGTTTTTTTCTGAAGTACAAAATCTTCTTTCGCTTTTCTATGGAAAAAATATTATGCTCAATTTTTAATCTGAAACAAATTGATTCAACCGTGAGGATTTTGTTTATGTCTCAACGAATTGAGTCTGGTTTTCTTCCTTACTTTACTTTTTCTTTGTGCTTCAAAATTTGTTTTTCGATCGCTTCAACAGCCGTATCGACTGCTTCTTCGAAGGTATCGCATACTTTTGAGGCAAAGAGTTCGTGACCCGGCACATTGACACGTACGGCGGCTTCCTTATTGGCAGCGCTTTCTGGCTTTATCACCTTGAGAATAACTTCAGCAGTGATTATTTCATCAAAAAAATGTTCGAGCTTCGTTACCTTTTTAGTTATGTGCTCTTCCAATTTTTGTGTAGCTTCAAACTTGATGGATTGAATGTTGACAGTCATGGATGCCTCCTTTTTTGTGCCCTTGGATGGGCTTGTTTATAAATAGAATGTATTTGATCAAACGTTGTATGCGTATAGATCTCAGTAGCCGATAAATTGCTGTGTCCTAATAATTCTTTTACTGCATTCAATTCTGCGCCATTATTTAACAACGTAGTGGCAAACGTATGACGTAGCACATGTGGGCTTCGTTTCGAAAGTGTACTTACTCCACTAAATGCGTTATGCACCTTATTGTATACTAACTTTGAATATACCGGCGCTCCGGTTTTTAAAGTGATCAATCTCTCTGCGGGATGCTCAATTGTTTCATTACGCATCGAAATATAGCTCATCATTTCCACGCTTAATGTCTCCCCAAAAGGGATTAATCGTTCTTTGTTCCGTTTGCCAAGCACACGCAAGGTTTTGCGTGAAAAATCAACATCAGAATCTTTAACGCCAATCAATTCAGAACAACGCATCCCTGTTTGGTAAAATAATTCAATGATCAATTTATCTCGTGACTCTTCAAAAGAATTTTCGAGCATGTTGCTACGGACAAAATTAATCTCCTTTTCTTTGAAAAACAAGGGAAGTTGCTTTTTTGTTTTAAGCGACATAATTCTTTTAGTGGGATTGCTTGTCAATAGCGATTTATGGTTTAAGAACCGATAAAACGCTTTTAATGCCGACACCTTCCGATTCACAGTCCGCGCTGTATCCCCGGCTTCTAAAAGAGAAACTATCCATGCCCGCACCTGCAAAGCAGTAACATTTGCCGGATCAAAAGAAGCGACATCCTCTGAAATATAACGAGCAAATTGGATTAAATCTGTACGATACGACAATTCGGTATGAGAAGACGAACCTTTCTCATACCGTAAATATTGCAAGTAACGGTCGATCATAGAAGCAAAGGTATTTGCTACAAAGATAACCTAAAAAAGCAAATTGAGGACGATCTTATTCCTGATTTTGCTGCAATTGTTGTACGTAAGCAGCATGAATCACCTCTTCACGACGTTTTACAGAAGGCTTTGAGAAGGCTTGGCGTCTTCTTAATTCTTTTACTACCCCAGTTTTTTCAAATTTTCTTTTGAATTTTTTCAAGGCTTTTTCAATGTTCTCGCCTTCTTTTACAGGAACTACAATCATGTGAATAAATCAAGTTTTGTTAAATGTTTGATGAATTGTGGCTGCAAAGGTAATGAAAGGATCTGAAATGCACAACATCCCCAAAAAATTATTTTTTATTTGAGTCGCTCTGTATCAAAGTCGCTTTTGGCAGCGTTTTATCCACCTGTTTTCTTATTCAGGGTAAGCTTTCATTCGTAAATCAAGTAAACATTGTGAGTCAAGAATCAACAACGCACTCTACTCACTAATAGCTTCGGGAATAACATCATCCTATTTATTACGAGTTACAAAAAGCTGCATAGCCGGAAACATTTAAAAGCACCAAATTTCATAGACACCGCGAAATTTTGGAAGGTATGTGTCACACTGAAAAACAGAGGTAAACAGAGAACCTGATTCTGTTAAAATGGCACACAATCATGAAAAAAGAGCAGTTGCGTTGTAATTTGCAGATAATTTTATATACCTTTGCACGGTTTTTAATGTAGCATTTACTGTGGGAAAATTTGATGCATATTCGATTCCATTAAAGGCGTTAACTACAGACAGTCAAACTTTTGAATATCATCTAAACAATGATTATTTCTCAAAAATAGACAGTCCTGAAGTGCGCAAAGGAGATCTTCATGCTCACATTTCAGTCAAAAAAAACAGCGCCGGATACGAATTGATTTTTGAGATTAACGGCAATATCATTATCGCATGCGATCGCTGCTTGGATGACATGGAACAACCGGTAACCATTCGAGAAAGACTATTTGTCAAGTTAGGCAAAACTTTTTCAGAAGAAGGTACTGATATTGTGATTGTTCCAGAAGATGAGGGCGAGATTAACATTGCTTGGTTTCTATACGAATTTATCGTATTGACGATTCCCATCAAGCATGTACATCCACCCGGGAAATGCAACAAAGCAATGACATCACAGTTGCGCAAACACACAGCGAAGACGACAGAAGAATCCGATGATGATCTGCCAACAGAAGAGAATAATTCATTTTCAGAATCTGAAGAACCTGAACATGACGCACGCTGGGATAAGTTGAAAGATATGATCGATAACGACTAAAAACTGATATAAAATGGCACATCCAAAAAGAAAACATTCGAAACAACGCACAGCAAAAAGAAGAACGCACGACAAAGCAATTGCACCAACTTTAACCGTTTGTCCTAACTGTGGTTCTATGCACATTTATCATACCGTTTGTGGTTCATGTGGTTACTACCGCGGCAAATTGGCCATCGAGAAATTAGCAAGTGCTTAAGGCTTTGTTAGCTTTTTATGCTGACAGATAAGGAATTTGCCCTAAAACCCTACTGTTTTTAGGGCATTTTTTTCTTTTGCTATTTTACTCAAAAACCCCGCCTTTACAGCCTTTGCAAAAAGATAAAGATCCTTCAGGACTTTAGAATGATTCAATATAAATAACTAACCAAATTCCGCATGAATAAGATTTTTGCCAAAATCACAGGATTAGGAATGTATGTTCCTGATTATGTGCTGACCAACGAAGAACTTTCTCGTATGGTAGATACCACTGATGAGTGGATTATGACACGTATTGGCATCAAAGAACGCCACATCTTGAAAGAAAAAGGATTAGGCACTTCATTTCTGGCTGCCAAAGCCATTGAACAACTTCTTAAGAAAACAAATACCAAACCGGAAGAAATCGATGCCATCGTTTGCGCAACGGTAACCCCGGATCACAATTTTCCTTCAACTGCTATTTTAGCGGCTGAACGTGTGGGCATTAAAAATGCGTTTGCTTACGACTTGGGAGCAGCCTGCTCAGGCTTTACTTTTGGATTACAGAGTGCAGCCGCATTGGTTGAATCAGGTAAATACAAGAAAGTGATCTTGATTGGCGCCGATAAACTCTCAGCTTTTGTTGATTACACCGACCGTAATACTTGTCCTCTTTTTGGGGATGGAGCTGGCGCCGTTCTATTAGAACCTACCGAAGAAGAAGTTGGATTGATTGATGCAAAATTATATACCGATGGCGTTGGCTATCCTCACTTGCACCTGAAAGCAGGTGGATCAGTATTCCCAGCTTCTCACGAAACGGTGGATGCAAAGCAACACTATATTTACCAAGAAGGTCAGGTAGTATTCAAATACGCTGTTACAAAAATGGCCGATGTGTCAGCCGAAATCATGGAACGCAACAGCTTGACCCACGATGATATTGCATGGGTAGTGCCCCATCAGGCAAATTTGCGCATCATTGATGCTGTAGCCAACCGCATGGGCGTACCAAAAGAAAAAGTGATGGTAAATATCGAGAAATTTGGCAATACAACCGCAGCGACATTACCAATATGCCTCAATGAATGGGAACCCAAACTAAAAAAGGGCGATAAAATCATTCTAACCACATTCGGCGGAGGATTTACATGGGGTGCCGCTTACGTCATCTGGGCTTATGACGGAGAAGAAATGTCAACAAGAAAAAAGAAATAGATTTATGCCTCACAACAATCCACCAGGAACATTGTGAATCAAAATTACATACGAGCAAATTCAATTCATACACAATGAAACAAATATGACAACATTCTCTCATTTTGACAAACAAAGAAATGATGCTGTGTTGGCATAAAGTTCCATCTGACCTTAACGTAAAAAATAAAATACAAACAGATGAATATCGTCAGAAAAGATATTGATGCATTAAATGCACAACTCCTTGTGCAAATTACCCCATCGGATTATTCCGAAAAGGTGGAAAAAACGTTGAAAGATTACAAGCGCAAAGCGAACATTCCGGGGTTTCGTCCAGGCATGGTTCCTGTCGGATTGCTCAAAAAAATGTATGGCAAAGCCATCAAGGTTGATGAAGTCAACAAAGTGGTAAGCGATGCTCTTAATGGATATATACGCGACAATAATCTGAATCTATTGGGAGAAATATTGCCAAACGAGACAGAACAAGCGCAAATTAATTTCGACACGGATGAAACATTTGAACTTCTTTTTGACTTTGCCGTTGCTCCTGAATTTGAGATGACGCTTAGCAAAGAGGATTCAATTGTTTACTACGATATCGAAGTGGAAGAACAAATGATCGACGATCAAATGAAGAGTCTACAAGATCGTTTGGGCACACACGTTGATGCTGAAATAGTTGAAGAAAAGGATTTAGTAAAAGGCGTTTTGGAAGAAGTCAACGATTCAGAGACAAAGCACGTAGTTGCTGATGCGGTATTAACCCCTTCGCTGATGACACCGGAACAAAAAGCGCTTTTTGTTGGAAAAAAGGTTGGCGATATTGTCACTTTCAATCCTTCTGTAGCTTTTACTAATGAAACAGAAATAGCTACATTGCTCAAAGTGACGAAAGAAGAAGTTCAAAACTTCAAATCAGACTTCACTTTTACCATACAAAACACCAATCGGTTTCAACCTCATCCGTTAGATCAAGAGCTGTTTGATTTGATATATGGGAAAGAGATTGTGACAAACGAGGCAGAAGCTCGCGACAAAGAAAAGGAAGCTATTATCGCCATTATGGAAGAAAACAGCTTCTACCGTTTTGCAGACGACGCACATACCTATTTGTTAAAAAAAATGGCGGATGTCGCTTTTCCTGAAGCTTTTTTGAAAAGATGGCTGTTGGCAACCAACGAAAAAGTAACCGAGGAAATTATCGAAAAAGAGTTTGACGCCATGCTCGACACCGTTAAATGGCAACTCATTCGGAATAAATTGGCCGAAACAAATGAAATTAAAGTTGGGCAAGAAGATTTGGAAGCGTATGCAATCCGATCCATTAAAGCCCAATATGCTCAATATGGGATCACTAACTTCCCAGAGGATCTTTTAGTAGAATATGCAAAAGACACTCTTAAGAAAGAAGGGCAGGCTGAAAAATATTTTGAACGAGTATTAGACGAAAAAGTGTTCGCCATCGTAAAAGAGGCAGTCACATTGAACATTATTCCTATAAAGCTAAATGATTTTCACGCATTGCCCCGCAATTAAATATCACGAAGCAAATAAAGAAAGAGAAACGGCAACGTCATTTAATATGGCTTTGCCGTTTCTCTTTTCCCCGTGTCAAAATATGCAGGCAACAACCACTACCGCGAAAAAACCAAAGCCAATCCAAAAGAAATAACGAACATTTTTAGGCGACATACGAGCCGGCGTCGCTAACGCAAAGGCAGGCTTCCAATGATGTGCAATCGATGTCATAAGATAATAACTAAAACCACCACACAAAAAACCAACAATAGTTCCGCCAAGCACATCGAGTGGGAAATGAACGCCAAGGTACATGCGTGAATAGGATGTCACGGCAGCCCAAACAAAAAACAGAATAATTAGCAATCGTTTCCTCAGCAATAAACTAACATACAACGATGTACCAAAAGTGATAGCGGCATGCGAAGAAACAAATCCATACAAACCGCCAGCATAATTATGAACTAAGCGAACCATCGACTGTATCGATGGATCATGTGTAGGGCGTAAGCGTGCCACCAGAGGCTTAATAAGTCCTGAAGCAATCTGATCGGCAAGCAAAATGGTTAACGCAAGGAAAAGTACATACCAGATTGTTCTCAACCCATTATTCTTCCATAAGAAATAGAGTAACAGAATGGATAAAACTACCGGAAACAGTTTACTCGACATAAGCCAGAAAAACGAATCCGCCCACGGACTATGCCACCCATTGATGGCTAATAAAAGATGTTTATCCCACCCAATCAGCGCATTGAAAAAAGGGTAAATCATATTGATTATTTAATTGTTGAAATGAATGGGCCCATCAATTCTCTGATTCCCCATATTCACAAACTGAGTTAGCAATTGACGCTAAAGCATGGCTGCAAATGTAACAAAAAAAAGAGGACGCAAAGTTCCTCTTTTTTTGTTTTGAATTTAAAGTTCTGATTCAAAGAATAAAGTATCAAAAACAATTATCCAATAACCATTAAATCAACACCTTCAAGCACAGAATCACCTTTGGAAACTTTTATTTCAAGCACCTTCCCATCATGATCTGCATTGATGACATTTTCCATTTTCATGGCTTCCAGCAACAACACTTTCTGTCCCATTTTCACAACATCGCCCACTTTCACTGCAATGTCAAGAATCACTCCTGGCAGTGGGGACTTGATAGCTCCTGCTACTTCGCCTGCTGAAGCAGAAGAAGCTGTTTGAGCAACGGATACTACAGGGCGAACGATAGCTTGGGGCACAGCTTTAACAGGTTTTTCCATTTCAACCTGATAAGCAACTCCATTCACTTCGAGGGACGCTACGGAATCTTCAACACTAACAACGTTGACTTTGTATTCCTGTCCATTAATTTTATATGAATATTCTTTCATATGAATTTATTTTATTTTTTACATTATGGTCATATGGAACTCGTTTACAAATTCATCGTCATTGACGAATCATTAATACATGCTCGTTTCATACCACGTGAAAATAAGTTATTTAAGTAATTGAATCATTGTAATTACATTTGCATTGTCTGACACCAAACATACAGTTGATGCACACAAGAATCAATGTTTTTTTACCTGTAATGGCTGACGCATCAACAATGCCTTGGAACTCCAGGGAGAATAACCAAAGTTGTTATATTGAATAGTCAGCACGTTGCTTTCGATATCATGTACCTCATCAGCCATTTCGTGCAAAGCTAACCCGATGGCAGCCAAAACAGCACCTTCTATTTCTACATTTTTCATAAATTCAACGAATTAGAACTGTTATAATGGCAAATTCCCATGTTTCTTCGAAGGATTAACCACCTTTTTGGTAGCTAATTGTTGCAACGCTCTGATAACACGGAAACGGGTATTACGAGGTTCAATAACATCGTCAATATAACCATAGCGTGCAGCACTGTACGGGTTTGAAAATGCATCACGATACTCTTGCTCCTTTTGTGCAACAAAGGCTGCCGGGTCTTCTGCATTTGCGGCTTCTTTGGCATAAAGCACTTCAATAGCACCCGAAGCGCCCATTACTGCAATTTCGGCAGTTGGCCAAGCATAATTCATATCGCTGCGAAGATGTTTGGAGCTCATCACGATGTAAGCGCCTCCATAAGCTTTGCGCAACGTCACAGTGACTTTTGGAACCGTTGCTTCACCATAAGCATAAAGCAATTTAGCGCCATGCAAAATCACACCGTTATACTCTTGTCCGGTACCCGGCAAAAATCCCGGGACATCCACCAATGTAACCAATGGAATATTGAAAGCATCGCAAAAACGAACAAAACGAGCCGCTTTACGCGAAGCATTTGAGTCAAGCACACCGGCAAGCACTTTAGGCTGGTTTGCAACAATTCCAACAGACATTCCATTGAAACGAGCAAAGCCAACAATCATATTTTTTGCATAATCGCGATGCACCTCGAGAAATTCTCCATTGTCGATAATGCTACCAATCACTTCGTACATATCATACGGTTTGTTGGGATTATCAGGAATCACCTCATTCAAGGCGTCGTCCATCCGGTCAATCGGATCTTCACATGGTTTTAAAGGAGCCTCTTCCAGATTATTTTGAGGAATGAAACTAAGCAAATGACGAATCAAAGCCACGCCATCTTCTTCAGCATCAACAGCGAAATGAGCTACGCCTG
This sequence comes from Paludibacter sp., assembly GCA_027450045.1. Classification (GTDB taxonomy): domain Bacteria; phylum Bacteroidota; class Bacteroidia; order Bacteroidales; family Paludibacteraceae; genus Microbacter. The sequence goes on along the minus strand of DAIDKM010000019.1, from coordinate 14,743 downwards.
ATTTGGAAGCATGTACACTAGCTCCACCAAGTTGTTCTTGCGAAACATCTTCTCCGGTTACGGTTTTTACCACTTTCGGGCCTGTCAAAAACATATAACTGGAACCTTTAGTCATAATCGTAAAATCAGTCAATGCAGGAGAATAAACAGCACCACCAGCAGAAGGACCAAAAATAGCCGAAATCTGAGGTACTACTCCCGAAGCCATAATATTGCGTTGGAAAATTTCTCCATATCCGGCTAACGCATTGATACCTTCCTGAATACGAGCACCGCCCGAATCATTAACTCCAATCACCGGAGCGCCCATCTTCATGGCCTGATCCATTACTTTACAGATTTTCAACGCCATGGTTTCAGAGAGAGAACCTCCAAACACAGTGAAATCCTGTGCAAAGATATACACCAAACGTCCTTCAATGGTTCCACAACCGGTAACCACACCATCGCCAAGATAGCTCTCTTTCTCCATGCCGAAATTGGTACAACGATGTTGGAGAAACATATCAAACTCCTCGAAACTCCCCTCGTCGAGCAACATGGTGATGCGTTCGCGTGCCGTGTATTTTCCCTTTTTATGTTGTGAATCAATTCGTTTTTGACCACCACCTAAGCGCGCCTTAGCACGCAAATCAATGAGTTCTTGTACTTTATTGAGTTGATTGCTCATAAGAAATAAATTTTTGATTAGAAATGAGATTCGTAATAAAAAACGAGGACTTACCCTCCATTATTGTATCTGATACCGATCCTTATCTTATTCAGGATGCTCGCAGAGTTCGGTTAAGACGCCAAAGGTAGATTTCGGATGAAGAAAAGCGATGTTTAACCCTTCAGCTCCTTTTCGTGGAGTCTTGTCGATAAGTTGCATCCCCTCTTCGGCCAAAAGAGTCAATTGCTCTTGAAGACCTTCGACGGCAAAGGCAATATGATGCACGCCTTCGCCTTTTTTCTCAAGAAACTTACCAACAGGCCCTTCGGGGTCAGTGGAAGCTAAAAGTTCAATCTTGGTTTGCCCGATTTTGAAAAAAGCCGTCTTTACTTTTTGATCAGCAACTTCTTCAACAGCATAACATTTGCTGCCTAACAATTTCTCGTAGTACGAAATGGCAACGTCAAGATCTTTGACAGCAATGCCAATGTGTTCAATGTGTGATGGATTCATGTGCAATTTTTTTTACAACAAGGTCAGATGGAACTCTTCCCGAAACTGTGAGAATCATTTCATAACTAACCAATTAATTATATTGTATTTACGGAATAATTTCTTTATTCCTCCTTTGCGTACAAAGTTAAGGGAATAATTATACACTGCCTAACCGCAACCATAATTTTTTACGCACGACACTGAAAAAATTAGATCGCAAAGATAACCATTTTTCCAGAGAACATTTTTATCTCATTTTCAGCCATTAGCAACATATAAACATCGATTTCCAGACGCTTAACATTGCAGAGAAGGGCAAAACAACTTATTTTTCAAAAGGAAATTCTATCTTTGTCAATCCATACCATGCGTCACAAGCCAAATGATAGGTTTAAAGCACCTATTTCAAACTTGTTACACTTGCTTGATAAAATAAGTATCAATGTTTTTTGTCTCATTTTAACTCAAATTGCTTATGAAAAAAATGACCTTGTTCGCGATTCTGACGTTTGTTGTCAGCATCACGATGGCACGCGAAACGAAAAAAACTCCTGTAAAAGAAGGGTTTGTATTTACTACAGTGAAAGCAAATCCGATCACATCTGTCAAAAATCAAGCCAATTCAGGCACTTGCTGGGATTACTCAGGCCTTGGCTTTTTAGAATCCGAATTGCTGCGCATAGGCAAACCTGCTTATGATCTATCAGAAATGTTTATAGTCGATCATGAATATCAACAAAAAGCTGTCAAGTATGTACGGATGCACGGAAAACTCAATTTTGGCGCCGGTGGCGAGTTTTGGGATGTATTCGATATCATCAAGAAATATGGCATTGTTCCCGCATCAGTCATGGAAGGGCTTAACTACGGCGACACCCTCAACAATCACGGCGAATTGGATGCCACCACGTTGGCCTACGTCAACGCTATCATCGCCGATCCGAACAAACATTTATCCACTGCTTGGTTAAATGGCTTTAAAGGTATTCTTACCGCTTATCTTGGATCTATTCCCCAAACATTTACTTATCAAGGAGTTCAATACACGCCAAAATCCTTTGCCACTTCATTAGGTCTTAATATGGATGACTATGTATCCATCACTTCGTTTACGCACCACCCTTTTTACAAACCTTTTGCCATTGAAATTGAAGACAACTGGCGCTGGGCGCAATCATACAACGTGCCTTTGGACAGCCTGATGGCAACCATCGACAACGCCATCAATAACGGATACACTGTAGGCTGGGCTGCCGACGTAAGCGAAAAGGGATTCACACGTCAAGGCATCGGGGTAGTACCGGATGTAAATCCTAACGTTTGTCCTGCCGGAACCGACGAAGCCACATGGATCGCAATGACGCCAAAAGAACGCGACGAATTAGTTTATAAAGTGACCAAACCTGTTCCCGAAAAAGTGATTACCCAAGAAATGCGTCAAAAAGCGTTTGATAATTATGAAACAACGGACGATCATGGCATGCAAATTTTTGGTATAGCCAAAGATCAAAACGGTACAAAATATTATATGGTGAAAAACTCATGGGGCACCGAAAACAAATACAAAGGTATCTGGTATGTTTCCGAAGCCTACGTTCGTTACAAAACCATTGATATTGCCATTAACAAAGCAGCAGTTCCAGCTCCCATTCGCCAAAAACTCGGATTCTAATCTTGCTATTCAAAAGTAGTGAAGCCCTCATTTAACGTGAAGGCTTCACTATAATTACCTACTCCAATGGACAAAACGATTGCCTTCTTCGTGCCAACGTTCATTTATCTGGTAATATTTGCCTTAAATGCTTTATTACCCGGACACTGGGTAACTGGTTATGTTACGAGACCCGATTCTACCACAAGAATGAGGTACCATCTTAATGGAATTCTCGTCTTTTTTGTGATGGTTGTGTTATGGCTTTTATTGGGATGCTACCATATCCTTTCCTGCGACTGGCTTTACCAATATCGTTGGTACGAATTAGCAGGCGCTTTTACTTTTGGAATTATCGTTAGCTTAGCCGTTGTGTTACCCTACTCTCGCATCAAAAAATCGTTTTTGTCTGATTTCTATTTGGGAAGGGTAGAAAACCTGCAACTGCTGAGTGGACGAATAGATGCGAAAATGTGGTTGTACTTAGCCGGAGCCATTCTGTTAGAACTGAATGTACTGAGTTTCACCGCCCATCACTGGATGTTGTACGGGATACACGCTTCGCCCGGAATTTATCTGACAACCATTTTGGTCACTTATTTTGTAATCGACTATTTGACCTTCGAAGAAGTGCATCTATATACATACGATTTATTTGCCGAAAGGGTTGGATTCAAATTAGCATGGGGATGCCTTGTTTTTTATCCCTATTTCTATGCCATCTCCCTTTGGTCAACGGTCGATTTGCCCAATCCACATACACCAACATGGTTGTTTGGCATTTATGGCCTTATTTTCTTTACCGGTTGGGGACTCTCCCGAGGCGCTAACTTGCAAAAGTATTTCTTTAAGAAAAATCCAGAGAAGCCTTTTCTTGGCATTATTCCGAAAACCATCACTGATGGCAATAAAACTTTATTAATCAATGGGTTTTGGGGAGTCAGCCGACACGTGAATTATTTAGGCGAGATACTCATGGGCATGGGCATTATCCTTTGCACCGGCTATCCAACGCTTATCTGGCCATGGTTATATCCGTTGTATTATGTGGCGCTCTTATTTCCCCGTCAGAAAGACGACGACATGCGATGTGAGCTGAAATACGGTGCTTTATGGAATGAATACAAACAAAAAGTTCCTTACCGCATCATTCCTTTTATCTATTGATTTCAACAAGGGGATTGGACATTTTGAAGAATAGTGCCGTTGTCAGGCGTTACGAACTCAATAATTAAAATCTTCAGGCTCACCGTTTATCAATCTTCCCTGAAGAATGACTTTTCGCGTCATTTGAGCAATATCATCTTCTTCGTAGATTTTTTTAATTTTCTCCACGCTTTCTCTGAATGACAAACCCAGTTCATTAAACATTCTATATTCTTCATAGACAACATCCAATGCTTCAGCAATTTTAATGTTGTTGTATTTTTTTGCGGCAGACACAATGGCTTCGTTCCAGTTGAGATGTGATGGAAGATAAATCGGTCTGTCAGCAGATGACAAAACAGCTATAGCCATTTCAATATCTTCAGGAAAAGGTATCCGGCTTTCCTTATTATATTTAATTTCAAATCCCTTAAAGAGTTGAATAAAATATTTATCCGATTCAAAGAATTTGGCAAATGCAATGAGTTCATCGCCCATCCCTATTAATAAAGGTCTATTATCCTCATTTACAGATGAAACAGGATGTATTCCTTTTTTTTCATGAACGAGTCTCAAATAAAATTTTTCTTTCTCTTCTTTCAAATTGGGTAAGTTAAGTAAACCTCCAGTACCCATTCGGCTATCATAGAAATCATACCAAGCAGGCATATCTTGCATATGCCCACGCTCATCCTTTCGGGTAAACTCCTCGTAATCCTGCCACGATATATACATCGGCGAATCTATCTCTTCATCAAACTCATTAGCCGTGAGAAGATATTCTTTCAAAACCTCCTTTTCATATTGCTCAATGGTTGGAATAAACGGACAGGACGCAATATGATTTTCCCAAAAATGAAAGTCATAGCAAATATCGACTTCATCAATCTGTTTTTGTCCGGCTCGCCAAAGCAGTTGCAGGTTAAACAACTTTTTCTGTAGAATGGCATGTAAAGCGCTCTCCGCCCTTTTATGAAAACTCAATTCATAGTCCTCTTTTTCACGGAGAATCTCATTATAATATTCATACGATTTAGCTAATTCGACTTTTTTTCGAGCATAGCTTTCCATAAAATATTCAATGTGTCTGGCATTGAATTGCCCAAAATAAGCTTTTGCTTTTTCTGAGTGTCGCACATCGGCATAAAATGATTTTTCAAGTTCTTTGAAAAAAGCATCCTGCTCTCCGAATTCTTTAGGCAAGCGACTTTTGTGAAACGTAAAACCGTTGAAATCAATCATAGGACAAAACTGAATTACAGAAATGAAACACCCGGTTGGAATAATCTTAAAACGCTAAATCATAACCGATACATTTTCTTCGTGTTATCACCCATCACCGTAATCGCCATTTTACGTGACATCATCTTTTGCATAAAAAAAGATGCTACGCGATTGCCTCTTCCAATGATGTAGGAAGGTCGCTTTCCCAATTTTTTGAAACATTCATCAGGTATCTCTTCCGGCAATTGCACTCTGGGAGCAAAGAAACTTGTTTTTTCGGGCAGTGTATTTTTGAAATTAGGCGTAGCCGTAGCGCCTGCACAGCAAGCTATGATATCTACCCCACTGTTTTTCCATTCATACCAAAGACTTTCGGCTAACACACGATTATAGGCTTTTGTCGCAGCGTACATCGTCAAGAAACCACTACCTTGAAAACCGGCCAACGACGCCATCAACACAATAGCCCCTCTCTTTTTGGCAAGCATCTTCTCGCCGAACACATGCAACATATTCAAAGGAGTAATCATATTCACCTGAGCCATCTGTTCATGATACTCTACGGAATTTTCTATAAACGGACCAATATAGGACAGCGCGGCATTATAGACTAACAGATTTATATCCTTACCCTGCAACGCTTCTTCTATTTGCTTTGTGGCATTCGGGCTTGCCAAATCACAAGAAATACAGGTCACCTCAACGTGGTACCTGTTTCGCAACTTGTCGGCCAATTGTTGCAACGGTTCAAGACGGCGTGCTATTAACACCAAATCGAATCCTTCAGCGGCCAAATAGGTTGCAAAGGCAGCTCCGATACCTTCCGAAGCTCCCGCCACCATGGCTGTCTTACCATATTTTTGCTGTAGGTTCATCATGATATATTATTGTGATCGGATGGTCATTACAATGAATTGGCAGGACAATCGATCTTGGCATAAACATAAAATCCGCCTGTTTTAAAGATCATTTTGAGCAGTATTTTGCAAGAAACAGGCTGATATGAATGTGGATTATTTCTTTTTCAGATGCAAATATAGTAACAAAACTAATTTAATCTGGTTTCACTATCCATATCTTTTTGCCGACATAAAGCGCATTTTCAAAATGTTGCATCTCAAGGCCAATAAATTACTCTAACCGGGTAATAATTATGGCATCCAGCATTGCCTGATTAATCTTCCCATTCATATTTTCATTGTAAGTCTCAAAAGACAGCGTCATCAGATGGTTCCCCTGATTTAACAGTACATGGACAGCATTGCTATAGCCCCAGTTTGCCCATTCGTTAGTTCCTCTTTGAGGCAAAATAACTGCCCCAACTTGGATACCGTCAACCTTTAGCGTTCGAATTGCACACTTATTCTCAGTATTTATAGGCCCGTTGCCATTAGCATAACGAAAAGTAATTGCGTATTTACCAGTATGTTTTATATTTACAGGTATAGAGATGCTTCTGTTTTTAGTCTTGCTGATTTCAACATAGCCTGTACCCGAATAGTTTTTGTAATCATCTGTTGCCTTGGGTGTATAGTTTGCTATTTCAAATACCCGTGAAAAATTACCACCATTATTAACGACTGGTTCACTTGCAAAAGAGCCGATTCTTTTTGCATCAAAAGCAACCACCTGATATTCTGAATAGGTTGAGTCTTTCATTTTATACGACAATTCAGATGTTTGGAATACGGGATGTCCGTTTTTCAAAATAGTATAACTTACAGCTCCCTTCACGGCATGCCACGAGAGTATGTCATGAGAGATACTTCCAACAGGAAGATCAATGCTGGTATAGTTGGCAACTTGATTAATTTTTGAATCCAACAATTCTCTATCTGCCAACACAATTTTTATGGTATGCATTCCGGTCAGTGTACATGGAATCGAAGGCTCTGCTGCTTTTCCATCTAATTCAAACGACTTGATTATACTACCAAAACCTTGCATCTCGATGTTCAAAACAGTTTCCCTGTATCTGAAATTAGTTAGTGAGCGGGTTCCTGCCAACGCTTTTGGTACAAAAGGATGAAAGATGAGTTTATTCTTTGTAAGTTCAATCCCGAAAATCACTTTATAAATAAGGCTTAAGCTACCTGAAAGACTCCACAACATGTTATTGGAATTAATTTGCGTACCAGCAAAATCACCGCTGCTTGCAACAAAATTCTCCTTATTAGTAAGAAACAGAGCAGCAGGGCGATAAATAGCAGCCATTGACTCTAATACTGACTTTTCGTTACCTGCTTTTGCTGAAGCCAGCGCCCAATACGATTGCACAAATGGCCATACCGCATTGTTGTGATAAGGCGGGATACCCGGTATTTGTGGATAAATGCACGAAATGCCAAAATCGGTAATTGGTGTATTTTCTATCACCAACTTTTTCTGCCGAGCATCGGCAACATCGAATAACACGCTCAGTGCTTCACCAAGCGCTTCATCTTTTGGCGAAAGAATTCTATAATTTCGACCATATAAATATTGCCCATAATATCCTTTGTCCTCCATCCACAACCACTTGTTTAATCCGTCTCTGATTTCCCCGGCTTGCTTCTTATAAAAAACAGCAACCTTTGCATTATGCAACAAGTCAGCCATTTTCGACAAAACAATATTTGCACGGTAATGAACTACATTCGTTCCCAAATCTTCCGATTCATAAATATCAGCCGGCTGCATCCACTTGGGATAAGTTTGTTCCCGCCAATCAAGAAACGTCGATTCTCCATGTACAAGCCCCGTGACATGATCATACGCATTTCTCATATCATCATTCACTGAATTGAGTATAATAGCATAAGCCTGCTTAAGCCAGATAGTATCACCGGTAGCTTTGTAAAGTTCCCATGCTGCATCTGCCCAAATCATACGATCTGTTGAAACAGGATAAGCTCCCCCGGTCCCTGTATCCTGAATTATTCTTCCATTCTTCACCTTTCGCAACAAACTGTATTTAGCTACTTTGGGCTGCAAATAAGCCATTGACAAAATAATACTATAGCTGATATCACGCGTCCAAACTCCAGCCCACTCTTTCCCTGTTCGAAAAGTACTGTCAGGTTCAATCGCTTTTGTCATTTCCTCCAATGCCAGATTATATAAGGCATCTGATAGTGGAAAGTCCGATTTGTATTGCGGAAACGCCGAAACGTCTTTTGAAAGCGCCCATTTGGATTTAATTTTCTGTTCATTCCCTTTGGCATTCATAATAAGTGTGGTTTCGTAAATACCATCACCGTCAGGATCTTTCAATTGATATTCGGGTTGCTTTCCAAGATTATTAAAATCCCATGACAAAGGACGTGTCCCGCCTGCAATATATACTCCTTTAAAATCAGCCCTATACAATTTATCACCATTATAAAGCGTATAATAGCCTTTCTCATTAAAAGCCTTTAGCACAGCGCGCATATCAAGACGAATATTCCATCTGGTATTAGGAGCCAAGTTAACTCCGTTTGCCACGGGAATTGTATCAATGGACGGTTTGCCAAACTGAACCATAGTCACACATTCCCCATTCATGGGTTGTATCGTAACCCAATGATTTTCCTGAGAACGCATTTCATTGTCACGCAAGTTAATACTGAATTTAAAACAGATTGTCGGACCATACCTTTCAGATTCAGGACTTTGATAATTTGAGGATAATGCAGTGTCTGACAAGGCCTCTGCTCTAAACCTGCCTTGTTCCACCCGATTTCCATAAATATTGTAAGCATTCGATTTATAAATTATTCGTGAAGTCTGTGCCAGCGACACCTGAAGTGAACAACAGCCAAGCATTGCCAGAAATAAATTACGTAGCACCATTTTTGATTTTTTAGTTGATTAATACCGAAAGTATTCGGACAATAGTATTTTGTTTAGCGATTAATTGTACTCCACAACCACCATATCCCAATATTGTAGGCTTGGCAAAGTAAACACAACATTCCCGCCCGTTTGTGTGAAGGATAGTACTTGTGGGGTACCATCATTATAATCAGGAGAAGCCATCCATACATTTTTCACTATTTTAGTGGTTGAAAACGAAACCTTTGTATTCATAATGGTATTGGGAGTCGTCTGTGTGCCGTTCGTATCACGCCAGTTGAGGCTGTTGGCATTGGTGAAATTCAACAAATGAATTATCTGCTCATTTCCCATATCCCTTCCGGATATTGCCACGCTTCCGATTTGAGGCGGCCATTGGTTAAGAGCCATTTTCCCATCCAAACACGCAACTGACGGGGTGTTCGTGACGCCACCATCTCGCAACAAATTTTCGTAAGCCACCAGAAAGTCGTAATAATGAATCAACGCGTCTCTCAAATCTCCTTTCATTTGTAGGTTATTGTTTGGAAAGTATTCTTTGTCTAACATGTGCTCTCCCAGTTCAAGGTGTGATCCTCCAAACGCAAAAATTACCGCATCAGTCATTAGAACTCCCGGAGTATTGAAAAAACCCGTGGAATTAGCCATGTCATAATCCATATAAGCAGCAAGCGTCGTCTTTTTAGTATTATTGCTGTAAGTGTTATTGTTGGCAATAATGGTTGCCAAATCAGCATAACCATCATTAGGACTCCAAACTTCGGTGTAAAGAAAATCCACCGGAGAATTTGCTATGTTTTGCTGCCCAAACTGATTCACTGCATTCATCACTAATCGTTTATTTGACTGATCGGTTTTCATGGCATTGATGAAACTCTCAAAAGCTATAGATAAATTGACCGTTTGACCCGAATAATTATACACAGTTCCCTGATCACCCAACTGGTCAATATGATAACCATCAAACCCAAAAGCAGTATAAGCATCTTGCGTTTTAGCAGCAATATATTTTTGCCACAACGTGTTAGAGGGATCGAGCAACCAAATATTACTTTTGAACATCGGAGCGGGAAGATTGCATACATCTTTGGTAGTATGTGAAGCATCTTTATAAATATACCATTGATCGGAAACACCGTCAGCAGCAGCATCGCTCAACGCTCCATACGCCAAATTGTATGACATAGCCTTCATGTTGCAAGCATGTGCTGCATCGACATAGCCTTTAATTGTAGAAAAATAGGTATCACGATTGGCAATGTCTAACCATTCGCTGGCAGGATTAGTTACCGTTCCTGCAAGAGGTTGATGGTGCTCGTATTCCCAATAATAAAACTGAATTCCATTAACATGGTACCTATTCAGATTATTAATGACATAATCAATAGCCGTTGTGGTCATTTGCGGATATGCCGACAAAAAACCGTAACGTGGAAATTTTGACCAATCAGATGAGACGTCCACTCCGATACTGCCATAAATTACTTCTTGTCCATTTACCGTATCGAAAACATCGACCATGTAGCCCGTAAAATCAGTATTCGGAGCTGTCCATTGCCAGGTAGTTCCCGAAAGAGTGTTCTCAGCAACCACATTCAATAAATGACGATATCTCACTTTTGCCGTTGCTGGAAGCGTATGGTCAATGGTAAAAGTCACCACATTGTCTGGTGAATAACAAGCCTTATCAGTAGAAATTGTGACAGATGAAGCTGTGTTTTGAATAGAAGATAAAGGAACATTATTGCCTTTGCTGCAAGAAGTAGCAAGCACTGAAAAGGCAAAAAACAAATACATAAATGGGGAAAGTCTCATGAGTAATTAATTTAAGAAAAAAAACAAGAGAAAGGGTTGTCTTTTGAGAATCAGACAACCCTTTCTCTTGTTTTAATTGTGTTATTGTTTCTGAATACTTATTGATAGCGTTTCCACGTTTGCTGTAATAACATAGTTGCCAGCCGTGGTAATTGTCCACTTGTTATCGTCGGAAGCACCGCCGACATGTCGATACATGTGCGTATTGTCAACCATCATATACATATCCTGCCCCCAATCAGTATTCCGGTTTACAGGAAATTTGAACTGCCCAGCTACTAAAGGACCATTATATGTAAAGACACAACCATCTGTAGCATCTTCTGTTAAGGCAATTGCCTGATCTATACTCCACCCGATAGGAGTGGCGTCCCCTACTATGTAAAGTTCAGTACGTAAAATTTTGATCGTGTTATTTGCCAAATTCAGCGTTAACGTGTAATATCCTTTCTTTGCTATTGTCCATTGGTTATCATCAGAAGCTCCTCCCTGGTGTAAATACATGGTAGAATCGTTAACCCGCATGTACATATTTTGCCCCCATGACGTACTTGTATTGACTGGAAATTTAAATGTCCCTGCATTCAAGACTCCTTGGTATGTAAAAATAAACGGATTGCTAATGCTCTGAACTAATGGAGAAGCATTAGCTATATTCCACCCGTTCGGAGCAGCACTTCCTACAAGATATAGGGTGCTGTAAGGTGGCGCTGTCGCCTTAGCAATGGAAATCGTAGAATCCAAAAGACTCACGGTAATCTTATATAATCCTGCTGCCGAAATAGTAAACTTGTTATCAGGCTGACTATTGTCAGTACGATAAACAATGTGAGTGGAATCGGCACCTTCGTTATAAGAAGGCAAGAATTGCCCCAAGGTTGTAATGAATTTTAATGCTCCGGCATTTAAAGATCCTTGATAAATAAACACTGTAGGATCTGTAATACTTGGAGTCAGGGAAATAGCCGTATTGGCATCCCAACCATTGGGAGAAGCATCCCCAATCAAATACAAAGTTTTGCTTACCGGTTGATAAGGCGTCACATTTATATACACTGATCCGGAAACATCTTTTGTCATTGGTGCAGAATACACCGTATCAATGACCCGTGCTTCAAGCTGTGCAACAACACCCGCCTGAAATTGCCAGTGATGAAGCAAAGAATCATTCAGTTCGGCAACGGAGAAACTCTTAGTATATATTCCTTTCCCCATATTAAACTGAATCGCTGTCGCAAAATTATTGCCTTTCTTATCTATTTGCAATACGTAAGCAATGGAAGATCCTGTGCCATGATTTGTTCCTGTTGTCCAATTCAAAGTCAGCGCAGTTGAATTATCATTTTTCTGAGCCAATACAAGATTGTCAGTCGATGAAGTAATGGCTAATGGGCCAGCCACAGCTATATTATTCATCAAATTATCCTGACAGGAACCCATCATCATCGCAATAATAAAAAACAGAATGCTACGGGAACAAAATGCAAGGCTTGCGTGCACATGTTGCACACGAATGTGCATTATAGTGTGTTTTTTCATTTTATGTTAGTGTTTAATTTACGTATGATTAATAACCGGGGTTTTGTACCAAGTTTGGATTTGCGTCAATATCTACCTGAGGAATTGGCATCAAAAGAAATTTAGTATTCATATTTAATTTCCCGATAGAATGCAGAAAATCAATTCCATACTGACCATTGTTTACACGAATCAAATCGAACCAACGTTGGCCTTCAAAAGCTAATTCCATGCGTCGTTCATGAAGAATCTTATTTCTCATATCACTTTGTGAAAGGCCACTTATGGCTCCCAATCCGGCACGGGCACGAACTTCATTCAAAGGCTCCTCAGCTTGGGATGTTTGTCCCATTTCATTCAAAGCCTCAGCCTTCATTAAAAGCACATCTGCATAACGCAATACAGGAAAATCTTCAGGACTGTTATTGTATGATGAAGCTAACGACATAGGCACCAAAAATTTCCGCACATTATATCCTGTAGTGGAATAGCTGCTTGAATAATCCATACCGTTAAATTTCGGACATCCCTGATAAAGGATTGTCACATCCTTTCGCAAATCCCCAGGTTCATAAGAATTGACAAACTCTTGTGTAGGTTGATTCCAGCCCCAACCACCAGCGACCATATTAGAGCCACGTGGCCCCATATAGGTGCTCGTCCAGGAAGCTTGGTTTTCGTTTGACCAGAAATTATATGCTACGCTTCCCGAATATTGTATCTCAAACAATGACTCCTTCGAATTTTTTGTAAGCGGATTAAAATTGTCTGCATAGTTAGCATCTAAAGCATAACCTAAACCTTTGACCGAATCGCTAAGAGTGACTACCCGCTGCCAATTGCCAAGGGTAAGAAAAACCTTTGCAAGCATTCCTTCTGCCGATCCTTTTGAAGCACGACCAACATCAGAACCCGAATAACTCTCACGAGGAGGCAGCAGTGTTATTGCATTCGAAAAATCGGAAATAATTTGATTATAGACTTCTGCTTTAGGTGTTCTTGCAGGGCGAAGGTTATCTCCGGGGGTTACTGGTTCAGTAACTAATGGTACATCTCCGAAAAATCGTACCAGAATGAAATAATAGAGACCGCGAAGAAAATGTGCTTCTCCCAACACCCTGTTTTTTACTGTTGTATTAATATTCATACCGGGAACTTCTTGTAATATAATGTTACAACGAAGTATGCCTGGCCATGGTCCCCGCCATAAATCGAGCACGCCAGCATTGTCAGGCGCTGTGACAAAATTGGCCTCTTCCTGTGTTTCTATTCCATCAGTTCCGCCACCAGCCCCCACAACACTGTTGCCGGCATAGATATCGGATGTCCACATGCGCATGTTGTACAACTTCGGCCACTGTAAAGGCTGATACGCACCGTTAATAGCAGAAACAGCATCACTTTCAGTCTGGAAAAAATTGGATGTATTGATGGAATCTTCCGGCGCTTTGTTCAGGAAATCATTGCTGCATCCCATTAATATCACAGACAAAGTGAAAATTGATAAATATACTATGTATTTCATATGAATTTGTGTTTAGAATATTAAAAACCAAGATTAACACCTATGCTTACAGTACGTGTAACAGGATAAACGTTATTGTCTATTCCATTTGCCCCGACTTCAGGATCAAAGCCCGTGTATTTTGTCAGTGTATATAAGTTTTCGGCTGAAACATAAACGCGGGCAGAAGCAATTGAAATAGGCTTTAAAAGTTTTTGAGGGATTGTATAATTAAGCGTTACGTTCTTAATTCTCAAATAAGAGCCATCTTCAATATATCTGTCGGATGGGCGGGTGTTTTCATTTGGATCGTTGTACACAGCACGAGGCATAGAATTACTGGTTCCGGGTCCTGTCCAGCGGGATAGCACTGCCGTTGTCTGGTTATATGCCGCATACATACTTTCATCATAAAGCCGATTGGCATTCAATATTTTATTTCCAGCGACTCCCTGAAGATAAATACTTAAGTCAAATCCCATATATGAAAACGTATTGCTTAATGAAAAAATGAATGTCGGGTTTGGATTTCCCAAAAACGTACGGTCTTTGCCATTGATCACCCCATCGTTATTAAGATCTTTGAACCGTATATCCCCGGGAGAGGTGCGATTATACGGATCATTCCCAGGTACTTGTAATGCATGACTATTCACTTCAGCCTGAGTCTGAAAAATACCATCGGTCACATATCCATAAAACTCATTAATAGGGTGTCCTGCCTGTATCAAGGCTAAGTTATAATTCAATCCGATACTCCCTGTAGGCATAGGCACAGTGTCATTGATACTGATTACTTTGTTTTGATTGTAGGAAATATTGAAAGAGGAAGACCATTCAAATTTACCGGTCAAATTCTTGGTGTTTACAGATAATTCAATTCCCTTATTTTCCATTTTACCGGCATTAATAGAAGGCACAT
>DAIDKM010000018.1 GCA_027450045.1 Paludibacter sp. | reverse complement strand
AGGCCAAACCTGCCGGTACCACGAAGGTGATTTTGGAGGGATCGTTTACCAGCACCGCGGTTTTGGCAATCAAGGTCACCTCTTTGGTCGCTTCATTGGTTAGGCTGATGCCCACTGAAGCGTGATCTCCGTCAATTTTGATTTTATTGCCTGTCCCCGGAAATAGATTTTTAAGAGGATTGTCAGTAACGCTAAACTTCGACTGAAACAGGTTGCTTTTCGATTTGCCATTTCTGACCACTGATTGAGACTGACATACCGGTCATTGGCATCCATCACCGCTTCTGATATATTACCGGCGTGTTGGGTGGAAAAACAAATAACGCCCACTCTCAGCTATTTGCTGAAAATGAGCGTTACAACTCTTGTCGAAAAGAACGTCGTGGCTTTATTTCCCGATGGTCACAGCGCTGGAGGTAGCGCCATCCAGATATTCTATTTCACCGGGTTGAACAGGGGTTTGGTTCAATTCAATGTTATTGGTGTTGCTGCTTGAAAGGCGCATGACGATGCCTTTAGGTTGTTGAAAGATGCATTGGTTGAATATCCAATGTTGGGTTTGCATTAGCACCACTGCCGGTTTCTTTTTCACGGTAAAAGAACAATGGTTGAATGTCACATGGTCTGAAAGTGTGGACGCAATGCCTTTGTCGGTTTTGAAAATGGAATTGGAAACCGTGATATTGTGTACCATCGGCAGTTGCGAGCCATCAACCAAGAAGGCTGCTTTTGCGCCATCGCACACCACGTGATTGATGGAGATGTCGGAAAAGTCAGGTACGAAACTTTCTTCTTTTGCCATCCCTTTGTTTTTCACGGCAGCAGCATCGTTATATTTCAGGTCGAAGATAATGGCTTCGCCTGCAATATCTTTCATGAAAACGGAATCAACAAAGATATGATCTACTTTACCGCCGCGTCCAATATTGCTTTTGAAGCGGAGTCCGGTATCTGTCCCCGTGTAGGAGCAATTGTTGACGTAAATATTGCGCATATTGCCGTCGGTGTTGCTGCCAATGACGAAGCCGCCGTGTGCATGGTAAACCGTGCAATCTTTGATCACGACGTTTTCCAGGCTATATTCGTCATTTTTGGAGTTGCTCGATTTCATGCAGATGCCATCGTCGCCGGAATTGACGGTGCAATCGTACATCAGCACGTTTTTGCAATTGCCAATGTCTAATCCGTCGCCGTTTTGTATCCACCATTCATTCATAACCTTTACATTGTGCACCACCAATCCGTCGATGGAACGCATGATCATATTGAAGTTAGGAGGGTTTTTCAGCGTAATGCCTTCGACTAAAACATTGGTGCAATGTTCGAGGCTAAGCATTTTCGGACGTAAAAACGTTTTTACCTTTTGGTAATCGGCTTCCGTCAATTCACTTTTCTTTTTACCGGATAAGTACGCTTGTCCGTCGGCTGCTTGCTGGTTGGGAAACCATGTATTTCCTTTTGCGTCAACCACGCCACCGCTTTTGAGCAGATCGCTCCATTGTCGGGCTGTCATTTTTTCCTTTTTCACAGGACGCCAGTATTGTCCGTTGCCATCAAATGATCCATTACCGGTAATGGCCACATTGTTTAATTTTGTGCCATAAATAAGAGGGTTGATACCATATCCGGAGCCGTTTTTCACCAAGGGATAATCGTCGATATTGGGACTGAACACAATCATGGCACCGGTATTTAAATGCAGATTGACGTTGCTTTTCATTTCAATCTGTGCGGTGATGTACATGCCGGCGGGAACGATCACCGTTCCTCCACCTTTTTCAGAACAGACAGCAATGGCTTCGTTGATGGCTTTGGTGGAATTCGTTGTGCCATTGCCGATGGCTCCAAAATCCGTAACGGCATACTGTTTGTCGGGAAATGTGGGAACGTGAATGGTGAACGATGGAAACGGCAGGTGCTGCAATTGTGCATTTACCTCGTCTTGTGTCGTGGCCGCAACGGTAAGTTGACTCATTGACACAAGCGCAGCGAGAAGGATTGAATTCAGTAGTTTCATGTG
Organism: Paludibacter sp.; assembly: GCA_027450045.1. Taxonomy (GTDB): domain Bacteria; phylum Bacteroidota; class Bacteroidia; order Bacteroidales; family Paludibacteraceae; genus Microbacter. Next base: position 45,233 of record DAIDKM010000018.1, on the reverse strand, counting down.
TAAATAATTATTTTTTAAAGGTCACATGGAACTTGCATGTCAGATTTTTATCTTCAAAAGAGAACATCTGAATTTATGCTCGTTGCATGTAGATTTTTTTGATGATTTGTAACGTTACAAAAATAGCGAAATCCTCTCAAAAAGGCATCAAAACAGCCTGTTTTTATTTTGCAATCAATATACTGTATGTTAGTCGTTTGTGTTTTACGTTGGCGAACACGAAATCAAAAGAGTACAAAGCCCGTCACAAAAAGAGTCGAGTATTCCTGTGTGTCGGGAAAGGTTTGGATTTTAAGCCTGATTACTCAAAGGAGAGGTACGGCTCAATCCTGGATAGTGTTGTTGGATCAACTTCAGCTAAAGTTTTTAGCTGATCGCTGCTTGTCAACTTTCCTTTGTTTCGGCGCAATTCATAGATGGCTTTGGCTTTTGAAAAGTTGAGATAGGGGTGACTCATCAATCGTTCCACAGAGACTCTGTTCACCTTGATTTTAGTGATTGCTTGTGCGTTTACAGTGAAGTGAGTCGCTATTTGAGCATAAAGCTCGGGAGTCATTCCCCAAACTTCACGTAATTGCGCTACGTTGCAGAAACCGCCCAAGCGTTTTCGATAAGCGATGATTCGTTTGGCGTACCCGCTCCCGATACCTCTGATTTGTTGTAGTTGCGTGGTATCGGTACCGTTGAGTTCCAAAATAACGTCCTTTTTGACAATCCTCGGTGCCGGATAACCTGGTGTGGCCACGGCTATTTCAGTTGGTATATCGATATAAGGGAGCAATTCATTGAACTTTTCGGGTGTGATGCCCCATACTTTGGCGAAATCATCCGGCTTGCGAAATTTGCCTCCTTTGGCACGATATTTTAAAATATTGGAGGCCATATAAGGTTTCAGACCAAGTTTCACAAATCCTGCCGAGTCTAATTCATTGGGGTTGAATCGAGAAAGAACAGGTGTTGGTAACACTTGTTTTTCGTAAGTTTTCGGATATTGATTCCAGGTTGTTTGATAGGATGAATAGGAATCAAACCGGTTCGTTGGGAGCGTTTGTAAGGAATCTAAAAAGGCTTTTGCCTGCTGGTCAAATGCATCCGATGACTGCTTCGTGTCCGGCAGGAGATAGGGTAGTGCCCAATCAACAGCCAATAGACAAAAAATAAGGGATAGAAGCACCATAATTCCAACCCGTTGTCCTTTCGTAAAATAAAACCATTCTTTCCACATGGCATTAAAAGGTTAATGTGAAGAACGAACGTTCCATAATTGAAACAATCACGTTGTTTTAACGGAGTATTGCTATAATATATTGCAAGTAAATTATTTAAATATCACACGTCATTTCTCCGATAAGTGGTTGTTGCATCTTTATTTTAATGATGTCCGTCGAAAAGTTTTCGCCCAATAAAAACATCAATTTGGTCACTGCCGCTTCGGTAGTCAGGTCAAAGCCACTGATCACGCCTGCTTTTTGAAGATTCAAACTGGTTTCATACCGTCCCATTTGCACCGAACCGACATTGCATTGTGTTATGTTGACGATGATAATGTCTCGATTTACCGCTTCGGCTAAAGCATCGAAAAACCATTCTTGGCGTGAAGCATTGCCTGCACCATAACTTTCGAGAACAACAGCTCTAAGTCCTTCTGAATGAAGAATGGCTTGCACAATTTGAGGAGTGATACCCGGAAAGAGTTTTAGAATGGCAATGTTGGAATCCAATTGCTTATGCACATTGAGCGGCGTATGCTTACTATTCTGGTGAATGTGCGCACTGGAAAAATTAAAGTGCACACCTACCTTCACTAAAGCCGGATAATTGTAAGAGGCGAAAGCGTTAAATAATTCTGCATTCTTTTTGGTTGTACGATTTCCTCTGAAGAGGGAATCCTCAAAATAGATGCACACCTCATGTACTGTGGCAACTCCGTTCTCGTCGCTGTTTGCAGCTATTTCGATGGATGTCAGTAAATTTTCTTTCGCATCGGTGCGCAACATGCCAATGGGGAGCTGTGCACCTGTGAAAATAACCGGTTTCGACAGGTTTTCCAACATAAAGCTCAACGCAGAAGCAGAATAAGCCATGGTGTCGGTGCCATGAAGAATCACAAATCCGTCGTGTTTTTCGTATTCTTTTTCAATGGTTTCTGCTATTTTAATCCAATGATGGGGTTGTACGTCGGATGAGTCAATCAACGGAGTGAATGCAATAGACTCGATATGAATATCTAAAAGTTTAAGCTCTGGAATAAATTCACGCACCCTGTTGAATTCAAGCGGTTTTAGTGCACCCGTTTGCGGGTCTTCAGCCATGCTGATAGTTCCTCCGGTGAAAATAAGTAAAACCGATTTCTGAGTTGACATAATGTTGAATTAAAACAGGATGAGTGCGATATTGTTTACTTGCTTTTGCTTAGAATGTGTTTTTCCGCGTGATAGGAAGAGCGTACCAGCGGAGCGCTTTCTACTTCGCGAAACCCTTTTTGCAAACCAATAAGTCGATATTCTTCAAATTGTTCGGGTGTGATGTAGGCTGTTACTTCTATATTTTTGCGCGATGGTTGCAAATATTGTCCGATGGTTAATATCGAACATCCTGCTTCGAGCAAATCATCCATCGTTTCCAATACTTCTTCGCGTGTTTCTCCTAATCCCACCATAATGCCTGATTTCGCAACAAGCCCACTGGAAGCAATTTGGCGAATGACAGCAAGGCTTACATCGTATTTTGCAGCGCTTCGCACCATAGGAGTAAGCCGTCGCACGGTTTCCATATTGTGTGAAATGATTTCCGGTTGGGCGGCAATGAGTTGATCAATCAATTCTTTTCTTCCTTGAAAATCAGGAATCAGCGTTTCAAGCGTGGTGTTTGGGTTTTCAGCTTTAATCGTTCGAATGGTAGCTGCCCAATGGGCTGCACCTAAATCGGGCAAATCGTCGCGATCGACCGATGTGATAACGGCGTGCTGCAAATGCATCAATCGGATGGATGCTGCTACGTTTTGCGGCTCATCCTTTGATGGTGGCAGTGGTTTTCCTGTCAACGTGTTACAAAATCGACAACTTCGAGTGCAGATTTCCCCTAATATCATAAAGGTAGCTGTCCCTCGCGACCAACAGTCGGAAATATTTGGACATTTTCCCGAAGTGCAAATAGTATGCAGATGGTGATTATCAACAATTTGTTTTACGGCTGAATAGTTGCCTGTTGCAGAAAACTGCACTTTCAGCCAATCTGGTTTTTTAACTCGTTCCATAAAAGATGGGATGTTAACGTATCGTGATCATCGTTGCGCCAAAACCATATTCGCGAAACGATGCATCTTGATAAAGGTAATGTTTGTAATGGGTTTTCAGCTCTTGAATAATGGCATTGCGTAACACGCCTTCTCCTTTTCCGTGAATAACAACAATTTTTTGCCCTTTCCGGTTTTTATGCTGTTCGATTGTTTTTCGAAAAGTTTCCAATTGATATTGCAAAATGGCTGTGTTATCCATGCCTGCCGTGCTATCTAACAGTTGGCTGCTATGCAGGTCTAATTCGACAATGTCACCATGCTTTTTCTGTGGTTTTTCAATGAAAGGTTTATCGGTTGGCAAATCTTTCTTTTCCTTCATGGCTTGCTCTATTTGAGAAGCATCGATTCGTAGAAAGGCTGCCGGAAGGTCTTTCTCGATGAGTGGAAACACCATGGCCGACTCCTCGAAGTAATCGTTTTCTTTGAAAAGATGCAGTTTGCCGAAATCGGAAAATGAAAGAGTGAGCGTAGTGTCGAACGGTGGTTTGGAATTGTATGGAGCTTTCTGCTTGAATGCAATACTTTGCACGGCTAATTCTTGAATCTCTTGCAATTGTTCTTTTGAGAACTGCTCAATGAATAGTTTTGAGTTTGAAGCTAACAATCCATGCTCACGACAGGTAAATTGATTCCCTTTTTTTGTGGCAAGTGTAAAAAGCATCGTATAATTACTATCATTAATCAGGTAAAGGTCAAACGATGTAGTTTGTAACTGCTGCAAATTAACCGGCACAAATGCAAGATATGCGTAGAGTTGTTCGCCATACGTAGTGTCAGGCTCCGGTTCATACGGAGCGTTTTTAAACGAAACGTGTAAATCAGGAGTTGATGGTTTTTCTGCAGGAATAGGTTTATTTGAAACAGATGGAGTCGGCATTGTTTTTGCGACTTCAATCACTACACATTCCCGCTTCAAAAAAGGCGTTTCGAACCCGTCCTCATCAAGTATGGCTACCCTGTCTTTGTCGATAATTTTGGTTACTATTCCACCACCTACTTCATTTAAAAAACGAATGCGATCGCCAATTTTTATCATAATGGGTTGAATTGTCTATTGAAATTATGCTTTATGAGAGAGACATTAGATATAGCCTTGAGACAATATCTTTTGCAAGTCGTCAGGTGAAATATTGATAGTTAGTTCTCCATGCACAGCCAGTGAAATAGATCCTCGTTCTTCGGAAACAACAATTGCAGCCGCATCGGTTTGTTCGGAAATTCCCATGGCAGCTCGATGTCTTAATCCTAAATGTTTGGGAATGAAATGGCTCTGGGAGAGCGGCAAGATGGAAGCAACGGAAGTGATCTTTTTGTTCTCAATAATCATAGCTCCATCGTGTAATGGGCTGTTTTTGAAAAAAATATTTTCAATCAACCGGTTGTTAATCGAAGCATCAATCGTTTCTCCGATTTGTATATGATTCTCTAATCGGGTTTTTCCTGCCACCACGATGAGCGCTCCCGTGCGGCTTCTCGCTAAGTGGCGACACGCCATCACAACTTGTGCAACAGCCATAGAGTCGCTGCTCTCTTCGGTTTTGGTGCCAAATTTTGGTGCAAATCGTTTTAAAAAATCCCATTGATGGCGCGACCCCAACATGGAAAAAAAGCGACGAATCTCTAACTGAAAAATAATGATCAGAGCAATGATTCCAACGCTCATCACTTTGTTGAGAATAGCTCCCAGCAATTCGAGCTGAAAAACATAGACTACGAAAAACCATACAACAACCAACACCAAAATGCCAATGAAGATGTTGTTGACGCCTGTGCCCTTAAATAGTTTATAGAGCTGGTAAAACAGTATGGCAACCAACGTAATATCAATGATGTCCTTTATGCCAAATTCAAAATTCATAGTGTATTCCTCTTTGGGTCATCATTCAATTCTAGCGCCCGGAATTGATTTCGTTTATGTATGGTTATGACGAAACGCCTGCTTTTTGTAAATTATTTTATTCAACAATTAACGAAGAATAGGTGTTTTCGTACATAGCAATAGCTTGAACAGCTTCGCTGACATCGTGTACCCGCAAAATTGATGCTCCACCCATCAATGCAATGGTATTCACTGCGATGGTGGCCGGTAAACTGTGTTCAGCGTCAGTGTGTAAGGTTTTATATAACATTGATTTCCGTGATAGCCCTGCCAATAAAGGCTTTTCAAAAAGGGAAAATCGGGAAAGATGCCGTAATAATTCAAAATTTTGTGCTATCGTTTTTGCAAAGCCAAAGCCGGGATCTAACACAATATCATTTACGCCTAATTCGGACAATCGCTGAATACGTTGTGCGAAAAAGAGAGAGACTTCGTGAAAAAGGTTTTTGTAAGTTGTGAATTGTTGCATCGTTTGTGGAGTTCCTCTCATGTGCATTAAAATGAAGGGTACTTGATGATATGCAATGACTTCGTCCATGCGTGGATCTAATGTTCCTCCCGAAATGTCGTTGATTATATCCACGGCAAACTCACGAATCACTTGATCAGCCACATGAGCACGATATGTATCCACTGAAAGAATTGCATCAGGGAAATGGTTTCTTATAATGGTGAGTGCTCCAAAAAGACGCTCCATCTCCTCGTTTTCTGTTACTTCGACGGCAAAAGGCCTCGTAGAGTAGCCTCCAATGTCGATAATGGTGCCTCCTTCTGCGAGGATTGCTTTAACGCGGGCTATCATTCTTTCTTCTGTGTTAGCCCTGCTTTCCGGATAAAAAGAGTCGGGCGTAACATTTAGAATCCCCATCACAATGGGGGAAGAAAGCGAGAGGATGCGATTTTTTATGCGTATAGAGATACTATTTGATTGCATGTTTCCGTTATACAAAAACTCACTACAAATGTAGGAATTATCTTTGGAGTTCTGGGTTATCCGTACAGAAGAAAAATAAAGCAGAAATGTGCGGTGTAAATCGATAGGTTTTGTGGCAGTAGCATGCATAAATTGAAAATTGACGTCAATTGGCAGGTTTGTACCTGAACATGTAATGTGTCGTCGAAAAAAGTGATTCGACTATAAATAAAAAATTATATTCTGATAAATGGATAGATAAAAAAAACTATATTTGCACACTGAAATATGCTTCTTTTGTCTCTGTATGATTTGATTCTTTAATCAGTAGACCAACGGGATAACGAAGCGTTCGTAACCATTTGAAAATACGAAAATCAAATTTATTTTCCCATGAAAATTTGCGATAAAATTGTAAGCGTTGTTTTGATTGGTCTAATAGCTACCATGGTTTCTTGTAAAAGTAGTTCAAATAATCAAATTCCTACCAAGTATTCCAACACAACAGGATGGGCATACAATGGTAAGAATGGTGGCGGGTTGAAAATAAATAATGCTTATCACGAAAAAACACCTCCTGATATGGTTTTAATCGAGGGAGGAACGTTTACCATGGGACGGAATGCAGAACAATTAGCACAAACAGCGAATAGTTTTCAGCGTCGTGTCACGGTGAATTCATTTTATATGGATCAATATGATATTACAAATGAGAACTGGTTGGAATATTTGAATTGGACGAAAGAAGTATTTCATAATTCACCAGCCATCATTGAACGCGCTAAACCAAATGAGGCAGTATGGAGAGAAAATCTTGCTTATAATGAGCCGTATGTAGAAAATTATTTTCAGCATGTAGCATATCGTCACTACCCAGTTGTTGGTGTCACGTGGGAACAGGCAATGGATTATTGCGAATGGCGCACTGATCGTGTCAATGAAAAGATTTTGATTGACATGAAGAAAATTAAGCCGACACAATGGGATGCCATTCGTAAATCGACTAATCCACAAGAAATTGCAGAGAAATATATTTTCAGCACGAAGAAATATTATTATACCAATTTTAATGAGGCTGTTGGAGGCCGAGATACGTCCAAAGTAAACATGTCTGACGGTATCTTATTCCCGTATTTCCGATTACCGACGGAAGCAGAATGGGAGTATGCTGCTTATGGCTATAAATCCGATAAAAACGGAGAAGTTGAGAATGGGCAACTCTATCCTTGGCCATCTTCGCAATTGCGTCGCCCCGATAAAAAATATGCCGGCGAATTTATGGCAAACTTTGCACGTGGACGTGGGGATATGATGGGAGTTGCTCATAATTCTGACAAGGGAATTATTCCGATGCCGGTCAACTCATTCTTCCCCAATAATTTTGGGTTGTATTGTATGGTAGGGAATGTAAATCAGTGGGTGTTGGATGTTTACCGCCCAATGAATGAGATAGAGACAAAAGGATATAATCCTTATCGTGGTAACGTGTTTGAACCTGTGCGATTCAACCGGATGGGAGCGCAAAATGCTGCCGATTATAAAGTTGATTCCTTAGGTCGTTTACGATATGTAGGAAAAGAGATAGATGATGTTCGTAATTATCGCGATGGATCTATGGCTTCATCCGCTAATAGTGATACATGGACTGATTCTATTGCAAAAGGGAATATTGCAACTGCCATGATGTATAGTCCTAAAGGTGATAAATTAGATGAATTAGCTCCTGCTATTTCTAATTATTCACGTGTTTACAAAGGTGGCTCATGGAAAGATAAACCTTATTGGTTAAATCCTTCTACGCGTCGCTACTTAGATCAGAACAAGAGTGCTGATGACATTGGGTTCCGCTGTGCTATGACGCGATTAGGATCTCCATTAAAATCGAAATAAATTTCTGACCACAAAGCACTTATACATTAAGTGCTTTGTCATTTAATAAAGAACATGGGAAAATTACAACGTATTAAAATTGTCGAAATCCTGGCTTCGGATGCGTTTTTATCTGAACAAATCAATGTTCGTGGTTGGGTTAGAACGCGTCGTGGCAATAAGCACATTAGTTTCATAGCTTTAAATGATGGATCAACCATTAAGAATCTGCAAATTGTGGTTGATATAGCTACCTTTGGCGATGATTTTCTAAAACCTATTACTACAGGAGCTTGCGTGAGTATCACGGGATTGTTAGTGGCATCGCAAGGTCAAGGGCAAACGGTGGAGCTTCAGGCATTAGAAATTGAAATCTATGGTACTGCCGACGCTGAAACTTATCCTTTACAAAAGAAAGGGCATTCACTCGAATTTTTACGAGAGATTGCTCATTTGCGACCACGAACAAATACATTCAGCGCTGTGTTACGTATTCGTCATGCAATGGCGTTCGCCATTCATCAATATTTTAACGAAAAAGGGTTCTTTTATCTTCATACCCCTATTATTACAGGTTCGGATGCTGAAGGCGCAGGTGCTATGTTTCAGGTCACTACATTGGATTTAAATGATATGCCGAAAACGCCCGAAGGCAAAGTGAATTATGATAATGACTTCTTCGGCAAACCAACCAATCTTACTGTTTCCGGTCAGTTGGAGGGTGAGTTAGGCGCTTTGGCTTTGGGCAACATTTATACGTTCGGACCAACGTTTAGAGCTGAAAATTCTAATACTCCTCGCCATTTAGCTGAGTTTTGGATGATCGAGCCTGAAGCGGCCTTTTATGATATTCATGACAACATGGATTTGGCAGAAGACTTTCTCAAGTCGCTTATCCGATATGCCCTCGATCATTGCGCTGATGATTTGGATTTTCTTAATTCCATGTGGGATAATGAGTTGATTGACAGGCTGAAGTTCGTGGCTGAAAACGACTTTGTACGGCTATCATATACGGAAGGCATCGATATCTTGGTTCATAGTGGAGAGAAATTTGAATTCCCTGTTTCATGGGGTGTTGATTTGCAATCGGAGCATGAGCGTTATTTGGTTGAAAAGCATTTCAAAAAACCGGTGATCTTAACTGATTATCCGAAAGAGATCAAGGCCTTTTACATGAAACAAAACGAAGATGGCAAAACGGTAAGAGCCATGGATGTCTTATTCCCTCGTATTGGTGAAATAATAGGCGGATCGCAGCGTGAGGAGAATTATGATCGACTGCTTGATCGAATCAACGAGTTGAATATTCCAATGAAAGATCTTTGGTGGTATCTTGAAACACGCAAATTTGGTACGGCGCCACATGCCGGATTTGGATTGGGCTTTGAACGTTTGTTGCTTTTTGTCACCGGTATGGGAAACATTCGAGATGTCATCCCGTTCCCCCGCACACCTAAAAACGCCGAGTTTTGATATAAAGAATGGTAAATAAAAAACCATCGGTTACAAGCCGATGGTTTTTTATTTGATGAGATTTGATGTTTTGTTTATAGCCAGCGAACATAGTTGAAATCCTGACGATGAGGAAGTTCTTCATTTTTTGGAAACATTCTGAAGCCATACCGAAAAGATCCTGCTTTGGTCAGTCGATATTCTAATTGAAATGTCAAACGTGTTCCTTCGGTTTTTACTATATTAAATTCGTCTGTATCGAGAATGTGATCTTCATTTTTCTGGTCATCATGATAGGTAACTACTAATTCAACTCCGATATCTTTACAATCAGCCGTTTTTACATCAAGAAGAGCTGTAATTTGATGCTTACTGTTTACGGTGGAATCCTTGTAAAGTGATTCAGGAATATTCAACTCAAGCAATTCAATATTATCCCATGAAGCTGCCATTTTTTCTTTCCAAGCAACAAGTTCTTTTGCTTTCTTGAAATTGTCTGCCACCATACGTTCGTGACGAATGCTTAGTTTCAAGTAAAAACGATTTATGTAATCGTCCAACATTCTTTTTGTTGTGAAACGTGGTGCAATTTTGGCAATCGAATTTTTAATATATTCTATCCATTCCGGAGAGTATCCTTTACTGTTTTTTGCAAAATAGAGCGGGATAATTTCGTTTTCTAAGAGCGAGTAAATGGTTGCTGCATCCAATTGATCCTGATAGGCTTCATTGTTATAAGTTTGTTTTTCGGTTAGCGCCCATCCGGCTCCTTGAATGTAGCCTTCGAGCCACCATCCATCGAGTACTGAGAAATTAAGGACTCCGTTCATTTCTGCTTTTTGTCCCGAAGTTCCCGATGCTTCCAATGGTCGTGTAGGCGTGTTTAACCAGATATCGACACCGGAAATAAGCCGTTTGGCAAGTTGCATGTCGTAATTTTCCAAGAAAATGATTTTCCCCTGAAATTCAGGCATTCGCGAGATTTGGATGATTTTGCGAATCAAATCTTGTCCGGCTCCATCAGCTGGATGCGCTTTCCCCGTGTAGATAAATTGAACTGGATAAAGTGGATTATTTACAATTTTCGCTAAACGCTCAATATCAGTAAATAAAAGTTGTGCACGTTTGTAGGTTGCAAAACGTCGACCAAACCCAATCATTAAGGCGTTAGGGTTTATTTTCTCTAACGTAGCGACAATCATGGCAGGATCACCTTGATTTTTTAACCATGTGTCATTGATCTGATTTTTTATGTAGCTTATCAGCTTGTTTTTAAGCGTAGTGCGCGTCTTCCATATTTCTTCATCGCTCACGCTGTAAATCCCTTCCCAGACTTTAAGGTTAGATTGTTCTTTCCTAAAGTTGGATGAAAAAACTTTATCGTAAAGTCGTTGCCATTCCGAAGCGGTCCACGTTGAAAGGTGCACTCCATTGGTTACATAGCTAACATGCAATTCTTCAGGCATATACCCTTTCCAAAGATTCTGAAACATCTCTTGGGAAACTTTTCCATGCAACCAACTTACCCCATTGACTTCTTGGCAGGTGCGGCATGCGAAATTGCTCATGCTAAACTTCTCGTTACTGTCGCCAGGATTTTCGCGGCCTAAATCCATCAGTTCCTCCCAACTAATGCCCAACTTAGCCGGATAACTTCCCATGTATTTGCCAAATAATCCGTCATCAAAGCTATCGTGGCCGGCAGGTACCGGAGTGTGAACGGTATAAAGCGAAGATGAACGTACTACTTCCATAGCTTGATTGAAGGTCAATCCTTTTTCTGTAACTAAATCGACCAATCGTTGCAGATTGATGAGTGCGGCATGTCCTTCGTTAGTATGGTAAACTTGTTTTTCAATACCTAATTGTTTCAAAGTCAAAATACCGCCAATTCCTAAGAGAATTTCTTGTTTGAGACGATTTTCCCAGTCGCCACCATAAAGTTGATAGGTGATAGGACGGTCAAACTCGCTGTTTTTGTCGTTATCGGTGTCTAACAGATATAATGAGACCCGACCAACAGCTACTTTCCAAACATTTGCATAGATGATACGATTTGGATAGGGAACTTCAACTTGAATTTGATTGCCATGTTCATCTTTTACCGATTCAATGGGGAGACTTCCAAAATTTTGAGGCTCATAAAGTGCGAGTTGTTGGCCTTCCATCGATAAATTCTGGGTAAAGTAGCCGAAACGATATAGAAATCCAATTGCCGTCATGTCCACGTTGCAGTCGCTGGCTTCTTTGAGGTAATCGCCTGCTAACATACCAAGTCCGCCGGAATAGATTTTCAAAATGTTGGACAACCCGTATTCCATACTAAAGTATGCTACAGATGGCTTTGTAGTATCTATAGGTGCGTGAATATAATCTTGGTAGTCCTTATACACCTTGTCTAATCGTTGAAGAAAAGCAGGATCGGCTTCAAGGGCTTCAAATCTCTCGTAACTGAGTTTTTCACGCATCACAATGGGATTCCCTTTTGTTTCTTCCCATAGTTTTGGATCAATGTCTGCAAAAAGCTCCAATGCTTCAGGATTCCATACCCACCAAAGGTTGTGCGCTAATTCTTTTAATTTGATCAATCGATCAGGAACGTGGGAAGAAACAACGATTTCTTTCCAATTTGATTGATTGACATGCGATGTTTGTAATTTCATTTTTATCGAATTCTTGAATAGTGATTTTATGTGTAATGCCTTGATTAGAAACTGAACAACCGGCTATCACGGTTTCTCTTTTTTTAATAGCGCTTTTGCGTAGGCTTCGTAGTAATACGAAATAAAGTTTTCCCAATGTGCTTTTTGCGAAATGGCGTGAGCTTTTTCTCTGATTTCTACTATTTTTTGAGCTTCCATATTAGCAAAAGCTATTAATTGAGATGTTGTTGCAGCAACGGCTTCCGGGTAGTTTGCATCGGTACGCTCAATGATGGCAACCCCTTTGTCTATCGATTGCTGGTGCGGGTTTATCCATTGCCCAAACCCTGAAAGCGAAGTAGTTATAGTTGGCACGGAGAATGCAACGCTTTCTAACGGCGTATAACCCCATGGTTCGTAGTAAGATGGAAACAGTGTGACATCCATGCCAATGAGCAAGTCATAATAGGATTTATTGAAAATTCCATCATCTCCATGCAAATAACTTGGAACAAAGATCAATTTAATCTTTGAGTCTGGATGATTGGTGAAATGTAACCAGCTAATATCAGATAGAATCGGATCTTTCCACGGCTCTACCAATTCATGAGTAACAAAGGGATTTTCTTTGACGCATGAATGTGTTCCACCAGCCAATTTTTGTTGCAAAACGTGTCGTGGTCCGGAAATATAGGCTGGTACCATAATAAACGCAGCAATGGTTCGGTTTAATTTATGATCTTCTTCTGCCTGGTTGAGTGAATCGAGAAAGAGGTTTATCCCTTTATTGATGTATTCATAACGTCCCGAAGTAGCCACAAACAACGTGTCAGATGGGAGGGCGTAGCAGAGGAGTGCTTCTGCAACTTGTTTCAAGGTTGTTCGCGCTTGTTCCCGTTTCTGTGCAAATTGCTCGTTGCGTGGCACAAAGTCATCTTCAAATCCATTCGGCGTAATGACATCCGGCTTTTTTTCGAGAATTTGTGTGCATTCTTTTGCTGTAATCGAGCTTACGGTTGTAAAGCAATCGGCGAGCTTTGCAGCTTGTTTTTCAACGGAATGCTTTGATTCGACATTTAGTTCATGCGCCATCTGATCGCCATGGTATCCGGGCAAGAAGTCATATAATTGCTTGTTATTGCCTGCTATGGAGCGTCCTACTGTTGTTGCATGTGTCGTAAACAAGGTTCCGACTTGTGGGAGATAACGTTTGAGATAAAAAAGGCCAAAAGCGGTGTTCCATTCATTGAAATGAGCAATCACGCGTTGTTGGTCGAGATGGTAGAAGCGATAAAAATTTTCAATCACAGTCCCGACCGCATATCCATATAAAGAAGCGTCGTCATAATCTCCAAATCCATGCAACGAATCGACATTGTACCATTCCCACATTCGTCCGTATATTTCGTTTTTCTGAGCAAAAAAGGGTTTATGATCTATCAGGATTGCTATGGGTTGAGAAGGAATGTCCCATCTTCCAACTCTTATTTTCAAGTTGTTACGCTTCACTGCCACTTCTTTCCAATCCTGAAATAGAGTGAGCGATTCTATGAAGTCGGTTTGTACACCAATACCTAAATCAGGACCGATAAAGATCAGATGATCATCCACGGTTTGTTTTAAAGTACGCGCTTTGGTGGAAAGCACCGTGTAGATACCTCCGATTTTGTTGCATACTTCCCAACTTGTTTCAAAAATATAATCAGGTTTGATGGATTCTGTGTTCATTTTGTTGCAAATTATTGCACGTACAAAGTTACTTGTTTTTTTAGATGAAGTATGGATGCTTTGTTAAAGATTCCCGATGATGACGGTTCAATCGTTTGCACTGCTTTCGTGTTAGAAGTGATTTGGCCTTATAAATTCAGGTAAAAATCTTGTGTCAATTGCCGATAATCATACGAGAACGAATGTCTTGTTTCTGTCTCAATAAAGAATTCGTCTTCATGGTACAGTGCCAACGATTTCGAGAAACAGAGTAAGCTGCGTTTGGGGACAGCGTTCTCTGTTGGTTTTACAAAAGTTTGATGGATACATGTTAAGCCGAGTCTTGCTGCTTCATCAATACTTTGTCTTCCTTGTGCTACCGGTAAGATCAGGTTGAGACTGCCAGTTGATTCTAACAATTGATTGGCAGCTTCAAATAGTGTTTTTAGATCTAAATCATCATTATGTCTTGCTGTTGTACGCTGCTTGTCAGGTGATTTGAGTGCATTGCTGAAATATGGCGGATTTGAGATGATTATATCGTAGCGTTTTGTTGGGGTGTTTGCAAATTCCTGTAACGACTGATGATAGATTGTAATTCGATCTTTCCATTGCGAACGTGAAAAGTTTTCTCTCGCTTGTTCCACTGCCGCAGCATCAATGTCTATCGCATCAATTTGAGCATTGGGGGCTTTTTGTGCCGCCATTAATGCAAGAATACCCGATCCGGTGCCAATATCTAAAATGTTTGCAGCGCCGCTGAAGTCGGTCCATGCTCCCAGCAAAACACTATCTGTGCCTACTTTCATGGCACAATGATCATGCCAAACGGTGAATTGTTTAAACTGAAAATAGGGATTGGCCATGTTATTTATACTTCCAATTGTCACAAGTTTTGGTTGGCTGTTGCGTAACCAGAACTAATTCATTTGTCACCGCATGGTTTTGTCCATTAAAAAGAAAAGGCGACTCCAATTTGGAAATTGCACCCTACGGCATCGTAACCATACCACGTTTGATAACGAAGCGACGATGCTAAACCTAAAATGTTGTTTACACGTACAAAGGCTGTCAACCAGTTACTGTATGAATAAGATGCGCCGATATTCACGTCGTTGATATCTTTCATTCGAATTGACGTGCTATTAGCCAAAGCCGCATATCGCCCACCTGCAAAATAGTAATTGGCATTAAGAAAAAGATGTTGTGAGACCTTTTGATCAATACCGGCCGCAAATTCAAAAGATGGTTGCATCCACGCGTGGGCAAGAGTCTGCATATGCCAATAATGATAATTTGCTTCTAAGAAAATGATTTGTTCGTCCCGCCAATTGTAGTTACTGTTGAAATGAAGCGTCACTTCTTGGGTATTGTCGTAAGCTACATCAAACGTGGGATTATTCCAATATTGCGTAGGAAGTGCAAAAGAAAGTGTGTCTGCTGAACCTGTATTAATATAAAAATATTGTTTGTCATAATGTTTATAATCAATGGATCCGTTCAGCAAAAGTCCGGACAAGGGACTGCTTTTTATGCCTGCGAAAGCGTCGATAGGCACGTAGCTGTCTCTGACGCGCAACGTAGGCAGCAAGTAACGGTTATTCTCCATCATGCTTTGCATGGAATTTATTTGGTAACTTCCGGTAATGCCTCCATAAACAGTAACTGTCGGGATAAGATCAATGTGAGCGGTTACGTCGGGCATCAGGTTCATTTTTTTGTTACTTCCTCCGGTAGCCACATCATCCTTTAATCCAATATGAACTTTCCAAGTATCTCCTAATAAATTAAAATAAGGATTGACGCCTATCACGGCATAATTGGGATATCCGAGTCCCGAAGGTCGATTGTATGAAAAGTGTGTCACATCGACAGAAACCCCCAAACGATTGTCATTGACAGGAATTTCAACATTGCCCGAAGCATTGATTTGTTGTTCATGCAATCCGAATCCGGGCACAAAACTATTATACTTTACTTTTGCTGAATAATCAACGTTCGAAGAATTGTGTCGTGAACGAATGCCGACGTTAAAGCCACCATTGACAAAGTGGTTCGTGGTATCTTTATAGCTGGTTGAGGAAGGGAGAAATTGAAAAGAAGGGCCGTTTGTGCCATAGTAATTAAATCCTTCACGATTGAAATAAGCGCCTACCAAGAAATCGAATGGTTTGAAAGAATATTGGTAATCGAGGCCGAAGTCGGTGACCAAGTGTTGTTGTTTGTTCCCGAAAAGCGACCATATATGTGTGTTGAAGGTCAATTGCTGTGATTTGTCACTAACAATGGGAAGTAACAAATCTCCCAATGCGTTCCCATACAATCCTCCTCCAATCAGTGCGTATCCTTTGTGAATTGGATCCTGATCGATATGCACCACGGCAGCTTGCCATTTATGTAAATCGAAAGCAGGTTGAAGTGGAGATATCTGTTCGGAGAATGCCACCGGTTCAGGTTTGATTTCAGGCTCGGTGACGACGGGATTAACCACAATTCGGTGTACATCAGGTGCAGTAGGAGTATAATTCCGTTCGATGATCACATTACGCTTGGCAATGGTGTCATTTTTAGATACTTGAGCGGTGGCAAATTGAGTCCCGATCATGCTGAACAGGAAAAGAAAATAGATTGATTGCTTCATTGTTGCTGAAATTGGTGACCCGTTGTGAAAACAAATAGTTAATGATTTACCGTTGGCGTAGAGGTTGTTGGCGCATTTTGACGCTCATCAATAGCTTGTAACCGTTGTTGGATGAGAGATTGAATCTCGTCATTGGCATGGTAGTTGTCGCGCAAACTCAATAAATATTGTTTTGCTTGAAAATCGTCGCCTTTCTTGACATAAATATCGGAAAGAAGCAAGAAACTTTTTGCCAACCAAAATTGATAAGGTGTGCCTTTGTTGATAAAATCAAGGACTTCGCTTTCCGATTTGGCTAAATCGCCATTTTCAAAGTAATATTTGGCCATTTCATATTTGGCTTGCGCTCCATAAGCAGTATGAACGTCTTGCCCCAAGATGCTCCAATCAGCAAAAGCGCTGTCTGGCTGGTTGATCAGTTGGTAGGAAGAGGCACGATCGAATCGAGCTTCGTCTTTCATTTCGGGAGTCGCTTGTATGTCGGTAAAAATGTTGTTGGCAGTGGCAATGGCTACTGCGCTGTTGTGGCTCAGATAGCTGCTTCGTAATATGCCTAAAAGAGCTGCTTGTTTATAGGTGTTGTTGTTAGTGATGTTGAGCAGTGATTGAAAAAAATTGAGCGCTGCATCATACGTTTTTGCATCGTACGTGATCGATGCACATTGTGCTAATGCTTCTTCCTGATAAGGATTCCCTTTAAGTGTTGCTAATTTCTGATAGGCCGCTAACGCGTTGTCTGATTGATGAAGTTGTCGGTAGCTGTCTGCCAAATAATATGTTGCTTTGACACAATAATTACCTTGTGGACAGAACTGTGTGAGATATTGGTTGAGTTGCGTGATGGCTTGTTCTGTCTGTCCGCTGAGATAAAGCTTCTCTGCAGTTACAAAAGTAAGCGAGTCTTGTGCGTTGATTGAAAGTCCATTGTTTTTGCCCAGCGAGCGTCTATAGGCGAGGTAGTCATTAGCATCTGCCATGTCAACATAGATATTTTCAATGTTTTGCATGGCTTCGTTAGCTTCGTTGCTGCCGGGGTAGTTGGCCACGACGGCTTTATAAGCATCTAAAGCTTGCTGCTTGTTGTTGTTAATGTAATACGCCATACCGATTTCGAGTGATGCTTTGCGTGCTAACGCACCATTGGGAAATTTCTGAAGCAAGGTTTGGTATGCAGCAATGGCCTTATCATACTGTTCAAGAGATATGTAGGCTCGTCCTATTTCATAATATGCTTGTTCTGTATATTCTGATGCAGGATAATTTTTAGTCAATTTGTTCAATTCATCAATTTTGGCGCGATAATGTTTTTCAAGGCCGTTAATAAAGGCCGTTTGATATTGTGCGTAAGCACTGGCGGCAACATTTTTAGCAATAACCTGTGCATAAAAAATGTGAGCATCGGAAAAATCACGTGTTTGAAAATGGCAATCGGCAATGCGTACCAAAGCATCATTGTATATTAGTGAAAGCGGATCATGTTCACTTCCTGCAAAACGTAAGAAATAGAGTTGGCTTTGTTTAAAATCATTGACTTTGAAATAGGCGTATCCTAAATCATAATTAGATTGGTTGTAATTGGCATCTTTGGGGCCGAGTGGATTGTTTTGATAAGCTAACCAATCTTTAATCGCTGACTGATAATTGTGTAAGCGATAATAACTTTCGCCACGCCAATAATAAGTTTGAGCCATAGCTGCGCCAAACGTTTCAGAATCAATAGATTTTGTGAAGTAATCGATTGCAGACTGGTAATGATTGTTGTTGAATTGTTCAATTCCAAGATGAAAAAGAATATTTTCTTTGGCTGCTGCAATTTGCGGTGAGTTTGATTGCAATTTTTGAATGGCTTGCAAAGCTGCCGGATAATCTTTTGAAGCTAATAAAACAGTGGCTAAGTCAGTTTTGATGGCTTCGCTATGTGCTGAATGAGGAAATTGGGTGAGAAATTGATCAAACACTTTCACTGATTCGCCAAAAGGAGACGTACTTGTGTAAGTTGTCATTGCGTAATTGTACATTGCTTCTTCTTGTACTGTTTTGTCATAACTCATTTTGGAGGCAGCCTCGAATGCGAGCTTGGCTTTCAAGATTTCTTTCAGTTGAATATACGTATTCCCAAGCCAGAAGAAACCGTTTTGTCCTAGGCTATCCGATATAGCTGCAACTTTTGACAAGGGTGTAATGCCATCGGCAAAACGATTGGTTTTATAACAAGATATTCCCCACATGTATA
The DNA here is from genome assembly GCA_027450045.1 of Paludibacter sp. Taxonomy (GTDB): domain Bacteria; phylum Bacteroidota; class Bacteroidia; order Bacteroidales; family Paludibacteraceae; genus Microbacter. Next base: position 26,596 of record DAIDKM010000018.1, on the reverse strand, counting down.
ATGAGTTTCGTGGGAGGGAAGCATTCATAGCTCCTGCTTTTGAAAATTGAGTAACAGCTTGGTTATAATTTTGTTCCCGATAGTCGCATTCTCCTAACAGGCGATAAACTTCACCGTTTTTAGGGTTGTTTGGTTGTGACTTGAGGATGGTATTGCCATAACTTCTTACTTTTGCGTAGTCGTGTTGTTTGGCATAAATTTGGATGACGTAATAAGGTGCCAACGACGAGAATTCAGGCAACTGATCTATTTTTTGAAAATATGGAAGCGCAGCTGCGTAATTATCTAAAGCATATTCACAATATCCATAATAATAGGTAGCAACTGCATCATATTTTTCGCTGCCTAAGAGTGGTTTGAATGCAATAAGTGCATCCGGAAAACGATTGACAGCCATGTTGGAATAGCCTATAGCAAAATGGCATAAAAGACCTTCAGATGGATTTAACTGGTTGATTGTTACTTTTCCTAATTCATTTAGGGCTGCTGCGTATTGTTTTGCTTCAAATCTGAGAATACCTGCCATGTAGTGCAGATGTGATTGTTGAGGAGAACTTGGATAAGTGATGAGTTCCTGTTCGATTAATTCCTTTGCATTGGGTTGTCTTAATTCAAAAGCACATGCCGCTATGAAATAAGAAGCCTCTTGACAACGTACTTTATCGATTGGATCGGCTTTTTGTAAAAAGATTTCCATTTGATGTTGTGCCGCGCTGTATTGCTTTTGAAGATAGAGCGCGGTGCCTTCTTGAAAAGCATGTGAAGGTTGAGTAAATGTGTACGACTCTTGTGCATGAGAATTTATTACCAAAAACAGAAAAGTCGCGCCAAGCAAAATCAATTTCTTCATAAGAGGATGTTTAATTCAAGCAAAAATAGGCAATTTTGCCTGATAGTGGCGATTAGTGCGGTGTTAAACTATGTCAACCCTTTGGTGCGGTGTTGTCGAAGCTTCATTTAGTCATTATCTTATCCTTTTTGAAAGGTGGTTTAAAATAAAAAAGCCACCCGATTGAGATGGCTTCTTTAAGTTGTTGAATGAGCTTACTTCCGAATGTTAAGCTCTTTGATAATGTGGCGATATCGTTCAATATCTTTGGCTATTAAGTAGTCGAGCAACCGACGACGTTTACCTACCAACATGACCAATGCTCTTTCTGTGCTATAATCTTTCGCGTTTAACTTGAGATGCTCAGTTAACGAGCTAATACGGTATGAAAATAATGCTATCTGGGATTCTGCTGACCCAGTATCAGTATTCGACTTCCCGTACTTGCCGAAGATTTCTTCTTTCTTTTCTGCAGTTAAATACATTACGAATAAAATTTTGGATGTAAATTAATGGTTGCAAAGGTAGTGCATACTTTTCAAACGAGCAAGTAACCAAACTCTTTTTCTGTCTCTGCGTTTTGTCGATGGAAATTCGTTTGTTGAAAAGCGATTTCCCCCGTTTTTTGTACTTTTGTCGATTCGTTGAAAAGTTTCCAATAGACATTGGAAGACTTGATTGTAAAATAATTGAATTCAAACTACTAAAAAAATGATCATAAACGAAAGAGAGAATCGTTCGACGCGTATCGTCGAGATTGCACAATTAATAATGACGGCAGCACGGACAGCTCCTAAAGGGAAAGGTATTGATGTGATAGAAATTACCACGGTTGTGGGTGACGACATTCAAAAGTTGTCAGAAGTAACCTATGCAAAAGGAGAAGAAACAGGCTTGAAGTTTTTGTTTCGCGATGCAGAAAATATTCTTCATGCGGATGCCGTAATTCTTATTGGCACTCGAACCCAAGTCCAAGGTCTCAATTGTGGATATTGCGGGGTCGCTACGTGCGATGAAAAATTGAAGAATGAGGCTATCCCATGTGCCATCAATATGATCGATCTGGGTATTGCCATTGGGTCTGCGGTGGCTACTGCTGCTGATTTGCGTGTCGATTCAAGGGTAATGTTTTCTGTGGGTTTTGCTGTGAAAGCGTTGAATGTTATGACTGAGTGTCATTCTATTTATGCTATCCCAATTAGTGTGTCATCGAAAAATCCATTTTTCGATCGTCGTCCGCGTGATCAAAAAAATCCGAATAAGATAGCCTGATTAGAGCTGCTTGAGTTGATGAATCGTTTCCTCGGGGTTGGCTGATGCGAAAACAAAGTTACCTGCTACCAACACGTCGGCGCCCTGCGTAATGAGTTTCGCGCCTGTTTCCAAGTTGACGCCACCATCTACCTCAATAAGAGTAGATGCTTGTTCTTTCATAATCAACTCTTTAAGTTCGTAAACTTTACGGTAACTATGTTCAATGAACGTTTGTCCGCCGAACCCCGGATTGACACTCATAATTAGCACGGTGTCTAATTCTGCGATAATGTCTTGGAGCATAAATACCGGAGTGTGAGGGTTAAGCGCCACGCCGGCTTTCATTCCTTCCTGGTGAATGGTTTGAATGGTTCGATGCAAATGTGTACATGCTTCGTAATGTACCGTGAGACGATTGACACCCATTTCCTGAAAGCGAGTGATGTAGTTGTCGGCATGAACGATCATTAAATGAGCATCCATCGGTTTCTTGCACAATGTTTTAACAGCTTCGATGACAGGAAACCCAAAAGAAATATTGGGAACGTACACGCCGTCCATGATGTCTAAATGCAACCAATCAGCTTCACTGCAATTGATCATTTCGATGTCATGTTGCAAGTTGGCAAAATTTGCCGCCAGCAACGAAGGTGCAATCAGTGTGGACATGTTCAATCGGTTTAGGTGATTAATTTTGAATTTTCAAGAAATTCAGAAACGTTTGAACCCGATAATTTCGCGTACTTCACGAATGGTTTTTGCTGCGCTTTCGTGCGCTTTTTCCCTACCCATCTCGGCTACCTGATGAAGATAAGCATCATTGGCTTTGATTTCGTTGATTTTTTCGCGTAGCGGTGTGGTGAACCGAATCATGTCTTCCGCTAATTGTTTTTTCAAGTCTCCATAACGGATCTGGCAAGTGGCATATTTCTCATCAAAATAACTTATGGTAGAAGAATCTGAAACTGCTTTTAACAGGCTAAATAAATTCTCAATTACTTCAGGTTTGGCTTGATTCATTTCTGTGGGTCCTGCATCAGTAACAGCCCGCATTACCTTTTTACGAATCACTTCGGGTTCATCAGCCAAGAAAATGGCATTGCCTTCGCCTTCCGATTTTCCCATTTTGCCGCTACCGTTCAGACCGGGTATTTTGATTAATTCTTCTCCAAAATTAAAAGCCTGTGGTTCTGGAAAGTAATCAGTTTGATACATGCGGTTGAACCGGTTTCCAAACGTACGGGTCATCTCGAGATGTTGCTCCTGGTCTTTGCCCACGGGCACTTTGGAAGCCCTGTGAATCAGGATATCGGCTGCCATTAAGGTCGGATATGTTAGCAATCCTGCATTCACGTTGTCAGGTTGTTTTCTGATTTTTTCTTTGAACGATGTGCAACGTTCTAACTCGCCAACATAAGCGTTCATGTTGAAGAAAAGATACAATTCAATGGTTTCCGGCAAATCGCTTTGCACATATAATGCTGATTTTTCAGGATCTAATCCTGCCGCTAAATACTCTGCCAATATTTGTTTTACATTGCCATGCAAATCGTGCGGAGTTGGGTGCGTGGTCAATGAGTGGTAATCGGCAATGAAGAAATAACATTGATGCTCATTTTGCATCTTAATGAAGTTGCGCAAAGCGCCAAAATAGTTTCCGATATGTAAATTTCCTGTTGGACGAATGCCACTAACAACTATTTCCATGTTTTATGTCGTTTTTTTAGAGTTACAAAGATACAATTTAAACCGTTACCTCGCATCAAAGTGCCATTGTTCAATCGATTTCTTTCAAATAGAAACACAAAAAACCGATGATTGCAAACAAGTTAGGTTCTTATCATCGGTTTTAGGTATGATGTGCTATCGCTCAATAATTAGAAAAATGGCGCTACTATCATCATAAATGACATGGCAACCAAGATGACAACGGTGATCCAGCCAATGATATTCACAATGGGTTTGTTTGTGTACACTCCCATGAGTTTTTTCTTGTTGACCAAGAGCATCATGCTCACCAGGACAACCGGCAACAAGACGGCATTAATGACCTGCGACCAAAGTGAGATTCCTATTAATGGTGCATTGGGAATCAGGATGATGCCTGCGGAAAGTATGATAATGCCGGTATAAAGCACGTAAAATTCGGGGGCTTCATTCCATTTTTTATCGATACCTGCTTCAAATCCGAATGCTTCGGAGACATAAAAGGCCGTTGCCAATGGTAAAATGACAGCAGAAAAAATGGATGCAACGAAAAGTCCGAATGCGAACACTTGCGATGCAAATTCCCCTGCAAGCGGTTTAAGCGCCAAGGCTGCATCTTTTGCTTCGTTAATCACGATATGATTCGTGTGCAACGTTGATGCACATGCAATGATGATGAAAAAGGCTACTGTAATAGTCGCAACACACCCAATAATAATGTCGAGCAGCACGTAGTTGTATTGCGAAATCTTAAGTTTTTTTTCAATAACCGACGATTGCATGTAAAATTGCATCCATGGAGCAATGGTGGTTCCCACGATACCCAGTACCATCGTAAGCGTTGTGTCGTCCATTCCCATGCGGGGACGAACGATTGAATGGCCTATTTCGCTCCATTGCGGATGTCCCATCAATGCGGAAATAATATATACTAATAATGATGCGCTGAAAATCAAGAAGATGCGTTCAGCGATAGTGTAATTCCCTTTCACAACCAAAATCCAAACGATGAAAGCCACTAACGGAACTGAAATGTACTTACTTACATTAAACACTTCTAAACTACCGGCAACGCCTGCAAATTCCGTGGTGGTGTTCCCAATGTCGGCAAGTAGTAGCCCCATAAAAATAAAAAATGTGACTTTTACGCCGGCGTTTTCGCGTATGAGCGTTGCTAAGCCTTTTCCTGTGACAATACCCATACGGGCATTCATTTCTTGTACTACTAAAAGAACGACAAACGACGGTATCAGCGTCCAAAGAAGTTGGTAGCCGTACATGGCGCCGGCGACTGAATAGGTGGTGATGCCTCCCGCATCATTATCTACGCTGCCTGTGATGATACCCGGCCCTAAAATAGCGAGGAAAATTGCAATGCTGCTAAAAATAGTCTTCCGATTCGTTTTCTTCAATACCATAAATACTCCTCCTTTATTACATGGTTCTACGTTTGCCTAATAAATCGTCAACGACATCGTCAACCACTACCATGCCTTCCAGTTCTTCATTTTCATTGGTGACAGGAACGGCCAAGAGGTTGTATTTGGAAATGATTTCCGAAAGAGAATCAAGTCGATCATAATCATTGACCTGATTAGTGTTAGAATTCATGATTTCCGTCAATGGTGTGTCGGGTGACTCGATCAACAAGTCACGCATCGTGAATGTGCCTGACAACCGATTGTGCTCATCCACAACAAAGAGGGTGTAAAGTGATTCCATTTCCGGTTGTTCTGCTTTAATGAACTCAATAACGTCGGCAATGGTTTGTGTCTCTTGAAAAGTTAATATGTTGGTCGTCATTAAGCTGCCCACAGACGAGTCTGGGTATTCAAGCAAATCTCTTACTTCTTCTGATGCTTCAGACTCCATTTCTTCAAGCAGTTGTTGGGCTTTTTCTTCTTCTAAGTTGTCCATCAAATCTGCCGCTTCATTAGCCGGCATTTTTTCAAGCACATCAGCTGCCTTTTCAATGGAAAGACTTTCTATGATATGCACTTGCTCTTTGGACTCGAGTTCTTCGAGTACATCAGCCGCAGTCTCTTCGTCTAATAAAGAAAAGACTGAAGTTTTTGAGTCTTTCCCCAAGTCTTCTATAATATCGGCTAAGTCAGACGGGTGAAGCGTGTTGAGTTTGGTAAATGGCGTGTTGAGTTTGATGTTTAACGTGGCAAAATCGATGGCCTCCACATCATCCCACAGAATAAATTTAGAAGGGGTCTTTCCGCCGAAGAGTTGCAGGATGGCTTTAATAAGCGGGTGAATGCCAATGCGTCGCAGCAATCCTTCAAGTCCTACATCAACAGCCACTACAAAAGCGCCTGATGAGAGCGCCACCATCCGTACATCGTTCACCCGTACTAATTTTCTGCCATTGATATCGACAATTTGTTTATCGAGAATGGTTTCTTTCAACAAAAAGGTATTGCTAAGTGTGTCAGAAGAGACTTCGGTCATAGCCTGGCATTGCACTTTGTAATGGGTGTTGAACTTTACAATTTGTACATTGGTCAAGGTGACATTCAAGCGTTTTTTCTGTTGCTTGATGTAAAAACCGATAATCTTGGGTCGTTGTGCATTGTCGATTTCGATATTGTTCATTGGAAGTTGAACATAAACATCCAGAATAATACCTAGCACATTTTCGCGGGCATCAAACAGTTTGCATCCAATGAGTCTGCTTAAATAAAAGGTAGTGAGAGAAGTCATAAGTGCCTCCTTCTGTTAGGGGTTTAGAAGGAAGCGAATGCGATGCGGCTTCCTTGCTAAACGCAAGTTAATACTAAGTTGTTCGCCGGGCCATCGTCCATGAGGAATATCATTTTAAAATTTCGCTGCAAAGGTAGCATTATTTTTTTATTGATTATTGCACTGCAGAAAAAAAGAAAGACAGATGATTGTGAAGAATTTCAATTTCCTAATTATTTTATTATGAATTGTTTGCAGCAATAGTTTATTCGGGTTCTGACATGTTGTTTTTTGAGAAGGAAAGATCAAATCCTTGTTGTTGCAAATACTCCTCCAGGTGATAGTCTAACGCCACACGGTGATAGTCGAGAATATGAGTCCCCCAATCGTGGTGCGTTTTGTCGCCAGAGCGAACTTCATTGTATTGAGCTACTTCATCGTTGTAGTCCAAAAGTTCTTTGTCAATCCGATCGGTGCGATAATGGTTATGGTGAATGACTAAAGAGAGTGGTTGTTTAGGTTTTAAATCAGGATGTTCTGCCGGATAGCCAATGGATAGCCCGCAGACGACGGCAACGCCCTGAGGAAGTTGAAGAATTTCTGCTAATTGTGCCGGAGCTGCGGTACGTGTATACCCAATGCAACAGCTGCCTAATCCAAGCGATTCGGAAGCTATGACGGCATTTTGCATGGCTAAAGAAGCGTCAATTACACCCACCAACAACCCATCCATAGTGTCCTGAAATCGGGGAAAATCAATGCTTTTGGCGTCAGCAAATTGCTTTAGTTTATTGAAATCTGCACAAAACACTAAGAATATGGCGCAAGTCTTGATCTGTTTCTGACCGGTGATAGTATAGATTTGTTCTTTGATAGTTTGGTCACTAATAGCGATAACGGAAAATTGCTGTCCGTTGTAGCTTGTTGGTGTATTTTGAATGGCGCGATAAATTAAATCTAATTTCTCAGGTTCAATGGCTCTCCGTTCGTAACGTCGCACCGAAGTGCGGGAGAGAAAGATTTCTTCGATACTCTTCATATAATCGTAAGGGTTAAATAAAAAACCTTGCTCTTCATGCGCATTTTTGCAACAGAAAGAGCAAGGAATATTGAACTTATGGTGAAAAATTATTCGAGTGTGGATGGGGTGTTGATATCAGGATCAACTAAGATACGTCCACAATATTCGCAGACAATAACTTTCTTACGAAGCCGAATTTCCATTTGCCGTTGAGGTGGAATTTTGTTGAAACAGCCGCCACAAGCGTCGCGCTGAATGGTGACCACTGACAAGCCGTTACGAACGTTTTTACGGATCCTTTTGAACGCCGTAAGCAAACGAGACTCAATCATAGATTCAATTTCTTTGGCACGTTCGCGTAAGCGTTCTTCTTCTTGTTTGGTCTCAGAAACAATTTCTTCCAATTCGCCTTGTTTTTGTGCAAGATCGCCTTTACGATCATTCAGCAAGGTGTTGGCGTTGGCAATTTCTTCTGTTTTGAATGTAATGGCAGCTTGCGTTTCTTGTATTCGCTTCTCGCTCAGTTCGATTTCCAACGATTGAAACTCAATCTCTTTGGTTAGGAAGTCGTATTCGCGGTTGTTGCGCACATTGTCTTGTTGCTCTTTGTATTTGGCCATTTTAGCTTTAGAGTCTTCAATTTCAATTTTACGAGAAGCAATTTCTCGTTCTTGTTCTTTAAGCTCTTCGCTATAATGTTCGATTCGGGTTTGCAACCCTACGATTTCATCTTCTAAATCTTGCACTTCGAGAGGCAATTCACCACGTAATGTTTTGATTTTATCAATTTCAGTAGAAACAGTTTGAAGCTCGTATAAAGCTTTTAATTTTTCTTCTACGGTGATCTCTTTTTCGGTTTTTGCTTCAGTAGGCATAACGGTAGTGAATTTACTGTTTGAACGCTTTTTGAGTTGTATATTTCATTGCACTTGCTTTCACAAATGCCTTTCAAATCGTTGTTGGAGCTGTAGTTAGAAATACTGCACCGGATTAGTCAGGCTGGTAGACAAATGGAGTGCAAATGTAGGCATTTTTTTCTGTAGTTGTTCCTGTAGCAGCTCTTTTGTAAATTGCTCTGATTCATAACAGGGAAAACGCTTTTAAGATTTTGTGGGATATAAGAAATGCAGTATCTTTGAATAGTCATTTAGGCAGCACTTTCTGCCATAAAAAAAAATGACAAATTCTTTTAAATCTAGTGATAACTGCCTTCTATTCACGTCTCATTTTTCAACCTTGCAAGACCCCCGCAGAATCAAAAAGGGCAATTATCTTTATCCCCTGGAAGAAATACTTTTTCTAACCATATCGGCAGTCATCAGTGGTTTTGATGGTTGGGAAGAGATTGCATTCTTTGGAGAAAACAAATTGGAATGGCTTCGTAAATACTTCCCCTATGCGAATGGAACACCTTCACACGATGTTATCAATAGAGTTTTTAACAATTTGAACACCAAACAATTCAATATTTGTTTTATCAATTGGGTAAATTCGATAGCCGACTTATGCCCCGACAGGGTAGTTTCTATTGATGGAAAAACAATACGAGGCGCAGCATCCAATTTACGCAATAGTAAATTGCACATTGTAACAGCGTTTTGTAATAAGAACAATCTTAGCATAGGGCAAGAAACAGTATTGGATAAATCGAATGAGATCGTAGCCATTCCGGAATTATTGGAATTAATCGCCATAAAGGGCTGCATCGTAACTATTGATGCAATGGGTTGTCAGAAAAAGATAGCCTCTAAAATATTGGAACAAGAGGCTGATTATATTCTGATGGTCAAGGATAATCAGCAAGAGTTGCATCAACAAATAAAAACGACATTTAAAGTACAGAAGCCCGTGTCGGTTCATAGGCAGTATGAATTTGCCCATGGTAGAATTGAAGAACGATATTGCGAGGTTATAACCAACCTGGATTACTTGGACAATAAAGACCAATGGGAAGGAATCAGTGCTCTTGTACGCATTACTGCCAAACGGACAATAAAGAAAACCGGTATTACAAGTCAAGAGGAACGTCATTATATTACATCCATCAAACAGTTAGATGCCAGTAAAATGGGAGATGCTATCAGAAGTCATTGGGGCATTGAAAACAAATTACATTGGACCCTGGATGTGGTAATGAATGAAGACAATCAGCTTAAAAGAAAAGGCTATTCTGCCGAGAATTTCAATATCATCCGCAAAATAGCGTTGGGGTTAATAAGCAACCAAACAGACTTTAATAGTACCAAGAAACTAAAAATGAAAAGAGCTGCTCTTGATGATAGTTACAGAGAAAAAATCTTGAATATCTAAAAGCGTTTTCCCTGTGATTCATAATGTCCAATGTCTGCGATGATAATTCGATTGTCAGCGTCGAAAAATTCATGGTATTTGAAGTCCGCGCTTATGTAAATATCAGCTTGTGTCCCAAGTGCAGCCGGCAGTAGCGAAGCTCCTGACCCACCACAAAGAGCTACTTTTTGAATAGGTTTTCCACAAAATGGTGTATGTCGAATCACTGACAGACAAAATGTCTCTTTTAGTCGTTGTAAGAAAGCTTTTTCGGTTTCAGGTTCAGTAAGATTCCCAACAATGCCGAGTCCAATCTGTGATGATCGATTTCGGAGCGGAATCCAATCGTAAGCCGGCTCTTCGTATGGGTGAGTCTCAAGCAACGCTTTTTCAATGGCTGCTCGCTGAAAAGCTGATACGATAACTTCAATGCGTGTTTCTTTTTCATGGTGCCGCTCATAAAGATTGCCAACAAAGGGATGAGCGCCTTTATTGGCACGAAAAGTTCCAATTCCTTCGGCATTAAAACTACAGGCATCGTAGTTGCCTATCGTTCCGGCTCCAGCTTTAAAGAGGGCTTCCCGCACGTCATCAGATTTCGATAGAGGTACATACGTGATTAGTTTAAATAGTTGATCAGTACGTGGTGATAAAACTTGGCAATGTTGAAGAGTTAATTTTTCGGCCATTTTTTGACTTACACCAGCGGCAATATTATCCATATTGGTGTGTGCAGCATAAATAGCGATGTTATTGCGAATAGCAGCAATGACGCATCGTTGTACATAATTGTTCCCTGTGATTTGTTTTAATCCTTTGAACAACAATGGATGATGTGCGATAATAAGGTTGCATTTTTTTGAAATGGCTTCGTCGATTACCGCTTCCGTTACGTCGAGAGTTAGTAAAACCCCCGTCACTTCACAGTTGCGATCTCCTATTTGTAGTCCTGCATTGTCGTAGTTTTCTTGTAACGACAGAGGCGCTATTTCTTCCATCCAATGGCAAACGGTATCAACTGTCATATTTTTCATATTATTTGATTTAATGATACATAGCCTCAATTTGCTGGTGATAATTTTGTTGAATAATGGCGCGGCGAAGTTTCAACGTCGAGGTCAATTCGCCGGTTTCAATGCTGAAGGCTTTTTTAATCAACGTGAATTTCTTGATTTTTTCGTATGTTGCCATATCCTTTTGCAGTGCCTCGATCAATGTAGTGTAAAAGGAGATCACGGTCGGGTGTTGAAGCAAAGTATCCTCTTTTAACTCTGCCAGTTGATTTTTGACTGCAAATTGATGCAGCTCATTCATATTAGGGACGATAATGGCTGTGACGTAGTTGCGTTGATCACCGATAACTGCTACTTGATCAATGTGTTTGTCCGTACCGAGTTTGATTTCCAATTGTTGTGGTGCAATGTATTTTCCGTTCGATGTTTTGAATAGATCTTTGATGCGCTCAATAAGAATCAGATTTCCTTCTTCATCGAATTTTCCTGCATCGCCGGTTCGGAACCATCCATCGATAAAAGCGGCTGCTGTGGCTTCAGGTTTGTTGTAATAGCCTGAGGTAATGGTTTTCCCTTTGAGCTGAATTTCGTTATCGTCGCCGATGCGTGCTTCAACGTTTGGCATTATTTTACCTACTGTGCCTATTTTGTAGTTTGTTTCTCGAAAGCAAGTTACGGTAGCTGTAGTTTCGGTTAAACCGTATCCAATCACAATGGGAAGACCCATACTACGCAAAAAAGTATTGATGGAATCGTCAAGAGCAGCACCTGCTACAGGAAAGATATTGGCATTCTCGATGCCGACTGTCTTTTTGACTTTTGCAAAAATAAGTTTGTCAACGAATTGATAGCGTAATTTAAGCCATAGGGGTGGCTTCTTGCCAAGGCGCAGGTAATTTAAGTTGTAAATTTCACCCAAGGCTAATGCCCACACTACAAGCCCTTTCATGGCAGGCGAAAAACTATCAATATGTTCTTTGACACCTTGATAGACTTTTTCCCAAAAACGGGGCACACTGCACATGGAGGTTGGTCGTATTTCTTTGAGAGCTGATTGCACCTCTTGAGGTCGGAGATTTACATAAACTTGAGCTCCTTTGTAAAAACAATAGTAGCACCAAGTTCGTTCAAGAATGTGCGAAAGGGGCAAAAACGCAATGGAACGGTCGGCTTCGGTAAAGTAGGGGATTACCTCATCGTGAATTGTCATTGCTTCGATAAACGAGGAATGTTTTAGCATGACACCTTTAGGTTCCCCGGTAGTTCCGGACGTGTACATGATTAAAGCCAAATCATCTTTATTGGCAGCTTGTTGTCGCCGCAAAAGTTCTTCTTCTAATGTTGAGGCCTGACGATTTTCAACAAATTCAGAAAAATGAATTGAATGCGATTCATCGTGCAATTCTACCGTGGAATCTATCACGACGATTTGTTGCAGCGTCGGGATTTGTTGCAGCGCTTCCAAAGCGTTGTCATATTGAGTTTGTTCGCCTACAAAAAGAAGTTTAACCCCTGCATCATTCAAAATATAGATTAATTGCGCTACTGAAGCGGTAGCAAACAAAGGAACCGAGACAGCACGGATAGCATAATCGGCGTAATCTATAAAGAAGTTTTCAGCCATATTCTGAGCATAAATAGCTACTGTTTGACCTGGCATTACGCCATTGGCAAGAAGTGCTAATGCTGTTTTTTTTGTCTTTTCGGCAAAAGAATTCCACGAAAGTGGGGTCCATGTTTTTGTCGTGTTGTCGCGGGAAAAAAGAGCAGGTCGTTCTCCATATTTTTTGGCTTGCTCAAATAGCAGGGTGGAAAAGTGAGTGACTGGCATAAGAGTATGATAAGGAGGATACGAAAATAGCGAATAATTCAAATGCGCACATTTTTGTTATTATTTCAACGAGTTATTCGGATGGTTTGGCGTTTTCGGCTAAGAAATCATTTCTTTTGCCAGCGAAAAGTTCATAATGACGAAATTCGCACGGTAAAGCTCCGTTAAGCAATTTAATGCGTTGATTGGGACGAAGCCCCATGTGATCGAGACATTCGAGGTTGGAACTGATTACCCACGCTGTGTTGCCGGCAAAGGTATGTTTCAATGTTTTACCCATTGTGCTGTAAAGCCCCAAAAGGTCTTCGGTCAAAAGGCGTTCGCCGTAAGGAGGATTGAAAAGGATAAGCGCTTTTTCTGTTGGTCGTTGCCAATCCTCCATTGGCTTTGTTTCAACCTGAATGTGTTTGGTTAATCCAGCACTTTTAATATTTTCTTCGGCAATGCGGGTAGCTCGCAACGATTGGTCAGAACCATAAATGTGATGAGCAAAAGGTCGCTCTTGACTGTCGTCGTTGTAAATGTTATTGAACAGCTCTTCATCGAAATCGAGCCATCGCTCAAAGCCAAATTGGTGTCGATAGACTCCCGGAGCGATATTGAGGGCAATGAGCGCTGCTTCAATCAGCAAGGTGCCCGATCCGCACATGGGATCGATAAAGTCACATTCTCCGTGCCAACCTGACAAAAGAATCATGCCTGCCGCCAGTGCTTCGTTGAGTGGTGCTTCCGTTTGATCGCTGCGATAACCACGCTTATGGAGCGATTCTCCTGAACTATCTAATGACAAAGTGCAGGTTTGTTGAGCAATGTGTAAATTCAAATATATGTCGGGTTGTTTTGCATCAACCGACGGCCTTTGTTGATATCGATCTTGAAAATAATCGACAATGGCATCTTTCACACGATAGGTGACAAATTGGGAATGATGAAAATGGTCAGAATAAACCGTTGAATCAATGGCAAACGTATTTTCTAACGTCATGTATTCGTTCCATTCGATCGCTTTTATGGCATCATAGATTTGATCGTGTGTTTCAGCTTTAAATGTGGCAATGGGAATTAAGACCCGAGAGGCAGTGCGTAGCCAAAAATTGGCTTTGTAAAGCAATGCTTTGTCAACAGTGCAACGGACAGCTCGTCGTTGTATTTCGATGTTATTAGCGCCTAAATCTGTTAATTCACGTGCAAGCACTTCTTCGAGTCCCTGAAAGGTTTTTACGATGATGTCAAATTCTTTGGGTAGCATTCAATGGGTTTCTGAGATGTTGTTATAAAAAATGAGGTGATTTTTTTCGATTTGTCTTGTTTTACAAGACATTGCAATGGTGTTTAAACGCCATTTAAAGATCATTTTCTTCGTTTTTGCGTGTTTCGGTTTGTATTTTGATGGTCATAAGGTTTTACCTTGGTGGTTTCAGATTGAACAAGCGCAAAATCGAGTTGTTTTTTTTCTAAATTAGCTCGCGCTACTTGTACGTTAATGACGTCACCTAATTGATATTTTTTGTTGTACCGATGCCCTTCAAGACAGTAATTCTTTTCGTCAAAAATATAATAATCGTCGTCCAAATCACGAATTGGCACCATGCCTTCGCATTTATTTTCGTTCAGTTGTACATAAATGCCCCATTCGCTCACGCCTGAGATGACACCGTCGAATGTCTGTCCCAACTTATCGCTCATAAATTCCACTTGTTTGTATTTTATGGAGGCTCGTTCGGCATTGGCAGCCAACTGTTCCATGTCGGAGCTGTGCTTGCAGCGCTCTTCCCATTCCGAAGCATTCACGGATGTTCCGTTCGTTGCGTATCGAGTTAGCAACCGATGTACCATCATATCGGGGTAACGACGAATAGGAGAGGTGAAATGAGTGTAATAGTCGAATGCCAAGCCATAATGTCCAATGTTGTCGGTACTGTAAATGGCTTTTGCCATAGAGCGCACTGCTAATGTTTCAATCAAGTTTTGTTCTTTTTTTCCCTGAACTTCGTCCAAAAGACGATTAACCGACGATGAGACTTCGTTTTTCTTGCCCGATGTTTTGAGTTTGTAACCGAAACGGCGAATAAACTGTGCAAAGTTATTTAATTTTTCCGGGTTGGGCACGTCGTGAATCCGGTACACAAACGTTTTCGCTTTCTTGCCTTTTCCTGGTTTCCCAATGTGTGAAGCTACTGTTTCATTGGCCAATAGCATAAATTCTTCTACTAATTTATTTGAATCTTTCGCTTCTTTGAAAAAAACGCTTGTTGGTTTGCCTTTTTCGTCAATTTCAAAACGAACTTCTACCCGATCGAAAGCAATGGCTCCGGCCTTAAACCGACGTTCACGCATCTTTTTGGCTAATTGATTGAGTGTGTTCAGTTCTTCTTTAAAATCACCTTCGCCTGTTTCAAGAATATTTTGTGCCTCTTCGTATGTAAAACGGCGGTCAGAGCGAATCACGGTGCGACCAATGGAATATTCTTTCAGATTAGCATCGTCATCCATTTGCGCCAAAACCGAATAGCAGAGTTTCTCTTCGTTGGGACGAAGAGAACAAAGTCCGTTCGATAATTTTTCCGGCAACATCGGAATCGTTCTGTCCACCAAATAGATGGACGTGGCGCGTTGTTCAGCTTCGCGATCAATGAGTGTTTGCGGTTGTACGTAGTGAGTTACGTCGGCAATGTGAATACCTACTTCCCACAATCCGTTGGTTAGTTTCCGTAGTGATAGGGCATCGTCAAAATCTTTGGCGTCGCGTGGGTCAATAGTAAAGGTGACAATGTTTCGGCAATCAACCCTGCGAGCAATTTCTTCGGGCGTGATGCCTGTATCAATGGTCTCCGCTTCTTTTTCCACTTCTTCAGGATAATGATAAGGTAACCCGAACTCCACCAAAATGGAATTCATTTCGGTATTATTTTCGCCTGTATCGCCCAAAACATCAAGTACTTCGCCTACCGGATTTTTGTCTTTGGCATCCCAATGGAGCATTTTCACTACGGCTTTTTGGCCATTCTTCCCCCCTTTAAGTTTGTCTGCCGGAATGAATATATCGTTTGACAGGTATTTTTTGTCCACCACCAGGAAAGCATACGGACCGCTCATATCAAGCACTCCAACAAAAGTTTCTTTTGCGCGCTTCAATATTTCAAGCACTTCAGCTTCAGGTTGTCGACCTTTACGTCCAGCATAAAGAAAGGCTTTTACGTAATCTTTGTCCATTGCGCGATTCATGTTGCGCTCGGAAATGAAAATGGGAGCACCTCCATCGTCAGGAATCAGGTAATTCTTGCGCGAAGTACGATCAATGGTGCCGGCGATATTACCTCCACGAACATTTAGCCGAAATTTTCCACGCTCAATTTCGATAAGAAACCCATTATCGGTAAGTTCTGTCAGAACATCGGCTGCTAACTGTTTCAGTGGCGTGGTCGTGAGCGCCAGCGCGTGCGATACCTGTTTATAGTTGAATGCGCGGTTAGGTTCCTGATTAAACAGATGTGATATAGACCGTTTCAAATCTGCTTTTTTAATGCGTCCATCGGGACTGACTGTTTGTTTTTTCATCGTGATGATTTATTTCGCCTTTTTTCAAGGATATACTAATGAATTATTTCGTTATCTGCCAATGTTTGTTGATGATTTTGAAACTCCGGTGTTTGTATTTTTTCTTCAAAGATACATTCTATTTTGGCCTATTTTGTTACAGTCTTATTAAAATATGTCGTTTAGCAGAATCCATTTCTTGCTTTTTTGGGGAGACAACAAAAAAGCCACTCTTTTCGGAGCGGCTTTGTAGAGTTAATTGTTGAAAGGGAGAACTTATTTCTTCTTGTTTTCCAAGTGCTTTTGGTAACGATTCATGAACTTGTCTACACGTCCTGCCGTATCCACCAACTTTTGTTTGCCGGTGTAGAATGGGTGTGAAGAACTGGAGATTTCGAGTTTTACCAAAGGATAAGTTACCCCGTCAATTTCAACGGTTTCTTTCGTAGCCACCGTAGAACGGGTAATAAATGTGTCACCGTTCGACAGATCTCTAAAGGCTACGGGTCGATAGCTTGCCGGATGAATGCCTTCTTTCATTGTGATAGTTATAATTAAGAGTTGTTTTTCTCGTTGAGCTTGCAAAGGTAAGCATTCATTTTGAAATAGGAAAATTATTTTCAGTGTCAATTTAGGTAGCGAGCAGTTTGAAATTTGGCATGAATAGTCGTGCAAAAATGATGAATCGACAAATAAAAAGCCCTGATTTCTATATTCGGAGCTTTATTGACATGTCATACGTTGAGTCCTGTAACCTCAATTTTCGATTATTCACTTGTGTTGTTGTACTACACAACATAACGGTATTCATTAAGCATCTTAGCGGGTGACATGAAGAACGATATTTACGATATGTTTACAAGTCAATTCTTTTTTCTTTCTTCTCGGATTTTAGTGCCCAATCGATTATATAAAAAAACAAAAATAATTGAATTGCAATGATTTATGAGTGTATAATTGCTTTATGGTTATGCTTCCTATATGCTAAAATAATCCATAAGTTAATGACTGCATTATATTCTCAACCATGTAAGCTAAAAATATAATTGTGATTTTACAGCTTATTTCAAAACAATTCATATATTTGAGGCGATTTTGAGCTTGTAAGTCTATTTTGTTGACTGTAGAACATCCATTGTATTGCAAATGCACTGATAACATTGTATGAAACGAACATGACAAAACTTCCGCATTTGTCATGCAAAGCAATGATTATCATGTGTTATGGAGTTCCATCTGACCTTTAGAATTCAATTATAAATCAGATGAAAGCGTCTTTCAAATTCACCTTTTTGATCCTCATTGCCCTTGTGAGTAATGTTCGTACCGCTTATGCCATCGAAGGAGATCAAGGAATAGATTCAAACGAATTTACGTCAAATTCAGGCAGTGGACAAAGCAGCGCCAGCATAACTGCCACCATCACTAGTACTACTTCTGTGTGCCAAAATAGCGCCAATGTAAGCGTGACATTTTCTACTTCGGGTGGCACAGCGCCGTATACGTTTACCTACAAAATCAACAATGGTGCCAATCAAATTGTCACAACAACTTCGGGCAACAGCGCAACGGTAAATGTACCTACCAAGACAGCCGGAACTTATGTTTACACACTTGTTAGTGTAACGGATGCGACAAATACTACTCAACCTATATCTTCGCAAACGGCAACCATAACGGTAAATGCTACGCCTGTCATTTCGGGAAAACTTACCGTCTGCATCGATCGAGACACCACACAATTAAGTGGTTCAGGAACGCCGAATTCTACCAAGCCTTGGGTATCTACTAATACAACTGTAGCAACAATCAATAGCACCGGATTGGTAAAAATTCTTGCAGTAGGAACAACTACGATTACCTATACAAACAGCAGTGGATGTTCAACTTCTGCAATTTTGACAGTGAATCCGTTGCCTGTAATTAATTTCTCGTTTACCGACAATCAATGCTCCAGCAATGTTGTCCAGTTTACTTCTTCTGTCTCCGGGAAAGATTCCTGCTCTTATTTATGGAACTTTGGCGATTCCATCACCTCTACTGATCCAAACCCAACCCATCAATATTCAGCACCAGGCAATGGGACCCAATCGTTTACAGTAACCCTGACTGTAACCGATGATACTACCGGTTGCATTCAATCAATTCAGAAGATCATCACGTTACATCAAGCGCCGGATGCTACCTTAAATTCCACAGCGGATTTCGTGGTATTCAATGGACAACCAACCTTTAGAACATGCAGTAATTCGGATGCTATCATCACTTTCACCAATGCATCAACAACAACCGCTACCAATGTCAACTACACGATTAGCTGGGGAGATGGATCACCTGATTTTTTTGCAACTACATGGAGTACTGTTACTCATACATATACTGTTGGCTCATGGACATTAACATACACAATTCCAGGGCAAAACGGTTGCACTATTACTAAAAAATACACCGTGTTTGTGGGTTCCAATCCTGCGGTTTCATTAGGAAACCCGGGTAATACCAATATCTGTGGCAATAGTACATTAACTTTCCCCATAACAGGCACTGACAATAATCCTCCTGGCACTACCTACACTGTTACTTTTAACGATGGTTCTGCACCTCAAGTGTTTAATAACCCTCCACCTTCCAGTGTAACTCATACCTTTACACACTCTTCATGTGGAACCAACAGCATAAGCGGAAATTCATGGTTTCCTAACTCTTTTTCTGCCAACATTGTAGCTACGAACCCTTGTGGAACCTCCGCAGTCGGAGTTGTTCCTATTTATGTTTCCACACCCCCTATTGCCAATTTTCAGGCATCTAAAACAACGACTTGTACCAATACGCCTATTTCGCTCAGCAATATGACTACGGGAGCTTCTCAAGCAAGTGCTGGTGGGTGTCTTGCCAATCCAAAAATTGTATGGAGCATTACTCCTTCAACAGGCGTGACTCTGAGTAGTGGTGTTTTGGGGAGCGATTTTGGTTCGTCGAATCCGAACCTTTGGACATCAGGATCGTCGATCATCATGCCGCAATTTTCCATTCCCGGAACCTATATCGTGACGATGGAAACGGGAAATAATTGCGGATTGGATACAATACAGGATACAATATGTGTTGAACCTCCATTGAATCTTCAATTTGCTGTCGATCACAATGCCGGATGTGCTCCTTTAAATGTGACAACCACAAACACTACCGATGTGTCGAAGTCGTGTGATACAATCAGCTACCACTGGAATGTTACCTACAAAGCCGGAAATTGTGGCACATCATCTGCTTACGTATTCACCAATGGAACCAATGCTTCATCTGTAAGTCCTTCTTTTCAGTTTATCAATCCGGGATCATATATTGTTACTTTGTCAATAACCACAGCGTGCGGCAATCAATCAGTCTCCGATACCATAACGGTAAAAAAGCCGCCAGTGGTTATTCTTAATCCCCTTGCTGATCATTGCGGCGCTGCCACAATCTATCCGACAGCAATCATCAACACATGTACTCCTGACACAAGCTCTTTGATTTATGCGTGGAGTTTCCCTGGCGGGACTCCTTCCACAGCCACAAAAGCAATACCGGGAGCCATTCTCTATAACGCTCCGGGTGTATACCCAATATCTTTCACCGTGACAAATGAATGTGGCATCTCTTCAACTGCAAGAGATACTTTTGTAGTGAAGCGAGTACCTATCCTTACCAATACGACGTTAGCCCAAACGGTTTGTTCGGGAATACCAACTGTCCCTGTTCCATTAACGGCAGATGCAAGTGGAACTACTTTTATCTGGTCGGCTTCAGCAACATCAGGCATTTCAGGATACATTTCCTATGGTACGTCAGATACAATACCGGCGCAAATCATTCATAACACGGGATCAAGTTCCGGCACGGTTACGTATCTCATCACTCCTTGGTTAAATGGATGTTCCGGCACCACAGTAAAATACATCATAACCGTCAACCCTGCACCCTATATTACAAAACAGCCCATTTCAAGTACTGTATGTCAAGGTGGTACAGCAACAATCTTATCTGTTTCATATACCAATGGCACGGGAACCCCCGCGTATCAATGGTATCAAAACAGCTTGAACAACACGACGACGGGAACAGCGATTAGCGGGGAAATTAACAGTAGCTACACTCCCCCAACAACCATGATTGGTACCACCTATTATTATTGCATCATTTCCTTACAAACAGGCGGATGTTCCAGTATGATTTCCAACACGGCTTCGGTAACCGTCAATTCCATTCCAACTATCAGTACACAACCCTTACTGGAACAAACAATCTGCGTCGGAGGAACCATTATTGATCCTTTGAGTGTAATCTATACAGGGGGTGCCGGAACGGCTTCTTATCAATGGTATCAAAATACGCAAGACTCAACGAATATGGGTGGTGCTCCAATTGCCGGCGCAACAAATTCAACTTATACACCGCCTGTTTTCACAACGCCCGGAGTATATTATTACTATGCAACCATAGCGCTTTCCGGAAATGGATGTGGAGCAATCACAAGCAACGTTGCCAAAGTCAGAGTTGTATCCGATCCAATGGTTACAACACAGCCACTTGCTACTCAAACTGTATGTCAAACAGCAATCCCCGCTGATTTGAGCGTAACTGCCAGTGGAGGAGTTGGTAACTTTGCTTATCAATGGTATCAGAACTCCATCAACAGCAATACGTCGGGAAACATAATCACTGGCGCTACCAATGCGACTTATACGCCAATCACCAATACAATAGGAAAGTTTTACTATTATTGTGTGATCTCTCAACCCACCGGCCCGGGCTGTATCGTAACCTCTGCCACAGCAGAAGTAATTGTCAATGCCGCGCCAATCATTACAACCCAACCAACATCCAGCACAATCTGCATAGGCGAAACGCCAACTCTTTTATCAATTGCTTTCATAAATGGGGCTGGCACTCCCTCTTATCAATGGTATAGCAACAGCATTAACGATAATACATCGGGAACTCCCATTTTAGGAGCAACTTACAACAACTACATGCCACCGGCTACCAACGTTGGCACCATTTATTATTATTGCATCATCACGCTATCTTCAGGTGGATGTTCCACCATGATATCGAATATTGCCCAAGTGACGATACAACCAATTCCGGTTATATCATCAAAGAACACAGTCATTTGCAGTGGAAAAGCCTTTGTCATTTTGCCAGACTCTGTTGGTGGTGATATCGTACCTTTTGGAACAACCTATACTTGGTCAACGCCGGTTGTCAATCCGGCAGGTTCAATCAACGGGGCTTCTGCACAATCGGCTCCTCAGTCATCAATTAGTCAAACATTAATCAACACCACCCACAGTCCGGCAACGGTTACCTACACCGTCACGCCAATTTCCGGTTCTTGTGCGGGCAGCGATTTTAATGTAATTATTACAGTCAATCCATCGATCAACCCAAACGTTACCATCACCAATAGCACTTGCTATGAAGCCAACAACGGCGCCATTCAAACCCAGATCACCGGAGGAGTACCTTTTAGCTCTGGCACACCTTATAAAATTATATGGACGGGACCTAATGGATTTGCCTCGAGCGCCCCGACCATCACAGGATTAGCACCCGGGATTTATACTCTTTCTGTAGATGATGCCGGTGGGTGTCCTTTTTCAGCCAATTATACCGTGACAGAGCCTGCTGCTATTGTCATTGACACTGCAATTCAAAAAGACATTACTTGTTTTGGCGAAGCCAACGGATCAATTTCCATTTCAGTAACAGGTGGAGCTGGAAATTATCATTATTCATGGATGAAGAACAATACCCCCTTTTCAACTTCTCAAAACCTGTTTAATCTGGAGCCGGGAAACTATAGTGTATCCGTAACCGACAGTGTGGGTTGTACGCCGGCAACAGCAAACTATACGATTACAGAACCTACCCCTTTAACAGTCGCATTAATTCATCAGACCAATGTTTTGTGTAATGGTTCTGCAACAGGTGCTATCGCTGTTAACGCAACAGGAGGAACACCGTTTGAAACATCTCCCGGGGTGTTTAATTATAACTATTCTTGGAAAGGGCCTAATGGCTTTATTAGCAATCTCCAAAACATTGACTCGATTTCTGCCGGAATATATACACTGACCGTGACAGATCAATCGGGCTGCTTCGATACTCTGACAGTCACTATTACCCAGCCTTCCGCACTCAGTGTGATTGCCAATACCACGCCAATTACCTGTTATGGATCGAATAATGGTTCCATTTCGTTGCAAATTTCGGGTGGCGTTCCACCTTATCAGGAAACATGGAGTAATCTCGCAAGCGGTACTTACCAAAACAATCTGTCGGGTGGGGATTATGTTATCACGGTTACCGATGCTAACGGTTGTCAAAAAACCGTCTCAATTAATCTGCAGGAACCGCCTGTTTTTATGATTGATCCGACCGTAACCAATGTGACTTGCCATGGTGCACAAAACGGAAGTATCCATCTCAATGTTAGCGGAACCCCTATCTCGGTTATCTGGAGCGATGGCGCTACATCAGGAACCAACCGTAATAATTTAGGGCCTGGAACCTATACCGCAACCATCAGCGATGGTTCTCCATGCGATATTACCCGCACGTTTGTGATTGTAGAACCACCAGCTTTAGAGGCATCAGCCTTAATACAAGATGCTCTTGTCTGCAATGATCCGAATAGCGGTGCAATTAGTTTAGTAGTGACAGGTGGCACGCCTCCCTACCGCTATGTATGGTCGAATGGAGCCACCACAAAAGATTTAACCCGTATACAGGCCGGAACTTATACCGTGTCTATAACGGACTCGCTAAGCTGCTCATCAACGTTTATATACGAAGTAAAACGTCCATCTCCGCTTGCTGTTAACATGTCCATTACCGATGATTTCAATTGTGCTACGAAGCAAGTAACTGCTATTTGTACTGCAAACGTCACAGGAGGAATGCCTCCCTATCAATTTACATGGTCGAGAGGAAAAGTAAGTGGAGCCAACAATGAGATTATGACAACTTCTCAGAGTGGAATGGTAACTCTGCAAGTGATGGATACGCTGGGTTGCACAATGAGTTATTCATTCCAGGTTACAATTCCTGAAACAGGGATAACGGATCAATTGATTGATTGTAATACGCATCTTTTCCAATTTAATGCGATGGTTGTTAACGAAATAAGTGGTACATTTACCTACCTGTGGGATTTCGGTGATGGTACTACGTCAACGGAGAAAAGCCCTCAACATCGCTATGTTAATCCGGGAAACTATGCGGTGCAATTAACTATAACTACCCCATCGTGTAGTAGCATTTACAAAAACACAATCACCGTCGAATCATTACCTATCTTATCTATTGACAAAGAACCCAAATTATGTGAGGGAGACTCTGTGACAATTCACGTATCGGGAGCAAACTCATACCTCTGGAGTAACGGGACAACCGGCGATAGTCTTGTTATTAAAAAAGCAGGCGATTACAGCGTTATCGGAACCTCTTTAGCAGGCTGTACTAATACTTTGCAGTTCACGGCATCCTATTTTGGCCTGTTTCATTACACCATCCAGACCGATCGAACGGAGGTAACTACAAGTGATCCCCAACTGCATGTTTGGAGCGAGTCGGTTCCTTTTTCGCAATACTTTTGGAATTTTGGCGATGGACAGTCAGCGCAAGGGGCAGATGTAGTCCATACATACGCTATTACCAAAGAAGGTTATTATGATATTCAGTTACATGTGATCAGTCCCTATGGTTGTGTTGAAACTGCCACGAAACGCATTTGGATTGTGAATGATAACCAAGTCAATACGTTTACTCCCAATGGAGATGGCATCAATGATATTTTTATGAAAGGGTGGCATATCAAGGTGTACAATCGAAACGGGTTGCTTCTGTATGATGGAACCGATGGATGGGATGGTACATATCATGGTGAAATGGTTCCTAACGATACCTATTTCTATGTGTTATATTATATGTCCCCCACTGGATCAAAAACGAAAGTCGGATATGTGACTGTTCTCCGGTAATACGCAATCAGATGAAACGAACAGGACTATTAATTTAAACACACAAGGAAATGATGATCGGCTGTCATGGAGTTCCATCTGTCCTTAGTGTACGAATTAAACGCAATCAGATGAAAAAGTACATCTTCTTTTTTCTATTCTCCATAGCATGGATTTCGGGACATGCGCAAACAAGCATCCATATAAACGATTATTGGGACAATACATATTACATTAACCCGTCGTCCATTAATAGCAGCTATGCCGGTGTGATAAGCATGGCTGCCCGAAAGCAATGGATCCACTTCCCTGGTGCACCAACCACCTTTTTTGCTTCAGGCCTTCTTTATCTCGATCACATGCACACTCAATTTGGAGTGAAAGCCTTCTCCGATAATATTGGATACACTACAACCGCTAATATTGCGCTTTCTTATGCCTATGCCGTCATACTCAATGACTATTGGCGGTTGCATCTTGGTGTTGCTGCCAGTTTTGAAAGTTTATCCTACGATCCTTCTAAAGTGCGTGTTGATACACAAAGCGATCCTTTCATCTATCAGAAATTAGTGAGAGTCAATCATTATAATGCCGATCTTGGGACAGAATTAGCAAGCAAAGCGTTGCGATTCGGAGCATCCAGTCAAAATATTTTTTCGCTGTTTTTCCCCAAAAGAGATCTTCAAACGAACATTAATTACCTCTACGTCATCTATCGGGATTATACCCAGCAACCACTTGATTTCGGCTTAGGTGGATGCGGTATTCAGGTTCAAAACCAGCGTCAACTCGAACTGAACTTTACTACCTATTTTAAGGCAGACGATCAATCGGACTTGTTTCAATTAGGTGTTTTTTATCGTACCTCCAGTGAAATGGGATTCATTGCCGGAATTAATTTAAGCAAATCCCTCTTTTTGTCATATAGTTATGATTATTCTGTTGGCGGAATCAGTCGGAGTTCCATAGGGTCACACGAATTGATGATTGTCTATCGATTCTTCCGTGGACAAGAATGCATCGGATGCTATTAGTTAGCGTTTCTCCTTTTTTTTGAAATAGGATTGTGTCGCAAAATTGCATCTAAAAGATGACTATCTTTGCGGACGGGAGCAATCTGCTCCTTATTTAGCAAACTGATTCAAAATGAAACGAGCATGTAAATTTCATTCCCAGATATGAGAATAGTTGACATGCGAGTTCCATACGACCTTTAAAAACAAATTATTCACGTATGAAACGCCGATTTTTCGCCTTCTTTCCAATAGTTTTATTATCTATCATCCTTTATATCACGTGGCGGGGTTGCCAGGTTTTGCCCGACAAAGACTTTTTGCTTCCACTCTATGCCGGAGGAAACATCTTGTTCTTTTTATTTTTTATCGGAGCTTTGTTGTTTGGATATAAGATGCCCCTCAAGTTAGCATCCATTATCTCATTCTTAGGCAATACCTACCTGATAGTGATGATTTATCTGTTTTTCTCTTTTTTAATAGCTGATGCTGTCAGGTTAGCCAATGATATGATGCACTTTGCACCGGCAGGTTTGCACAACTACCGGTATTGGTGGATGATGATCAGCCTTATTGCCATTGCAATCGTCATGTTTATTGGCAATTATCGGTTTAAGCATCCTAAAACGGTGAAGCTCGATCTGCAAAGCGACAAGCCACAACAGCACAAAGAGTTGAAAATTGTAGCGGTAAGCGACATTCATCTTGGTTTTTCCATCAATAAAAAGAACTTAAAGCGCTATGTCGCCATGATCAATGCAGAAAAACCTGACA
Organism: Paludibacter sp.; assembly: GCA_027450045.1. Lineage (GTDB taxonomy): Bacteria > Bacteroidota > Bacteroidia > Bacteroidales > Paludibacteraceae > Microbacter. The sequence goes on along the minus strand of DAIDKM010000018.1, from coordinate 634 downwards.
TTGTGCTCATGGCAGGCGACGTTTCCGACCGCTCCATAAAGCCGATTATCCGTCAAAATATGCGGGAAGAGTTTCAACAAATAGAGGCATCATTGGGTGTATTTGCCATCAATGGCAACCATGAGCATTATACAGAAACAAAAGGGGCAACAGCAGAATATTTAAGTAAATCAGGCATTCATATACTGATCGATTCCACGCATCTGATCGACAATTCATTTTACCTCATAGGACGCGATGACCGTAGCAACTTCCAGCGTAAATCGCTTGCCGAATTGGTAAAGAATCTCAATCCCGATTTGCCAAAAATCTTATTAGATCATCAACCTTTTCATCTGGAGGAGGCACAACAAAATGGTATCGACCTCCAAATTTCCGGTCATACGCACGAAGGTCAATTTTTCCCGGGTAACCTGTTTGTCAAAAACATGTTCGAAATCCAATACGGCTATGGCAAAAAAGGCAATACCCATTATTATGTTTCCTCAGGATTAGGTATCTGGGGGCCTCAATACCGCATTGGCACCCAATCGGAAATGGTGGTCATTTGCCTCCATTATTGACCTGCAAAATTACCCGAAACAAAAATCCCATTTGCAATAAGGAGCATTGACTGCCCAGGCAGCCATCAATA
>DAIDKM010000017.1 GCA_027450045.1 Paludibacter sp. | reverse complement strand
AAACTCTTCATTGTATAAATTTGTTCTGTTCCTTACGGGATGATCTCGGTATCGCTACCTCAACCATCCTTGTTGCTCTCAAGATGCTCTTGTCCGTTCCCCGGTATCGCTACCGGAGTATTGGTATAACTCAAAGTTTTTTGACGGTTAGCTCTTCACTAACCTTTCCTTGTATACTACATTTGTTGTTCATTCTTCCAAAGATCGCTGCTCTTTCTGATGTCCCGCTCTCCCGAGCCAAACGGACTGCAAAGATACACCCTTTTTCTTATCCGGCAAATACCCTCAGCCCTTTTTTTTAATTCTTTTTTTCCCTCTCCTTAAGACTCGAAGCGTTCTCCAACACTCCCCCTTAAAGCGGCTGCAAAGATAATCACTTTATTCCCATATAACCAAACCTATCCTTGCTTTTAACCCCCATTTCCCCTGATTTTCCCCCTAACACCTTGTTTATAAATCCTATATTTATGCCTTCTTTTTTATAATTTGACCCCTTTTTATCCCTATTGCCCCCTTTTTATCCCCCCTTCTTTCAATAAACATAGCGCCAAAATACACTTTCTTGGCATGCCTACACCGAATCCTTGCAAAACTTCTATTTCTCACTCCCCTAAAAACAGCCGTTTTTCCTTGATGGCTCATCTTGTATTCCCCGTTTTTTGATCTGAAATACCGGTAATGCCATGAAACAGGCTACTCAAACAGACTCAAAAAACAAGAAACCCGCTTGCACCAGAAAATCTTTTCCAATTTTACAAAGAACTGAGACAACATTAATATGAACTATTTCTAAACGGAGTGCACAGCTTCGTTATTTATCAAAAATCAACAAAACAACGCATCTATGCTTTACATAGAATCGACTGAAGAAAAAGCGTTGTATCTTTGTCCAATATACACCTTTTAATTTCCTTTCAATATGCGGAAAAATTCATTTAGATTATTCATAATAAGCATGCTGACATTTGTTGGCATCAGCGCTTTTACCTCTTGCAATCGCTCCGAAAATCTTCCTTTACCAACTCCCTCCACCTATAACTTTTATATCATCGCCGATTTTGGTTCTGTGAAAACAGCCGGAGCTAAACCCGAAGTGGCGACTCAAATGAATAAGTATGCACCTCTGGTGGATCCTCGTTTCATCATTTCGTGCGGCGATAATTTTCATAACGCTGCTCCAATGACGGTGCATGACACGACATGGCAATGGAATTTTGTTCCTTTCTTCAATCATGGCCCCATTGCCAACCTGAAATGGTATGTGGCGCTTGGCAATCATGATTATGTCGGAAACCCTGATGCACAAATTGACTATCACCAGATAGATACCAATTGGGTCATGCCTGCCCGTTACTTTACCTTTGTGAAAAAAATCAACGACTCCACTTCACTAAGGGTCGTTATTATGGACTCATCGCCTTTTCTGAAAAGTTACGCCCACAAATTCCCTGCTGTTTCAGGTTTTGACAAGCAAAACACCGCATTGCAACTCCATTGGGCAGACAGCGTGTTGGCTAATTCGCATGAAACATGGAAAATAGTCATTGCACATCATCCGATTTACAACTCAGGATTCTTTCCGGGAAATACCGAAGAGCTTGTGAAACGGCTTGATCCTATCCTCAAAAAATACCACGTCGATTTTTATTTCTCAGGCCACATCCACACCTTTCAACACAATCAGGTTGGCGGAATCGATTATGTTACCACCGGATCGGCATGGAAATCGCGCACTGCAACGCCGTGGTTTTATACCAAGTATTGGAAAAAAGCAACCGGCTTTACGATTTGCTCGGTCACCCATAACCATTTCTCCATCTACTTTATCAATCAAAAAGGAAAAATACTTTATTCGTACGAACGAAAGAAATGAGGACTCGTTCGCTGAAACTGTGGCTTAACATCACGGTTTCAGCGGATCGAATCATTTTTTGAACGGCTTTTTTGAATAGAGCTTCTGCATGGCAGCAACACTGCTTTTTATTTCATCGCGAAACCAATCGGGAGAGATCACCTCCACATCTTCTCCATGAGAAAGCAACTCCTGCCTGAAATCAAATAATGGCTTGATATAGTATTGAAAGACTGAATAGTCTTCGTTTTCTTCAATTTCTTGTTGTGAAGAATGCAACGGCAATACCCGGAAATACTTCGCCTGATCGGCGTCCACTTTTATCACCACGGTTTGCGACTTTATCGTTTCATCATTGATAATGCCGTAACAAGAATAGAAATATGCCTGTGGATCAAATTCCTTCGGCAATTCAAATGGGATAGACGTCGTTTCAAGCGCCTTTATCCTGTCTAAAGCATACACCTTTAAACAGTCACTTTCTCCGATCACGTACCATCTCTGTTTGAATACCTTTACAAAGTAAGGAGCAACCTCAAACGTAGCCTGATTTTCCTTCCAAAAGGAGTGATACGTCATTTGGAGTGTTACTCCGTCACGCATGGCTTCAATGATGGGTGTCAGAAAACGCTGTCCCGAAGGAATCTCTTCAAACAAAATCCGTTCTTTCAGTTTATGGCTCTCGTTGATCAAATTGTTCACCGCAAAGGTATTGATCAGCCATTGCCTTACACCTCCATTCTTTATATCATCAATATTCTCAATGGAATAATGATACGTGCTGTCGCATGTGATCTTGATTCCAAATAACTCATCAATGGCATTGCGATGATTATGAAAAGTACGTTTGGGAATGGGGTTGCCTTCCGACATGTTAGTTCGTAACCATTTCCGGTTAATTTCTTCGAACGAAATAGTTTTGGCTCGGTAAATAGTATCCACCAACCAAATATAACGATTAAAGAGAGTTTGTGCCATGCGATTGTTTTTTAACTGAAAAGCAAAATCAATTATCGGTCATTGCATGTTTAGCTGACAGCATCAATAAAATGTGATTAATAGAAGTTCCGCAAATAAAACTGCTAATCAAGGAGCTTCATAATTGAAGCAACAAGTACTTGTCAATTATATTTTATTCTATCTAAAGGATTGTAGCATGCAATTCATCTTTGTGTTTTGCAATATCTTTAATGATAAGGTCAATATATTCATTTAAATGTTTTGCTCGATAAAGATAGCCAGGATGATATGTTCTGTACGCTAGAATATTGTTTGCCAAATTTAATCTTGCTAATTTTCTTTGTTCAATGTTTGTGGACAAGGGTTCACTCTTAAAATCATCGAATACTTTTTTTACTCTTGCATCATAATTGGGGCCTGTAAAAAAAAGCAAAACATTTGGTTTTAATATATCAATTTCTTTGTTTATTACATCAAAAAAATTATTTTCAATTTTCCTTATTTCTTCAGTCGGACGATTAGTATTGTGTTTCTGATTCCCTATTTTATAAATATTGTTCCATACAAATTCAACTGAAATATCTTTGATTTCATCACGTAGTTTCTTCCTAAAAGATCGAATTCCGATCCAGAATGGCCCATTATATTGACCCTGCATTGCATTCTTGAAAAATTGGTGATATAAATTTAAATTATTCGACCATTTAACTTGAATCTTACCATTCCAAGTGTTTGTTTCTTGTCCAAAAAACATAATACGAATAGCTGCACCTCGAAATTCTATTTCATCAATACTTATTAATAGTGGATTCGCAGGAGGGTTCTTCTCATACCCAACATTTTCCTCACATTGCTTTAAATCAGTTATTAATGTTGACTCTAAATATGACGCATAAAGATGCTCTAGACCACTTTGAAAGTTTTCATTTTTCATGTTGCAATAATTTAGTTGTTATAAATTCAATTTGAACATAAACTCAGCTCAATCTATTTTGTATTACAAACATAGTTACTCTTTCTCATAATAATTATATGTTATTATTTTTTAACAAGAAAGGTTATTACCCCTTACAAAACCCCATTTGTCCCTGTTTCGCTTTGTTCTCAAAATTCTCTTGATTACAGAATTGAATAAGCTGCTCCATGCTCAGCTTGAAACTTTTTCATGTATTCGCTTCTCTCGATTTCAAAGGCAAAACAATAAGCTACCATCTTAGAAATGATATTAGATGATATTGTTGTGTAACGCTCATTATAGAGACTGATTCTTTCTTTCTGTAATTTTCTGGCATCACCATAGATTTGTTCAAGTTCTTTATCGAAGCAATTGCCTGTTTTTGGAGGATATAGTAATAGGGATGAACTGCCGTCATTTTTATTTTTGAATTTGTTCCTGGTTATTTGTAACACGAAAGGAAAAGTCGCTAAATTAACTATTGAGTCCACGCAAAGAGTAGGGTATCGTTGATTCAGTGCTTCAATTTTCTTTTTCAACCTATTCCCGGCTTTTCGATATATCTCTTCATCTTCCCGTATTACGCTTAATGCCAAACGTTCACCAGCAACACGAATTGTGATATTTTGTCGATCACGATTTGATTTCATACTATAATAATTTGTTTCTTAATGGTAGTATGGAACTCCATGTTGCTGAAAATTATTACAATACTCTTGGATGTTTTGTAGCAACATGTTCGTTTCATTGGTACCATAAGTTTATATGTTTAATATTACGTTGTAGCGTGCTCATTCACATTATAACAGATCAACGTGTGTTACGGCCATTAAGACAGGGGTGTGATGATGGGGCGAATAGGATCCAAAAAACGTACCGGTAATTCTTACCTTTCGGTATTTGTATCGATGAAGCCGGTTAATTGATTCATCATCCATAGCGGCAAGCTGAATCTTGTAATTATTGAGACTGTTCACATCAAGAACTCCTGTATCGCTGTTATCTGGATTTATTAACAAGTTAATAGAATTCTCCAAACATAAAACATAACAATCTTCCCTCTCATCTGTTTCGGGAGCATCTCCATAGCCGGGAGGGCCATAATAGCTTTCTATTTTCAACGTTCCAACTATAGAAGAAGGAATCGTATCGTAAAAATAATTCAGTTGGTTTTCGTTCGGAACATTTGTTTCTTGTATGTTATCATGGCTCTTGAAACTACAGGAAAACAAGCAGTAAAAACTCAAGACAAAGAAAAAGAATAAGAATGGCACTTTTGTTTTCATCATTTGCTGGTATTTAAGTTTACACGGCAAAAGTAAAGAGCAGCTATGCCAATCCATTGCACAGCCATAAAAAAATTACAGGACTTCTTTCAATTCAATTTCCGGCAATCTTATCCCCCGATTAACAGAGGGTTCCTCCATAGAGTTCTTCCGCATGTTTTTGAATATACGTTGCAAACTTCTATCTGTTAGGAACCAAAAAAACATCTCTTTGGCGAAATACTCTATAAATCCAAATATTGGGGTCTTTTCAATAAACTGTGCAAAACGAGTTCATATACTTATATTTCAACATTATAGCTATTATGGTAATTAAAACCATGCCGCGATGGCATCCTGGTCTTGACAAAGGACAACCCGTAAGAGTACAATACACATTACCCATCAATTTCAAATTGCAATAAACTCCAATAATTGTAATTCATACTCATTCGATGACACTTGCTCACCGGATGAGTAAAAATGTATTTAGAATGTCTGGCTTTTCTGCGATATATCAGGAATAATCAGTCATCGGCAATACAATTCCTCCTTTCTACCGCACCTCAAAATATTATTTTGCACTGGCACATCAAAGATTTCAAAGAATTCATATCTTTGGAGGCCTGACTGACTAACAACCTTCGTTCATCAAAAACGATCAAGTTATTTAGTGAGTCACATTTGTCTTTAATGCAAAAACAAACTCACATGAAGATTCACGAATTTCAAGCAAAAGAGATTTTTTCCCGCTATACCATTCCGGTCACACGCGAGATTCTATGTTTCACGCCGGCTGAAGTAACATCGGCAACGGAAACTTTGGGATTACCGGTAGTAGTCAAAGCACAAGTGTTGACCGGCGGACGAGGAAAAGCCGGCGGTGTAAAATTAGCGCGTACCATTGACGATGCAACACAAGCTGCACATCAAATTTTGGGCATGGACATCAAAGGTTACATGGTAGAGAAAGTATTAGTAGCTCAAGGTGTAAAATTTAGCGCTGAATTTTATGTCGGCCTGACCATCGATCGTAAAACAAAATCGGTTATTTTCATGGCGAGTAAAGAAGGAGGTGTTGAAATCGAAGAAGTAGCAAAGAACACTCCCGAAGCGATTCTGAAATTTCCGATAGACGCCGATTTGGGAATGACGCCGTTTATGGCACGCAAAATTGCATTCGCGCTTTTCAATGATTTCAATTTGGTGAAACAAGCAACCACCTTGTTTCAAAAACTCTATACGATGTTTTTAGAGACCGACGCTTCGTTGGCCGAAATAAATCCGTTGGTACTCACCGATGAAGGAAATTTGTTGGCGCTCGATGGGAAAATGACTTTCGACGACAACGCGTTGTTTCGCCAAAAAGAGATTGCAGCCCTGAACGAACCGACTGAAGATGAACAAAAAGAAATTAGTGCAAAAGAAAAAGGACTGACCTATATTCGTTTAGATGGATCAATCGGTTGCATGGTAAACGGAGCCGGACTGGCAATGGCAACGATGGATTTAATAAAATATTATGGAGGAAGCCCCGCCAATTTCCTTGATATAGGAGGAAGTTCAAACCCTCAGAAGGTAATTGACGCCATGAACTTACTCCTTTCCGACAAACATGTAAAAGTGGTAATGATCAATATTTTCGGTGGCATAACGCGCTGCGACGATGTGGCGCGTGGCCTTATCTCTGCCCTCAGTCAACTAAAGATTGACATTCCGATTGTAGTTCGCTTGGCAGGCACCAATTCAAAAGAAGGACTCGAAATCATTAAACAGTCCAATCTAACCGTTGTCGAAACCATGTCGGAAGCCGCGCAGAAAGCCATTAGCCTTTGCAAAGATTGTGCAAAACAAGCACCATATCTTTCATCAATATCCATTTAATTTATCATTCAAAAAAAACAGACGACAATGAGCATATTAGTAAATAAAAACACAAAAGTAATCGTTCAGGGAATTACCGGCAGGGATGGTAGTTTTCATGCCGCAAAGATGAAAGCTTATGGAACACACGTTGTTGGAGGCGTATCACCCGGCAAAGGAGGACAAACCGTGGATGGCATTCCGGTGTTCAATACCGTTGAAGATGCGGCAAAAGAAACAGGGGGCAACACTTCCATTATTTTCGTACCGGCATCGTTGGCAACGGATGCTGTTCTTGAAGCATCTGAAGCAGGTATTGAGTTGGTGGTAGTCATTTCGGAAGGAGTGCCTACCCTTGACATGGTAAAAGTAACCCCATATTTAAAGAAGAAAGGAACCAAACTGATTGGCCCCAATTGCCCTGGATTGATTTCACCCGATGAATCGTTGGTAGGAATCCTGCCGGGTAACATTTTTCTCAAAGGGCATGTTGGCTTGATGAGTCGCAGCGGTACCTTAACATACGAAATGGTTTATCAGTTAACCAATCAGGGCCTTGGACAAAGCACATGTATTGGAATCGGCGGTGATCCAATTGCCGGATTGTATTTTCAGGAACTACTCCAATTATTTCAGGATGATCCTGACACAGACAGTATCGTATTAATTGGTGAAATCGGAGGCGATGCCGAAGAAAGAGCTGCCCAATTCATAAAAGAATATATCACTAAACCGGTGGTTGCTTTTATAGCCGGACAAACAGCGCCTGCAGGAAAGCGTATGGGTCATGCCGGAGCCATTATTTCAAGTGGAAGCGGAACAGCCGATGAAAAGATAGCTGCTTTCGAATCGGTAGGAGTCCCCGTGGCACGCCGGCCCATTGAAGTTCCACAATTATTGAAAGAGATGATGCACAAATAAGAAACTTCCTGATTCCTGCCATAAAGACTCGCAGCTATGACGCTACGAGTCTTTTGTTTTTTCGGCCAATCAGGAACAATATAAAAAGAAGTTCCAAACGTTGCTATGCACACCCGGCCCTCATTTTCATTTTGAAAGCAAAAAACTCTATTTACTTTCTATCTGTCATTCGGCTTAGATTCGCTTACGGTTCGCTCATCCTATGCTCATCTCAGGCTCAGCGTAAAATGACATATTGGTAGGAATACGACGATTTATATGACAAAATGATTATTGTCATTGCAATCAGAAACAGAATGTTTGGAGGGGATAAAGCAGAGAAAGAGATAATGCAAGTGCATGTTTTTCTGCTTTATTTAATGACAAAGATACGCATTTTTTCGCATTGAGCATCACAGCAAATGCCATAACGTAGTCTAAAACACAACCAAAGTGTCGGGTTACGCGTCTGACTTAGGATAAACAATGCGATGATGATACATATTGCGCAGCTTCTCCTTAAACACAGTTTTCACGGTTTCGATGTCGCGAAACGTGATGGGAGCATCCTGAAAAGCGCCTTCCGTTATTTGCGTTTGTACAATGCCATCCACTAAGTCATTGATGTTTTCTTCTGTATATTCGGTTAACGTACGCGAAGCTGCTTCCACTGCATCGGCCATCATTAAAACAGCCGTTTCTTTGGAGTTTGGGTTCGGGCCGGGGTAGGTAAACAACTTTTCATCTACCTTAGAATCAGGATTACAATTAACGCAACGCAGATAGAAATAGCGTACCTTACTACGGCCATGATGGGTTCTGATAAACTGAATGATTTGCCATGGCAAATTGTATTTATTGGCAATGCGAACGCCATCCGTCACATGGTTAATAATGATTTGCGCCGCTTCCTCATCGGACATTTCAGTCAATGGATTAATACCATTTGTCTGATTTTCGATAAAATACAACGGGTTTGCCATTTTACCAATATCGTGATACAAAGCGCCGGTACGTACTAACAAACTGTTGACATGAATCTTTTGCGCCGCTTCCGTGGCTAAGTTCGACACTTGCAACGAATGTTGAAACGTGCCTGGTGCTTGCTCGGAAAACTGTACCATCAAGTCGCTGTTCACATTCGACAATTCGATCAACGTGACATTCGACAAAAAGCCAAACGACTTTTCGATCAAATAGATAAAAGCGTAAGCAAATAACAACAACAACGTATTCAAGGCAAAGAAGACAAAATTCATCCATACGATTTTATCCAGAGTTTGATCCTGAATCAACGTAATGCTGAGATAAACCACGCTATATGTTACAAAGATCAATCCGGCTGTTTTTACCAACTGGGAACGTTGGGTCAAATCCTGCAAACTTGAGATCACCGTCATACCTGCCATGATTTGCAAAATCACAAACTCTAAAGGCGACGAAGTTACCACAAAAGAGATTAGAAGAATGGTAATGATATGTGCAAATAAAGCAGAGCGCGCATCAAAGAAGGTGCATATAATGATGGGCAACAATGCAAAAGGTACGATATAAATGTTGAGTACAGTGAACGAGACAATCGTAAATGCCAACCCCACCATGAAAACGATCATCATAATGATGAATAAAACGTTTTTGAAACGGGCAAAAATCTCACGACGCCGAAACAGAAAGATATACAGAAAGAGTAAAGACATCAACGCGGTCACTAATAAGGATTCCCCCAACACCACTAACCACGATTGATGGGTGTCCTGATGTTGCCGTTCGGTAGCGGCACGCAACGAAGTCAACACCCGATATGAAGAGTCGGTGACAATATCGCCACGATCAATGATGCGCTCTCCGGTTTGAACCAGCCCTGATGTCTCTGAAACAGAACGCAACAAGTCATCTTTAATTTGATTGGAAGCCACTGAATCATAGGTGAGATTTGGTGCAATGTAATTATTGACATTCAAATTCTCGAAGTTAACCTTATCGAATGAGGCAGGTAAATGGTCGGTAATATATTGGTAAGCCGTAGTAACCGTAAAAATATCTTTGAGAAGTTCCTTCGATGCCCTGTTTTGTTTAACGATGTTGATATTGGCAAACTGACCTTGCTTTAATTTTTGGTAATCTTCCGTTGTCATGATTCCGTCACCATATACTTTGGTCAAAGCTTGTTGCAAATAAAAGCGATATGCAGGCGAAGCGGAAAGCACAGTCACATTATCCTTCCGTAATTGAGCAATCTCCGACGTGACTAATGTGTCGTTATAAAGGAAATAAGGAATAAATGTGCGCAAAACACTATCTTGCTCTTTCTGTAGTTGTTGCGCATTTTTATAAACAGGAAAATCAAAAGAGGCGGTCATTAATCCGTAATGCCAGGGTTTCCCCACCGCAAAGTTATAGTGGAAGTTGCTTGCACGCGGGAAAATGGCAACTATCACGGCAATAGCCATTACAAAAAGCATGACTTTAGACCCTGTACGCCATTTTTTATCCCCAAAATTTTGGTTCATCGGAAAGCTGTTAGAACAAGAGATGCAAAGATAGAGTAAACAACCAATAATTAGATCATTTGTATGCGAAAACTGTACCTTATCTTGAGGGATTGCATCACTTTTGAATCACTTTTTCTTTATTCTTGGCAATATACTCTTTCCAATCGGCAATAGGTTGGTCATTGTGAAGACGGTTGGTTTGGTAGAAATGGCACAAGGCTGCGGCAAGCCCATCCGTAGCATCGAGCCGTTCGATCATGTTTTCGGCTGGAATATGTAACATGCGACGTAACATATCTGCCACTTGTTCTTTTGAAGCGGATCCGCTACCGGTAATGGCCATCTTTATTTTCAGCGGAGCATATTCCGTAATGGGTAAGTTGCGATACAAAGCAGCAGCCATAGCCACACCTTGTCCACGTCCCAGCTTCAACATCGATTGCACGTTTTTACCATAGAAAGGTGCTTCAATGGCTACTTCACCCGGATGAAACTCATCGATAAGCGACAAAGTGCGTTCAAAGATGCGTTGCAGTTTGGCATAATGATCTTTGATTTTTTTCAAGTCAATGACACCCATGCTCAACATTTCAGGCGTTTGGTTCGTGATCTGTAAGAGGCCATACCCCATTACCGTAGTTCCGGGATCAATGCCAAGAATAATGCGTGGCGTAGATGGCACTTTCATAACAAAGGCTCTAATACTGTCCAAAAATGAAGCACTTTTGTACCAAACACTCCTAACACCGACTGTTCAACACGAGGATTTACCGTTTCTTCCCACTGACGAATATCATCCATCGTCTCCACCGAAAACTGCACGGCAATGGAACTTGAGTCTTCCTCATCGTTCAATGAATGCACCTGATAAACAAGCGGGTTGGAAAACGTTCCGGCAGCCTGCATCATGGGGAGATAGGTTGCCCGAAGCCACTCTATCCAGTCGTTCATCACAGCATCATCAATATAAAACGTCGTATTAAAAAGATACATTGCTTACTTTTTTCGTCAAAAGTACACTTTTATTTCGGATAATCGTATTATCTTTGTGCCACAAAAATTGTCAAGAAGGGGTATTAGCTCATCTGGCTAGAGCGCGACACTGGCAGTGTCGAGGTGAGCGGTTCGAGTCCGCTATACTCCACTAAAATTACTGCACGCGATCAAGGAATATTCTTGGTCGCGTTTCTTTTTAATTACAACAAACTTACACAATCCAACTGAAGCATATTCCCTTTTTTTATTTATAATGAATACAAAACTGATTGACAATAAGACTTTTGAGAAAATCGATTACACGGAGAATAACCTGCCCAAAGGAGAATATGAGCATTGCACTTTCACTCGTTGCATTTTTCACAAGGCCGATTTGTCGCATATTGTTTTCAACGAATGTATTTTTGATAGTTGTGACTTCAGTTTAGTCAACATGAAGAGCACAGCATTGAGGGGCGTTAAATTTCTAAATTGCAAACTGCTGGGTGTCCGTTTTGATGAGTGCAATGAATTCTTGTTCTCAGCCCATTTTGAAAATTGCATGTTGAAGTTCTCTTCTTTTCACAAGTTAAAGCTCAAACAGACACAGTTTCAAACATGCAATCTTCAGGAGTCCGATTTTACCGAAACGGACTTATCGGGTTCTATCTTTGAAACGTGCGATTTGCAAAGAACGTTGTTTGATCACACGAATTTAGAAAAAGTCGATTTTCGGTCGTCATACAATTACTCCATAGACCCGGAAAAGAATCGCATCAAAAAAGCGAAATTCTCACAAACAGGCGTAATCGGATTATTGGATAAATACGATATCGAGATAGACTAATTCGTTATCCGACTACATGATTTGATTTAGAACTGCATATCGATATGGATGCAACACTACAAAAAGTCATCCGTCAATTAGAACGGAATAATTTTGACGTATTCTATGCTGAAAATCTTCAGTCGGCACGTGCTATTTTTGAGAACGACATTATGAAGAAGCTACCAATTGCCAGCGCTTCTTATGCCGATTCCATTACAATGCAAAAGACCGGAGCGCTTGATTTGCTGAGAAGCACACACTCCATTGAATTTATCGACACCTTCAATCCCGATGACAGCTGGGAGGAAAGAATTATCAAACGAAAAAAAGCATTGACGGTCGACCTTTTTCTTACCGGAACAAATGCCATCACTGAACAAGGCCAATTGGTCAATCTCGACATGATCGGCAACCGTGTGGCAGCGCTCACTTTCGGACCTGAATACGTGGTATTGTTTATCGGCAGAAACAAGATCGTAAAAGATCGTGACGAAGCCTTTCAACGTATCAAAACCATTGCTGCACCGATGAATAGCAAACGACACCCAAACTTCATACTACCTTGCCAGAAGACAGGCATCTGCCAGGATTGCCGTAGCCCGCAACGGATTTGCAACACGTGGACTATCACCGAAAAGTCATTTCCCAAGCATCGCGTTAAAATCATCCTAATCGATGAGGATTTGGGATATTGAAAAGTTACGGATGCTTATCGCTCATCCTTTATTTTCATATTCCTCACCCCTTACGATGCTTCCTTTCCGTCTTGCTGTTCCTGTAAACAGTTGTTTTATCTCTCTTTTATGACTAAATTTGTCGTTTGAAATATTGGTCGTGAAACATTTACGGGCACATAAAGATGCCTTTATTACAACTAATCATCCATAATCACGATGTTCATTTTGTTTCTCAAAACTACCCAACATGAGATTAGACCATCATATCATACAATTCTTCAAACAAGCTGTCAGTGAAAAAGTTCCCGAAGCAACCCTTTACTTGTTTGGCTCCCGCACCGTCAATGATGCTTCGGGAGGAGATATTGACATGATGATTTTAACACGCAATCTTGTTGACAAAAAGATTTTCAGAACAATACGTATTGAATTTTATAAAAAATACGGATGGCAAAAAGTAGATATCGTGAATTTTACTTATGACGATACTTCTGTTTTCAAACAACTGATTCAATCTAACGCCATTAAATTATGATGACTCAACATGAAGAACTATTGCTAAAACTGTTACAAACAGAATGGCAACTTTTAGATGCGTCAGTGGAAACGCTATTGCATTCTGTTGAAAAATGCAAATTCATCGGAATAAAATCAGAATACTCTTTTGAAGAACAAGAATCATTCGATTCTCTGACATCAAAATTCAACAGAACTTCTGACTTATTTACGCAAAAGATACTGCGTACCATATGGATACTACTGCATGAACCATTTGCTCCATTCATCGACAGAATGAATCTTTGCGAAAAAACAGGAATTCTCCGTTCAGCGGATCAAATGATCGGGATTCGTGACATGCGAAATCAAATTGCGCATGAATATATTCCGGAAGCTCTTCGTGAACTTGTACCTGAAGTAATTGAACTGACACAACAATTAGTGGAAAACATACATTGTACATTGGAATTTCTGGAGAAAAGAAACTGGACAATAGGTAATTGAACAAAAAAGAAGAAAGACCATGTGTGGCATCTTCGCAAACTTAAATTTGCCTTTTATACGTTAATCAAAAACAGATTAGCGATTCATTATTCGTACATTAGCCATTACTTTCGCTCATAAACAAATTGAGTTGTTACAACCCATTTTTATCAATACAGATAGGCTATGATGGATAATTTAGATTATGCGGTAATAGGCAACTGTCGCAGTGCGGCGCTTGTGTCAAAAACAGGCAGCATCGATTGGTGCTGCTTGCCCGATTTTGATTCGCCATCGGTCTTTGCCAAAATACTCGACGACGAAAGAGGAGGTCACTTCAGCATTGAAGTGGACGATTCATACACCACTTCACAACGCTATTTGTATCATACCAATGTCTTAGTCACAAAATTTAAATCAGAGAAAGGGAGTTTTGATGTTATCGATTTTATGCCACGCTATAAAACAGATCAAGACTACTTTACGCCACCGGAAATTTACCGATATATCCGGCTTTCATCCGGTTCACCTTCTTTTAAAATCAACTTCCGCCCAAAACTAAACTATGGCAGCGACGATGTGGTGCATTTTAAGGAAGACAATTACATTCGAAGCTATTCACAAGTAAACCCGACCGATTGTGTTTATCTATATTCTGATTTAGACCTGGATGCAATTATTGATGGAAGCGAAATTACGTTAACCAAACATCATTTCCTATTGCTTTCTTACAACCAGAAATTGATTTCCATCGACTTAGACAGAGTCTATTTAGAGTTTCAACGCACGAAAGTCTATTGGCTCAACTTAGCTAATCGCACTAAGAAATTTGAGAATTACACTGAAGAAATCATCCGCAGTCTGTTAGTTTTAAAAATACTGTCGTTTCAATCAACAGGAGCTGTGTTGGCTGCATTAACCACCAGCATTCCCGAAACTATCGGGGAAGTTCGCAATTGGGATTACCGGTTTTGTTGGTTACGCGACGCTTCAATGGCCATTGACACTTTGTTGAAAATGGGACACAATCAAGCTGCACGTCGCTTTTTGGGATATATCAAAGGAATCCTACGCTCGAAGCACGATACCTTTCAAATTATGTATGGCATACGGGGTGAAAGAGATTTGATGGAAATCAGTCTCTCTCATTTAGCTGGATATAAAAACTCAAAACCGGTAAGAATCGGCAACAACGCTTTTAGCCAGAAACAGAATGATGTTTTTGGTTATGTATTGAATGTGATTCTTCAATATTACAAATTTTTTCCGGGTACATTGGACGAAATTGAAGAAATGTGGGAAATTGTACGTAACCTTGTCCGAACCGTTTCATCTCAATGGGCAAAGCCTGATCAGGGAATCTGGGAAATACGAAATGAGGAAAAACACTTCGTATTTTCAAAAGTCATGTGTTGGGTGGCAATGGACAGAGCAACTCAAATAGCCACATTACTTCATAAACCTTACTACGAAAAAAAATGGAGTAGCATTGCCGCTGAAATTAAAGAAGACGTACTGACAAACGGATGGAAAGAAGATTTGCAAACCTTCACGCAAACCTATTGCAACTCTGACCTCGACGCTTCGTTATTACTTATGGTAGAATATGGATTTATCGAAGCCGATGATCCAAAATATCAGAAAACCGTTTTAGCTTGCAAACAAGCGCTCTATCATCAAGATTTAATGTATCGCTATGTCAATCACGACGATTTTGGACAACCAACATCATCATTTACCATTGGCACTTTCTGGTTAGTTCAAGCGCTTTACCACATTGGCAGAAAAGAGGAAGCTCAAGAAATTTTCGACAAATTACTGACTTTTGGTAATCATGTAGGACTTTTTAGTGAAGATATTGATTTTACGACCAAAAGACTTCTCGGTAATTTTCCGCAAGCCTATTCTCACTTAGCTTTAATCAACACGGCAACACTTTTCTCGAAAGAACGGATTATCTCAACGTTCATCAAGCCTTAAGTTCCGGCGTTTTTACTTCAACGCCAACCAATGCAAGCTATTCATCGCATCGTTTCGACTTGTAAATATCGACACGCTGGTTCCTGGCATTAATTTACTTGAGTTCTCTTTATCGCCACAAAATAAGATAAACATTTACACTTCATAATATAGAGACATGGAAAAGATCCCACACTTTGAACGATTGGTCATTGCCGCATATCGGCTTCCTTTTAAGTTTACAAAAACAAAAAAGGGGTATAGAGCTGTGCAAAATTCCGGTGGCCTTGTTTCTGCCATATTAGCACTATCAGAGAATCTACAACAAACTAAAAACGAGTTTATTAACAGTAAGATTGTATGGGCTGGAATTGGAGATAATTTACCTGAAGTTCCTTCTGCCAACAAAATTGAAAATGAGCATTTTGACATTGTTCCCGTTGAAATACCTCAGCGAATCAATGAGCTGTTTTATGGCGGTTTTTGCAACGATCTTCTCTGGCCATTATTTCACTATTTTCCAACCTATTGTGTTTTTGATGAAGAGTATTACAAGGCCTATCAGGAAGCTAACGCACGATTTTGCGACGAATTGATCAAGATTATCAAACCCGGAGATTTTATTTGGATTCACGACTACCAATTGCTCTTGCTGCCCGAAATGCTTCGTCAAAAAGCGCCAGATGTAACGATTGGATTTTTTCTTCATATTCCTTTCCCATCGTTTGAACTGTTTAGATTATTACCACGTGAATGGCGCAAGGCAATAATCAATGGCATGTTAGGAGCTGATATACTTGGCTTTCATACAAACGATTATGCCCAACATTTCATCAAATGCGTCAAAAGGACAACCAGCTTTGAATGTCGCCAAAATATTATTTACACGCATCACAAATTGGTAAAAGCAGAAGCATTTCCTATTGGAATTGATTACGAAAAATTCAATAGCGCTTGCCTCATCAAAAAAACCGTTACGGTAAAGCTAAAAGTAAAAGAAATATTATCAGGTCAAAAACTTATTTTCTCCGTCGATCGTCTCGACTACTCCAAAGGACTTTTGTCAAGACTTGCAGGTTACGAAGTCTTTCTTGAAAAATATCCCCAATGGCATGGCAAAGTGATGTTCAACTTTGTGGTAGTTCCATCTCGCGATCACATCAAGAAATATAAAGAGATGAAAAAGGAAATTGAATCCATGGTGGGACGCATCAACGGGAAATATAGCTCGCTGTCATGGCGTCCCATTGTTTATCAATACAAATCACTTTCATTCAACGAACTCGTGGCTCTTTACGATTTGAGTGATGTCGGACTGATCACTCCGTTGCGAGACGGCATGAACCTCGTTGCCAAAGAATATGTGGCTTGTCAAGTAGCAAACGAAGGCGTTCTAATATTAAGTGAAATGGCCGGCGCTGCCGACGAATTAAGCGAAGCGATTCTTATTAATCCATTCGATCATAATGAAATGGCAGAAGCTATTGCTACAGCTCTCACCATGAATCCGACAGAAAAACACGAACGTCTCGAAAAAATGAAACATCGGATTATGCAATATAATGTGTTTACATGGGCATTCGACTTTTTCAATCAAACCTTCGATATCAAGAAACAACAACTTGCCATGAAAACAACTTTCATCGAAGAAGTTATTACTAAAAAAATCGTCTCTGATTACAAAACAGCAAAACATAGAACCCTTTTTCTTGATTACGACGGCACATTAGTGCCTTTTGCCAAATTGCCAGAATTAGCCACTATCCACCAGAACACCCTGAAAGTGGTTCGTCAGTTATCTATAGATCCAAAAAATCAAATAATCATCATTAGTGGAAGAGATAAAGAGTTCTTGGATCAACAATTTGTCAATACTAACGTCACACTGGTAGCCGAACATGGTTATTTTATTAAAGCAGCCGGAAAAGAATGGGAATCAACAATCAAAACTGACACGACATGGAAAGAGACCATCAGACCTATCCTTACCGAATTTGTCGATCGCTGCAATGGCACGTTTATTGAAGAGAAAACAGGCAGTTTAGCGTGGCATTACCGAAATGCAAATTCTGAAAATGCCAAGGTTCGGCTTCATGAATTACGCGACAAATTGGCTGAATTAATTCGCCACAAAACAGACTTTGAGATACTCGAAGGGCATAAAGTCCTGGAAATAAAAGGAGGCAAATACGACAAAGGTGAGGTTGCGAAATATTTATTAAAATCTAATCATTCCGATTTTATACTTGCAGCAGGCGACGACCGTACTGATGAATTGTTATTCAAGATTCTGCCCGAAAACGCCTACGCCATCCGTATCGGCTCAAGTCCTTCATTAGCTAAATATAATATCACAAGCATACCTCTTTTGTTGAAATTGTTGAAAGAACTGGCTGCTTCCGTCTAACACCTGCGACAATGGGAAATGTAAAAGAAGGAAAGCGTTAAATCGAGGAATCACATCCATTTATTGCCAACGCAGCGTTTTACGTCACGACTTTTCGAGGAAGGAGAAATCCTTAACCGATGGTTTTCTGCATCGATTATCGTATCTTTGTACCCTAATTTTAATCAAGAAGTTATGGGCAGGGTTTTAGCTATCGACTATGGGCAAAAGCGCGTAGGCATTGCCGTGACGGACATTTTGCAAATCACGGCCAATGGATTGACTACTGTAGCGGTGGCGCAAATATTCGACTTTTTGACTAATTATTTCGCTGTCGAACCTGTCGATACCGTTGTCATAGGACTGCCGAAACAAATGAACAACCAACCTTCAGATTCCATGCGATTTATCACCCCATTTGTCAACGGGTTTAAGAAACGCTTTCCTGATAAACCCATGGTAATGTACGACGAACGCTTCACTTCAATGCTGGCACATCAAGCTATGATTGACGGCGGATTAAAGAAAAAAGAGCGCCAAAACAAAGCCCTAGTCGATCAAATAAGCGCCACCATATTGCTTCAATCGTATCTCGAAAGCAAACGATAAATAAAAACGATTTCAAAACATCAAAAGTTGAACATAAACTCAATTCAGTGACATGATTTATCCTATTTATACTTACGGACAACCTGTTTTACGCAAAGTAGCAACTCCCATTGATACCACCTACCCCAACCTTAAAGAAGTAATTGACAATATGATTGATACATTAGCTCACGCCGACGGCATCGGGTTGGCAGCGCCTCAGGTAGGGCTTGGGATTCGCCTCATTATAATTGATCTATCATTACTTATCGATGTAAAACCCGATCTGAAGGATTTCAAACGAATCCTCATCAATCCTGAAATCCTTGAAAAAAGCGGTGATACCGTAGCTGATGAAGAAGGATGCCTCAGCGTACCGGGTATTCACGAAATGGTACCTCGCTTCAATCACATCGTGATACGCTATATGGATCCGGATTTCGTAGAGCATACCGAAACGCACAATGGCTATATCGCTCGCGTAATCCAGCATGAATATGATCACATTGAAGGACATCTCTTTATCGATCACATTTCGCCCATTCGCCGTCAACTCATTCAGGGAAAACTCAACAGTATTCTGAAAGGCACCACCAAATGTGCTTATAAAATCAAAGCAGTGAAATGACAAGGAACATGACAAAATTCTTTACAAATGCCAACCATGAGCTGCCGGTCATCTTGCTAAGCCTGCTCATTGCCTTAACGTTTGTTTCCTGTTCGATATCGTACAAGTTCAACGGCTCATCTATCGATTACTCAAAAATAAAAACCATTACCATTGCTAATTTCCCAAACAATGCACCGTTGGTATATCCACCTTTAGCTTCAAATTTCAACGATGCACTTCAAAATATTTTTGCTCAACGCACCAAATTACGACCGGTTAGTCGAAATGGTGATTTGCAAATAGAAGGTGAAATAACCGGCTATGATTTAACACCGCTAGCTATTCAAACCAGTGGATTAGCCGGAGAAACTCGCCTCACGCTAACTGTCAAGGTTCATTTTACCAACACGAAAGATGATAAAGCGAGTTTCGACACATCCTTCTCAGCTTCACAAACATTTGCAAGCAACCTTATGTTGAACCAGGTTCAAGATCAACTTTTGCAGGTAATGATTAAAGAATTAACCGAAGATATTTATAACCAAACCGTTGCAAAATGGTAATGTGACCGGCCATGACCAAAGAAGAACTCACTACATGGATGAAGCATCCGGAGACGTTGCGAGAAAAGCAGGTCGCCGAATTACGCGAAATGTGTGATGTTTATCCCTATTTTAGTATCATCCGAATGCTTTGGCTCAAAAGTCTTCAAAACACTCATGATGTCCGTTTTGAACGCGAAACGCGCCGCACAGCAACCTATTGTGCCAATCGACGCAACCTTTATTACTTGTTGTTCCCCGAAAAAAAAATTATTCAGACAGAACATCAGCAATCGCCCCAACCTCCACTTTACAATGCCTTTGGAAGCGACTATTTCACATTACAATCGCTTGATTCAAGTAACCATCCCGAAGAATCGTTGAAAAGTTTAGCTCAAAAATTGCGCGAAACAAGACAAAAAGCCAAATCAGAAACAAGACAAGATGAAATCGGTTCAAATTCCAGCTCACTTGAAAAGGCCAACCTGATGACACAGACAATCGAAACGACCCTTTACACCGAAGAGACGGCGATTACCTTGATCAAACAAAAACGCTACGAAGAAGCACTGAAAATATTACATGCCATACGTTTGAATATTCCGGAAAAAAGTGTTTACTTTGCAGACCAAATTCGTTTCCTTGAAAAGATTATAGCAATTATTCATAAATCATAGACCTATGTACACGTTAGCAATCATTCTGATTGTCTTGGCTTCAATCCTTTTAGTGCTGGTAGTGTTAGTCCAAAACTCCAAAGGAGGCGGTTTAGTCTCCGGATTTTCATCATCCAACCAAATTATGGGCGTTCGCAAAACGACCGATTTCTTGGAAAAATCGACATGGACACTTGCCGGTGTCATAGTTTTATTTGCCATCATTTCGACCGGAACAGTAGAAAAACAATCATCACAAACAACATCTCCAATTCCTGAAGGGGCAGCGGCGGCACAACAACAAGAAGCTTCTAAAACAGCTATTCCGAATTTTAACGAAACGTCAAGGCCTCAACAACAACAGCCACAAAAACCGACTCCTCCTGCCCAATAATTATGAAAAATAGCTGTAGCCAGACAGCCATAAAGTGATTAAAAAAATCGTTTTATCTTTATAACACAAACAATCGGGGTGTAGCACAGTTGGCTAGCGCGCCACGTTCGGGACGTGGAGGTCGGAAGTTCGAGTCTTCTCACCCCGACATAATAAAGCCTGTGGATCGGAAGATTTACAGGCTTTTATTATTAAATCAAGATGTCACGACATATAGTTGAACTCTAAAAGTAACTTATTATGGAATACAGAAATTTTGGTAAAACAGCAATTCAGCTTCCGGCTATCGGACTGGGGTGTATGGGAATGAGCCATGCCTATGGCGAACCCAATGATGAAGAATCGATTGCCACCTTGGAGAAGGCTATCGAAATTGGAATCACGTTCTGGGATACAGCAGACGTTTATGGAAACGGCAAAAATGAAGAGTTAATTTCAAAAGTACTCAAACCAAATCGCAATCGCATATTTATTGCAACCAAGTTTGGCTTTCGTGCCAACCCTGACGGAAAATCCGGTAATGACTTTGATGGCTCTCCAAAATACATGAGAACAGCTATTGAACAAAGTTTGAGACGGCTGAAAACTGACGTAATCGATTTATACTACGCCCATCGCATTGATCCAAACGTACCCGTTGAAGATATGGTTGGCGCTATGGCTGATTTGGTTCAGGAAGGGAAAGTGCGCTTCTTGGGATTATCCGAAGCCTCTGCCACTTCGCTGCGAAAGGCCTGTTCTGTGCATCCAATCAGCGCCTTACAAAGCGAATATTCTTTATTGACTCGAAATGTGGAGAAAGAAATACTCCCGACTTGCAAAGAATTAGGTATAACGTTCGTTCCCTTCAGCCCGTTAGCGCGTGGACTGATGACGAATACATTAAATATAAACGAACTGAAAGACACTGATTTTCGCAAAACATTGCCACGCTATCAACAGGAACATGCCGAAAATAACACACAGCTTACAGCAGGATTGTCCCGTATTGCTCAAAGAAAAGGATGCACTCCGGCGCAGTTGGCTTTAGCGTGGGTGTTGGCTCAGGGAACAAACATAATACCGATACCGGGCACAAAAAGAAGAAAGTACTTACTTGAAAATGTAGGTGCACTTGACGTTGTATTAAATCCTGAGGATTTAGCGGAAATCGAAATTTTACTGGCAACCTATCCAAACACCGGCGATCGCTATAATTCGTCAAACTACAGATTAGTGGATAAAACTTAAACCACTGGGATAAAGAATTTTGATTTTCAATGAATTAAAAAACTTTCTGATTTAATGCCGGAGAAAAGATCCTTATCAAAATTTCAGGTTGCTCTGATGGCCGTTGCAGCGGGAGTTTCAGTGGCCAACATCTATTACAACCAGCCGATTCTTAAAGAAATTGCTTCGTCGTTTCATGTGACCGAAAATCAAGCCGGAACCATTTCCATGCTTTCTCAAATCGGCTATGGGTTGGGACTCTTTTTCATTATTCCACTTGGCGATAAAATCAACAAGAAAAATCTGATTCTTACACTATTAACTTTACTTACTGTTGCTCTTTCTCTAATGACAGTAGCTGATAGCCTATTCATTGTTTGGGCATTAAGCCTTTTAATAGGGATTCTTTCCGTGTCGGTGCAGGTCATTCTGCCAATGGCCGCCAGTTTGGATTCAGAGAACAGAGGGAAAACAGTAGGCACTATTTTTTCGGGCATTTTGATCGGAATTTTAGCAGCAAGAGTGTTGAGCGGTTTTATTGCCGAATGGTTGAGTTGGCGTTATGTTTATGGATTTTCAGCCATGATGACTCTTATCATCACATTATTGCTGAAAATATATTTACCAACTGTCAGCAATGTATTTAAAGGACATTATTTTAAGTTGTTGCAATCAGCTTTGCTTCAAATAAAACGATTCCCATTACTCAGGGAAGCTTCATCGACAGGAGGATTGCTCTTTGGTGTCTTTTGTTCTTTCTGGACCATTCTCACGTTTCATTTGAGCGCTCCGCCCTTTCAATTTCATCCCGATACGATCGGACTCTTTGGCATTGTAGCAATTGCCGGAGCGCTCATGGCTCCTGTTTTTGGAAAACTTGCTGACAAAGGCCATTCAAAAAGATCATTGCTGTTGGCGGTTTCCTTAGTCATTTTCAGCGTACTGCTAATGAAGATCTTTTCCACTTCTGTTTTCGTCTTAATTGTAGCCGTACTAATACTCGATATTGGCGTTCAGGCTACACAAGTCACGAATGTTGCCATGATTTACACCCTGGACGAGGCATCACACAGCCGGATCAACACGATTTACATGACATCTTATTTTATTGGTGGCGCATTAGGAACTTTCGTGGGGTTGTTTTGTTGGAAACATGGAGGCTGGAGTTGGGTGACCTGGCAAATGCTAATCTGGGCGTTACTCGTTTTAGCCATTGAACTGAAGAGCAAAATGCTCATTCAAAAATAAACTGGCAGTTGGCATCTTTCGATTCAGACAACTCCTTGTTCGCAAATCACTCTCTTTTTCGATTGAATCTTTTCTCTATATTTGCACATCAATTCATCATGTCAAATAGACTATACAGATATTTCATTTTCAGAATTCTGTGCTTTAATGATCAACAATATCCGCATGAACAATTCCGTTATCATCACTCATAATCTTAGCCAGGAATTAAAACAACAGATTGCTTTGTTTTCTCCCGATTATGTTTTTGTTCTGGCCGACAGCAATACACGTCAATTGTGTCTTTCTCAACTTGATGAATATCCCGTGATAGAAATTCCGGCAGGAGATGATCATAAATCGTTGGAAACAATAGCCCTCGTGTGGCAATTTCTTTCTACCCAAAAAGCTACACGGCATTCGCTGCTTATCAATGTTGGCGGTGGAATGGTTACTGATTTAGGAGGCTTTGCCGCATCGACTTTTAAGCGAGGCATTCGCTTCATAAATGTACCTACAACACTTTTAGGGGCTGTCGATGCTGCAGTTGGCGGAAAAACAGGCATCAACTTCAATGGATTAAAAAATGAAATCGGCGTAATTCGTGCTGCTGAATCCGTTATTCTTTTTCCCCTGTTTTTTCGCACATTAGACCGAGACAATCTCATGTCAGGTTGGGCGGAAATGATGAAACATGCCTTGTTGTCTTCTACTGAAGCGTGGGAAGAGATTCTAACCTTTTCATGGGATAATATCGATTATGCTCGGCTGGGCAGACTGGTGGAACATTCCATTATGATCAAAGAAAATATCGTTGAACAAGACCCTACCGAACAAAACATACGCAAATCACTTAACCTGGGTCACACGTTTGGCCATGCTTTCGAAAGCTTTTCCTACACGACTCAGCGCCCGCTGCTTCACGGATTCGCTGTGGCTTTTGGATTGCTCTGCGAACTTTACTTATCGCACAAGAAAGTCAATTTCCCCGAAACGATGCTTGCGCAAGCCGCTCAACAAATCAAGCAACTTTATGGCACATTCCGTTTTGAAACATCGGATTATCCAACATTACTTGAATTGATGACACACGACAAAAAAAACGATGCCTCCGGAATCAATTTCACCTTGCTGAAAAATGTCGGCGAAGTGCTTATTAATCAACACGCCACTGAAAAAGAGATTTTCGAAGCGTTTGATTTTTTCCTCACTGAATCCCTTTAGAATAGTTTCGTGGTATCAATCCTCAATCTTTGGAAACCGATTGATTTCATCTACAATTCTTGCAGTCAAAACTTCCGCGGAATCCGACGTGGAATCCACCACCAGGTGGGCTTGTCGATAAAATGGCTCACGTCGATGGAGGCTTTCTGTGATAAAAACCTCTAAATCAACATCTGACTTGTCACTCACCAAAGGGCGCTTCGCTTTCGCAGCAGCAAGCCTTCCAACTAATGTTTCCACCGAAGCAACCAGATAAATGGTGATTCCATGCGCATTCATCCACTCCATATTTTGGTGATAACAAGCAGCGCCACCTCCTGTTGCCACAACTACATCCTGGAAATCAGCCAATTCTTTCAACCCTTTATGCTCAATCTCGCGAAACTTAGCTTCTCCAAACTCAGCAAAGAGTTCACGAATGGTTTTATGATATCGATTCTCGATCCACGCATCCAAATCAATAAATTGGAAATGAAGATTCTCAGCCAGAAGGCGACCAATGGTGGACTTCCCGCTGCCCATATAACCAACCAGAAAAATAGGATTCATAAGAAAAAGAAATAAAGATAAAGCCCTAATTTATTGTCACATATAAAAATAATCCAACAAACTAATTTCTAACGAAAAGAAAGACGAAGACACTGCAAAAAGAATCTCATTGCTGTCCACGTTGTGAACCAAGCAGACATCAAGAAATTCGTTGCAAAAAAAACAAAAAAAGTTGACATTCCACCATCGACAAAGAATGATCTAAACAAAAAACAGTAATTTTGCCTTGTAAACGACGGTGAAAAAACAAACCTTCAAATCCGCACTGCAACACACGTTCTTTCAACCAACCGAAAGGTGATATATCAAATTGATAACCAAGCACATTGATTTAAACTTCTGCTATGCAAAAAAGTTTAGTGTCCATTACCGACTATTCGAAAGACGAAATATTGCGACTCCTGCAACATGCTGAAAAGTTTGAACAAAACCCAAATCAACCTCTTTTGGAAGGGAAAGTGGTGGCTACGCTTTTTTTTGAACCCTCAACCCGTACACGACTAAGTTTCGAAACGGCAGTAAATCGTTTAGGAGGACGAATTATTGGATTTTCTGACGCATCCACATCCAGCTCATCAAAAGGAGAAACGTTGAAAGACACTATCAAAATGGTCAGCAATTATGCCGATCTCATTGTGATGCGTCATCCTTTGGAAGGCGCGGCACGCTACGCATCGGAAGTTGCAAGTGTTCCGGTTATCAACGCCGGTGACGGCGCCAATCAACATCCTACACAAACACTGCTCGATCTTTATTCCATTCAGAAAACGCAAGGTCATCTGGATCATCTCAATATTTTCATGGTCGGCGACTTAAAATATGGCCGTACGGTACACTCGTTGCTCATGGCGATGGGACATTTTGAGCCAAACTTTCATTTTATTTCTCCTGACGAATTGAAAATGCCCAGCGAATACAAGCAATTTTGTGACGACCGCGGCATAGCCTACACGGAATACAATGAGCTGAATGAAAACATCAACATAGCCGACATTCTCTACATGACCCGCGTTCAACGCGAACGATTTACCGATCTCATGGAATACGAGAAAGTAAAGAATGTCTATTCGCTAAAAAACAAAATGCTCGAAAACACACGTTCCAATCTACGAGTGCTACACCCATTGCCTCGCGTCACCGAAATCGATGAAGACGTGGATACCAACGAAAAAGCCTATTATTTTCAACAAGCGCTCAACGGTGTCTTTGTGCGACAAGCTGTTATTGCTTATGTGCTTGGATTTATTTCATAATGTTTATCCAAACAAAGAATTAACCCCAAACAATATCTTAAATTGTTATCACATGAAACGAGCATTAAATCAAGGTGAATGCAAGACCATGATTATTTGTAAGTTTCATATATTCTTAAACAAATAAAACATTTCGTATGAAAATCAAACTGATTTTATTTCTCGTTTCTATCGCTGCAATTTCAACATTAAAAGCACAATCCCAATTTGATCAAAATCGTGATCCCAAAAAAAATAGTGATTTGTACTTTATTCCTGAAATAAACTTCGGCTACGGTTTTTTGGCCACAAATTATCCGCTGCCGCCTTTTAGTTACAACAAAATTACAAAAGCAGTTTACGACGCGTATTCTCCCACTTCTTACACTCTTTCATTAAGCGCCGGTTATCATTTTACCCCACAATACGCAGCTGGCGTAGGCATTGCCTACGAACGATACATGGGACCGGCCGCTAATTCATTGCCTATGTTCATTGACCTTCGTGGCTATTTGAAAGATGCCAAAAATACCCCGTTTGCCTTTGCAAAATTAGGTGAAAGCTTTTCATGGTGGAAAACCTTTGAGCCGGGTGAATGGGTCAATTTAGGAGTAGGTTACAAATTCTTTGTTGGCAAAACTTGTTTAACGGCTTCCATTGGATATGAACTCAAACATATTGCTTATTGGAAAACTTATTCAACCAACGATCAAATTCCAAATCCAACTCCCAACCGTTGGGCTGGCCTTAACAGAAACGCGATTATACTCAATATCGGGGTAGTCGTTTTCTAAAGAATAAATTGCCGCAATCAGTTCACATCAAAACAACAATTCAATGGAATCCAAAGAAGTAAAAATGGTTGCCGCGCTTAGAAATGGGACAGTAATTGACCACATTCCTTCGGACAAATTATTTAAGGTAGTCTCGATTTTACATTTAGATGAATTACCCAATCAAATAACCATTGGCAATAATTTATCCAGCAGTAAATTAGGATCAAAGGGCATTATTAAAGTATCCGATAAGTTCTTTACCGATCAAGACATTAACAAGATAGCCTTACTTGCTCCCGATGCCCAACTCAATATTATTCGCGATTTTGAGGTGCAGGAAAAAAAGAAACTACGCATACCGGATAGTTTTGAAGATATTGTCCGTTGCGGAAACCCTAATTGCGTAACCAATCACCAACCCATCGTGACTCGTTTTTACGTGACTAATCACCAACCACTTACGATACGCTGCCATTACTGTGAGCGAATGATGATTGCCGACGAAATCAAGATTAAATAATCACTCAACAAAAAGACACGATGCAATCATCCACCAAGATCGACTGGAAACCAGGGACCATGATCTATCCACTACCCGCTGTCTTAATCAGTTGCGGCGCGACAGATGAAGAATATAATATTTTGACCGTCAGTTGGGTTGGAACCATTTGCACCGATCCTCCTATGTGTTACATTTCTGTACGGCCACAACGACATTCTTACCCAATTATTGCAAAAAACCGAGAGTTTGTTATTAACCTGACAAACGAAGAAATGGCTTTCGCTACCGATTGGTGCGGCGTACGATCGGGAAAAGATCATCAAAAGTTTGCAGAGATGCACCTTACGCCTGGTAAATCAAAACAGTTGCAAGCGCCAATCATTCAAGAATCACCGCTCAGCATGGAATGTCGCGTGAAAGAAATCATTCCGTTAGGCACACATGACATGTTTATAGCTGAAATAATTAATATACAAGCGGATGCACGTTTCATTGATGAAACAACAGGACAATTTAAAATGCAAGAAGCCAAACTCATAGCATATTCACATGGGCATTATTACAAATTGGGTGAAGAGATCGGCAAATTCGGCTGGAGCGTTCAAAAAAAGAGTAAAGTCATCAAGAAAAAATGAAATGAATTCATTTGTTATGAACTTATAAGTGCCTGAAGAATACCATTTATGGAAAACAGCTTCGACCCACAAGAAAATCTTTTTTTGCCGAAATATTTCAGCTCAAAAGCCATTGCTGCCTTTTTCCTTGCCTTAGTAGCTACTAACCTGGTCTTTTTCCACACCATGTTGCCTTTTCAATGGATGGTTTTTGCAATCATCGAGGCAGTTGGGTTTTTCTATTTCACACAACAACTTTCGAAACGTTGGCGCTGGAACAGTGTCAAGCGATTTGAAAAACGACTTTTCACCACCTCCCTTATCCTTCATGCAATCTGGGTTGTATTTGCCTATTTCTTTTATATCTGGATGAGCGGACAACCTTTCGAGTTTGCCGCAGCCGATTCACATGGATATGTTGCTACCGGGTTACAATTTGCCAACATAATCAGAAACGGACAATTCTTTTCGATCTTTGGAGATCAGCACATGGATGTTTCCGACATGGGGTTTCCTCTTTGGTTATCATTTCTTGACCTGACAGTTGGCCCTTCCCTTATTGTACAACGACTGATTCATGCCATATTTAGCGCATTGACGGCTGTTTTGCTCTATCGCCTTACCACGCGGAATTTTGGAGAATCAGCAGGACGATTAGCAGGTATCATGTTTATGTTGCTTCCCAACTTCTATTTCTATGTCGGTATTCATCTCAAAGAAACCATGATGATTTTCCTCGTGGTAGCTTTTGCAAACAATGCAGATCAGTTGTTGAGGGGAAGCAAACTTCAAGTCAAATCGTTGGTGCTCACCATTGCCATACTATTACTATTTTTCTTATTTCGTACGGCACTTGGGATTGCCGCCATCTTTGCTTTACTCACTGCATTGGTATTTTCCAAAGGTCAGAGCGTAAAAAAATGGGGAAAACGAATCATTATTGCCGTGTGGGTTATGGCGGCCATCGGCGTCTTTTTGTCGGCTCGAATGGCTAATGAAATTGATGAATTGTATCAATACAGCAATACCAACCAAAGCACCAGCATGAAATGGCGAGCAAGCGAGCAAGGAGGAAATCCCTATGCGAAATACGGCACTATGGCTCTATTTGTTCCAATGATACTCACTTTGCCTTTCCCAACGTTTACCTTAGCTAACGAAGAACAGCAAAACCAAATGATGTTCTCCGGTGGCTATTTCGATCGGAATGTCTATAGCTTTTTCGTCATTTTAGCATTATTCTTACTAATAAAGCGGCACGAATGGCGCGAACACCTCTTCATTATCACCTTCTTTGGCACCTACTTGCTTATCATTGCAAAAAGCGCTTTTGCGGTTTCTGAACGATTTCATTTGCCGGCAGTTCCTTTCCTTTTGGCTATGGCGGCTTATGGTATGACGCAGGCTGGGAAAAAAGAACGAAAATGGTATGTTCCATTTCTCGTTTTGATTGTTTTTACTGCCATCGGCTGGAATTGGTTTAAGCTCGCAGGACGGGGAATGGCTTAATGTAGGTTGTCAGACCAAAAAATCGTACCTTTGCACTCCGAAAAAGATACGGTATGGACAACAATAATACGATTCTGGCACGATTGGAAGGATTATCCCAACGCTTTGTTGAGATATCGACCTTAATCACTGACCCAAATGTCATTTCTGACATGAAACGGTTTGTGAAACTCAACAAAGAGTACCACGAATTAGAAAAAATCGTCAACGCACAAAAAGCCTATCAACAGCTATTAAATCATTTGCAAGAAGCCAAAGAAATGCTTGATTCAGAGGAAGATTCTGAGATGCGTGACATGGCTAAAAATGAGATAGATCAAATTCAACAAAAGCTTCCCGAGTTGGAAGAAGAGATCAAACTTATGTTAGTGCCCAATGATCCACAAGACTCAAAAAATGCCATTATGGAAATTCGAGCAGGGACAGGTGGCGACGAAGCCTCCATTTTTGCAGGCGATTTGTGGCGCATGTACACCAAGTTTTGTGAAAACAAAGGATGGAAAGTGCAAGTTACCAGTTTTAGCGAAGGGACTGCCGGTGGGTACAAAGAAATTGTTATGGAAGTTTCGGGTGAAGGCGTCTATGGTATCCTAAAATATGAATCAGGTGTTCACCGCGTGCAACGTGTTCCTGCTACCGAAACACAAGGCAGGGTGCACACTTCCGCCGCAACAGTTGCCGTGCTACCCGAAGCGGATGAGTTTGATGTCGATATTAAAGAATCCGATATTCGCGTGGATATTTTTTGTGCCTCAGGACATGGAGGACAATCCGTAAATACCACGTATTCAGCCATACGATTAGTGCACATGCCCACGGGAATTACTGTTCAATGTCAAGACGAGAAATCGCAATTGAAAAACAAAGCAAAAGCGATGGTCGAACTACGAAGCCGTATCTACAACATGGAATACCAAAAATATCTGGATGAAATTTCATCAAAACGAAAAACAATGGTTTCCACAGGTGACCGCTCGGCAAAAATAAGAACTTATAATTATCCTCAAAGCCGAGTTACAGACCATCGCATTGACTTAACACTCTATAATTTACCCACCATCATGGATGGCGACTTACAGCTCATCATCGATAAATTAATTGTAGCTGAAAATGCAGAACGCATCAAAGAAGCTCAATTGTAGCAATAAACCAAGCGCTCACAAAAATAACTATCTTTGTATCTCATCTAATTATCAAAAACTAACTTAACCGAAAATGAAACTTTTAGCAGGAAAAGTCGCGCTCATCACAGGAGCCGCCCGCGGGATAGGGAAAGCCATTGCATTACGTTTAGCACAAGAAGGTGCTTCAATTGCTTTTACTGACTTAGCATATGATGACGTGGCAAAAGCCACAGAAAATGAACTTGTGGCATTGGGCGTGAAAGCCAAAGCATTTGCTTCAAACGCCGCCAATTTCGAAGATACACATCACGTTGTTGATGAAATTGTCAAGGAATTTGGTCGTGTTGACATTCTCGTCAACAACGCTGGCATTACACGCGACGGGTTGTTGATGCGTATGACCGAACAACAATGGGATATGGTGATCAATGTCAATCTCAAATCGGCATTTAATTTTACTCATGCAGTCATCCCAACGATGGTTCGGCAAAAAAGCGGCAGCATCATTAATATGAGTTCTGTTGTAGGTGTCTCAGGCAATGCAGGCCAGGCAAACTACTCAGCCTCAAAAGCCGGCATGATCGGATTAGCCAAATCGGTTGCCAAAGAATTTGGCTCGCGTAATATTCGCGCCAATGCCATTGCTCCAGGATTTATTGAAACAGAAATGACCCACGCCCTTACCGACGAACAACGCGCAAAATGGGCGGAAGCTATTCCATTGAGACGAGGAGGAAGTCCTGATGAAGTTGCCAAAGTGACACTTTTTCTTGCATCTGATCTTTCATCGTACGTTTCAGGACAAGTCATTCACGTGTGCGGCGGCATGAATACTTAACTCCACTTGAAACTAAGAAACATCTATATCGAAAACGCAGCCTCACCATCCGGTGCGAGCTGCGTTTCTTTCAATCATAAATTACAATCGATTGACAACGTAATTTGGCATAAAACGCCTTCACCAATTTATTGGTGGGAATACGTTCCGTATCCATTCAAAAAATTCATTCGATATGAACATAACACATAAACAGCCGACCATCGAAATTATGGACACCACGCTACGCGATGGAGAACAGACTTCCGGCGTATCGTTTGCT
The DNA here is from genome assembly GCA_027450045.1 of Paludibacter sp. Taxonomy (GTDB): domain Bacteria; phylum Bacteroidota; class Bacteroidia; order Bacteroidales; family Paludibacteraceae; genus Microbacter. Next base: position 16,769 of record DAIDKM010000017.1, on the reverse strand, counting down.
GTCAATGAAAAGTTGAGTATCGCTCGCCTCTTACTTGAAGAGGTGCAAGTCGATCGCATCGAAATTGCCTCTGCTCGGGTTTCAAAAGGAGAACAAGAGGCAGTAACACGTATCATCAATTGGGGAAAAGGGCGAGGTTATCTACCACGAATTGAAGTGTTAGGTTTTGTAGATGGCACCATTACCGTTGATTGGATGAAACAAACCGGAGCCAAAGTCTTAAATCTTCTTTGCAAAGGATCGTTGAAACATGTTACCGAACAATTGCACCGAACACCTGAACAACACGTGGCTGATATTACTGAAGTCATCCGGTATGCCGAAAGCAACAATATTCAAGTAAATGTCTATTTAGAAGATTGGTCAAACGGAATACAACATTCTCCTGAATATGTTTATTTCATGATGGATCACCTGCTCGAATTACCCATTAAACGGTTCATGCTCCCAGATACATTAGGGATACTAAATCCTTATCAAACAGGTATTTTCTGCAAAGATATGATAGAGCGTTATCCTACAGCTCATTTTGATTTTCATGCTCACAACGACTACGATTTTGCAGTCGCCAACTCGTTTGCTGCTGCAATGGTTGGTGTCCACGGAATTCACGCCACAGTAAACGGGCTGGGTGAACGAGCTGGGAATCCTCCGTTATCGAGTGTCATGGCAGTGCTTACCGACCATTTGCACATGCAGCTTCACGCGAGAGAAGACCGAATATCCCACGTTAGTAAAATCGTTGAAAGCTATTCCGGCATTCGAATTCCATCCAACAAACCAATTATTGGCGAAAATGTCTTCACGCAATGTGCCGGTATTCATGCCGATGGCGACAACAAAAACAACCTCTATTATAACGACTTGCTTCCGGAACGCTTTGGAAGAGAACGATCTTATGCTTTAGGCAAAACTTCAGGGAAAGCCAGTATTCGCAAGAATCTGGAAAGCCTAGGCATCGAACTGGACGATGACTCCATGAAACTGCTTACCCAACACATCATAGAATTAGGCGATAAAAAAGAGTTGGTGTCGATGGAAGATTTACCCTACATCATTTCTGATTTGCTGCACAGCGAAGAGGTGGAAGAAAGAATTCGTGTTCTCAACTATTCTTTGTCAGTTGCACAAGGCCTTAAGCCAGTTGCCACAATTAAAATAGATATCAAAGGCGCTATATATCAGCGTACAGCAGTTGGTGATGGTCAATATGACGCTTTTATGAAAGCGCTGTGGCAAATTTACGATAGTTTGAAGAAACCGCACCCCATCCTTGCCGACTATGAAGTCACCATCCCTCCTGGAGGAAGCACCGATGCTTTTGTACAAGCTGCGATCACTTGGAAATTCAACGACAGAACATTTAAGACCAGAGCATTAGATCCAGACCAAACAGAAGCGGCTATCAAAGCAACCATCAAGATGTTGAATCTCATCGAAACCATATAACAAGAGCACAACTACTGAACAACACGTGAGTTTTTACACCATCCTTATCATTGCCATCGGCCTTTGCATGGACACTGTTTCAGTATCCATTGCAGCCGGATGCAGCAAGCACCCTTTGCACATCGGGTCAATCTTGCGCTTTGCATTCGTGTTGGCATTTATGCAAGGGGGAATGCCTATCATGGGATGGTTTCTTGGCGAACATATTGCCAATCTTCTTTCGCGGGTTGATCACTGGATTGCATTCGCTTTGCTCTCTTTGGTAGGCGGGAAGATGCTCTACGATGGCATTATCAATAATCACCACCATCACCACAAGAAAAAAAAATCGCTCAAATTCACCTCCTATAAAGTACTTTTAACATTAGGATTGGCTACCAGCATCGATGCGTTTGCAGTTGGATTCACTTTTGCCGCACTTCATCAAACCATTTGGTTGCCAGCATTGATCATCTCACTCACCACATTGACCTTTGCTCTATTAGGCGTTTTGATTGGAAAAAAAATGGGGCATCACTTCCAAAATTATGCTGAGATCGTTGGCGGTCTTTTGCTCATTAGCATAGGTCTAAAAATTGTAATTGAACATCTATCTACAATAATACATCATTAATATTCAAATGAATACCAATATAAAAGCTGCAATGCAATCGTTCGAACGGTTACTTTTTATCATGGACGAATTGCGTGAAAAATGTCCGTGGGACAGAGAACAAACACTCGAAAGTTTGCGCACGCTTACCATTGAGGAAACCTACGAATTAGCCGATGCTATTTCGAAGAACAACCCGCAAGAACTCAAAAAAGAAATTGGCGACCTACTTCTTCATATCGTCTTCTACGCTAAAATTGGTAGTGAAACAGGAGACTTCACGCTTGAACAAATCATCGATAGTCTGAATGAGAAACTGATTTACAGACATCCACATGTTTTTGGCGAAGCAGAAGCCAACACATCAATGGCAGTGAAAGAAAGCTGGGAAAAACTGAAGCTAAAAGAGAAAGAGGGAAACAAAACCGTTTTAGGTGGTATTCCAAAATCGATGCCTTCGTTGATCAAAGCCTACAGATTGCAGGACAAAGCACGCGGAATGGGGTTCGACTGGGAAGAACGTGAAGATGTGTGGGACAAGGTAACCGAAGAACTCGACGAATTAAAAGTGGAAATTGACAAAGAAGATGCCGTGAAAAGCGAAGAAGAATTCGGCGATTTCCTGTTCAGTATTATAAACGCCGCACGCCTCTATAACATCAATCCTGACAATGCTTTGGATAAAACAAACGCGAAGTTTATCCGACGCTTCAATTATCTTGAAGAAAAAACCATTAAACAAGGCATTGATCTGAAAACCTTAAGTTTGCAAGAGATGAATGACATTTGGGACGAAGCGAAAAGCAAAGGATTGTAACCATATTCATGAATAAAAAAAGAGAAATAGCAACCTATTTCTCTTTTTTTATTGACCGGAAAAGCCTGACTTACTTCTTATGATTTTTATGATTTTCCTTCAAGAAAAGCTCTAAAGCTGCCGTCATCGAAGGTGCCTCAGGACGAGGCGCTTCTAAATCCAGACGTAATCCTGCTTCACGCACAGCATGAGCTGTGGTAGTTCCAAAACATCCTATATTAACTTCCCCTTGTTCAAAATTCGGGAAATTCTTCAGTAACGAAGCAACTCCCTGAGGGCTGAAAAATATCAACAAATCATAGTTAAACTCTTCATCCTGAGAGAATTCATTACTTACAGTCCGATACATGATGCCAACATGATGTTTCACCTTGTATTTTTCCAACAATAATAAGATTTCTTCGTTATGAACATCCGATAAAACCACTAAATAGTTCTCATCCAAGTGTTTTGAGATAACTATAAACATATCTGTCAGTTTTCCCGAAGCGCCGTAGAAAACCTTCCTTTTCCTGTATTGAATGTATTTTTGCAAATAAAGAGCCACTGACTCAGAAACACAAAAATACTTCATAGACTCAGGTATTGTGACCCTCATTTCCTGACAGATGCGAAAAAAATGATCTATACCGGTTTTTGATGTAAATACAACTGCAGTATGATCCAGAATGGCAACTTTTTGTTGTCTAAACTCCTTGGCCGGAACTGCATCAACCTTAATGAAGGGACGAAAATCGATCTTAACACCAAATTTATCAATGATGTCAAAATATGGAGATTTTTCGGCCGTTGGCGGTGGCTGTGAAACCAGAATTTTCTTTACTTTCAAAACGTAATTACTTTACTTGTAAGACAAAACTCAATTGCTTAATCACTTGCAATCCCACTAAAACAGGCAAAATTTCAAGTGTGCAAAGGTACAATAAAATATAGAAAATGGAATCACGCCAATTCCAAAAAAGTTGAATGATTTTGTATATAATCAAAAAAACAGATACCACACATAATATCAACGAAATAGAATCAAACATTCTTGATAATCCAGTGGAAACAAAACTCTGCGCGGTTACTAATGGAAGCAAACAAAGGCCTAATCCAAAAATAACTGAAAAATAAGCACTTCGAAACTGCCTTACTTGTTTGTCAGAGAAGAAAAAAACATATTCCAATAGCTTAAATAACAACCATTTTAGCCCTAAAAACAGAGCGATTCCGAGAAAGATAGACATTAACACAACAAGAGCAGTAAACGTATTTTCGTTGGGAATCGATTGTTCAACAAAAGGGAACAAAAAAACATTTAACCCCAGAACACCTAAAAAAATCAGCATTATCCGGTAACGAACCTCAACTGCTTTCAACTCGTCCTCAAACAATGAGTTCCTGCCTTCTTTCTTACGAAACACAACACGTACACCATCTCTCAAAATTTTTGTAGCTCGTGGCAGCAAAAAAGCATACAAAAACGCAATCACTAAAAAAATGCCACTCGACACATTGTACGAAAACAATCCAGAATGTATCGTCTTTCCTTCAAACCCAGAAGGACACACAACTACAGGCCGCAACGACTGTGTGCGCAAATAAATATTTTGTCCATGTTTACCCCATAAGGTATCCATTGGAGCAATTTTCTGTGTGGTTAGAAAAGGGATTGAATCGTTAGCAATAGATGTGTTCATGGTTAAACCGCAGCAAAACGACGCGCATCATCAGGCCATGCCTCGGCATGTTCAATAGCAGGCAACACCTCTTCAGGCGTCTCTACCAATTGCCAAATCTGACGATGTTCATTGCGAATAAATTGTTCTCCTTCTGCATGTTGCATCAATTGAAGAAAATAGCGGAAGTAGTCATTCGTATTCAAAATAATAATAGGTTTATTGAACAAACCTAATTGCTTCCATGTGATAATTTCAAAAAGTTCGTCGAATGTGCCAATACCACCAGGCATAGCCAATGCTGCATCGGCCATTGACGCCATCAATGCTTTGCGTTCATGCATCGTTTCTACTACTTTTAGCTCCGTCAGCCGACCGTGGTGCCAACCTTCATCACACATAAAACGAGGCATAATTCCAGTTGCGTAACCACCTTCTTCTAATAAACGATTAGCCATTGCTCCCATAAGGCCATCTTTACCACCGCCAAAAACTACATGAATGTTCGCCCTTGCAAAACATTCACCCACCTTAGCAGCAGCCTCATAATAACTTGGAAGCGCTTTACTACTGGAAGCACAGTAAACTGAAACCGTTTTCACTCGAAAAATGTATTAATTAGAACGATTATAGTAATTTCGAATTGGAATGTGAGAAGAGACAACTTTGCCCACAATAATTACTCCAACCCGTACTCATTAATTTTGCGATACAAAGTCCGTTCGGAAATACCCAGTTCACTAGCAGCCAATTTCCGCTTCCCTTGATTCCTTTCTAAAGCCTTTATTATCACCTCTTTTTCTACTGTTTGCAAAGAGAGAGACTCTTCAACATACTCTTGCGTATCTTCTATGTGATCTTGCTTTTCTTCAGATAGCGGCGTTTCTAATGGAGAAAACTCTGCAGAGACAAACGCATCTTTGGTTTTAGGGGCTGAAACATATTGTGAACGTATCAACTGCAGTTCATCTGTTTCCATCGTCGAAGGCGCCTTCATTTGCTTTCCGGCCATTAATTCATGCACCAATGCTTTTAAGTCGTTCATGTCTTTACGCATATCAAATAACACCTGATAGAGAATTTCTCGTTCATTGGCGAACATGCGTTGATCATGGGTTGAATGCCCCAACAAAGAAGGCAACGTTTCCATTTCATTGTCAGGAAGATAAATACGAAGCACGTCTTCTGTTATCTCACGATTCTGTTCAATCACCGAAATTTGTTCCGTGATATTCTTAAGTTGTCGGATATTACCTTTCCAATAATAGTTGGAGAGAAGTTTTTGCGCCCCTTCAGACAAACGAATGGGAGGCATTCGGTATTTATCGGCAAAATCAACAGAGAATTTTCGGAATAATAAAAAGATATCCTCTTTTCGCTCACGGAGAGGCGGAATAGAAATCGGCACGGTATTCAGTCGGTAATACAAATCCTCACGAAATTTTCCTTGCCTCGTTGCCTCTTGCATGTTCAAATTTGTAGCAGCAACAACCCGAACATTTGTTTTCAATACTTTGGACGAACCGACTTTCATAAATTCTCCTGCTTCGAGCACACGCAACAAACGAACCTGTGTTGAATGAGGCAACTCGCCCACCTCATCCAGAAAAATAGTTCCACCGTCAGCCACTTCAAAATAGCCTTTTCGATCACTCAGTGCACCAGTGAACGAACCTTTTTCATGTCCGAAAAGCTCAGAGTCGATGGTTCCTTCGGGAATAGCGCCGCAATTGACCGCTATGTATGGGCCATGTTTCCGGTGACTGAATTGATGAATAATCTGGGGGAAATTTTCTTTGCCAACGCCGCTCTCGCCGGTAATCAAAACTGACAAATCGGTCGCTGACACCTGTACTGCAATATCAATGGCACGATTAAGCAACGGAGAATTGCCAATAATGCCAAACCGCTGTTTCACAGCCTGTAAATCTGATAATTGCATACTCATATCGTTGAACAAAAAACGTTGGAAGAAAAGCGCTCACTTGGGTTACGTACACTGCCAAATGTATGACAGAAACACCTGACAAAATTACATCTTTTTCATGAAAAGTGAATCATAACCCATGAAAAAGAGCATCATATAGCTTTACACAAGAGAGATAAAACGGCAGAAAAAGGACTATAGTCCGTTAAAATCAACTGCATCAAACAATAAGCTCGGTGTTTGCCAGCTTGAAGCATAGATAGGATCGTTGCCTACTTCCATCAACTGACCCCAAAGAGAAAGCATGTTGCCAGTAATATTCATTTCTCCAATAGGATATTGAATTTCATCTCTTTCAATCCAAAAGCCTTCAATCCCATACGAAAAGTTACCCGTTGAACTATTACAATTACCTCCATTAAAGCCGGTTATCAGTACTCCTGTTCCGATACGCGCCAAAAGTCCTTCCCGATTGGCATCTCCTAACTCAAATTGTAACACGGATGCCGATCCGGTTGTCGGTTCAACACCCAATTTATGAGCAATATAGGTATCAATATAATAGTTATTCAAAATCCCTTTTTCAAATACAGAACGTGACTCTAAAGCAATCCCCTCACGATCAAAGCAACGGGCTCCAATGGTACGAGGCAACAATGGACAATCGTTCAATGTCATTTTATCCGAACACACTTTTTGCCCTTGTTTATTGATCAAAAACGAATTATTTTGTTGCAAAGCAGCGCCACTCAACGCACCCATCATGGGAGAAAGCAACGTACGCACCTCGTTTCTGTCTACAAGCATGGGATAAGTCGCCGATTGAATTTTACGTTGCCCGATTTTCATCAAAGCACGCTGCAAGGCCATTGTTCCAATTCCTTCCTTTTGCAGAGATTTCCACGACAGGGACTGATCATACCAATAAGCCTCGGGGCGGGCATCCTCGATACCACGTACGGAAACACTCACCGAAAGCCCACAGGAAGAAGCAGCGCTCTCGGCTTCAAGCCCGTTGCTGTCAATCAAATAAGAGTAACTTTCATTATCACCATAAGCTGATGCAACAGAAATAATGCGTTCGTCACTTCTATCAACCTCAGCCGCCGCACGAAACGCTGCTTGCAGTTTTGCATCAGGATCAAGCGCAGCAATCGTTGGATCGTACAACGATAAAAACGCATCGTTACCTTTATAATACCGTCCAGCGTTAGGCAAATGTCGTGCTTCGTCAATGGCTAATAATCGGGTTGATGCTATGGCATGAGAGAAAAAACGTTCTAATTCACTTTTTTCCAATCGATTAGTTGAAAATGAACCATATCGTCCATCCACAAATAAATAACCAACTAATTGATTTTCTTCAGCTTGTTGCAATTGTTCAATACGTCCGTCACGCACCTCGAAAGAGCTGTCAGAACCCGAAAAAATTCCAATACGACAGGCTTGTGCACCTTGACGCAATACATAGCTCTTCAACCAATGCGCCAACTCTTTTTGATCATTCGTTATCATCTTATCCGAAATATTTTTTTGATTTGAACCTGTCATCAACGTGATCATTCATTCATCACTCATTTGCACCACCAACAGTCAGCTTCGACACCAGGACAGAAGGCATTCCGCACGTCACCGGACAGCTTTGGCCGTCTTTCCCACAAGTCCACGTGCCGTTATCCATGGCATAATTGTTTGCCACCATCATAATATCGGACAAGGCTTTAGGCCCATTTCCAATGATGTTGATATCTTTGATCGGTTGTGTCAATTTGCCGTTTTCGATTAAATATCCTGACTTGACAAAGAAAGTAAAATCTCCCGCTCCAATTTGTACCTGACCGTTCGTAAAAGTATCGACAAAGACCCCATTCTTTACAGTTGCAATCAAGTCTTGTTCGGCAGCTTGCCCATTTTCCATGTAAGTAGCCCGCATACGGGGGATTGGCGCAAATCGAAACGATTGTCGGCGACCGTTACCGGTAGGCGACACACCGTAATATCGAGCGCTTATCCGATCGTGAATGTAACTTGTCAGCATACCATCCTTCACAAGATAAGTTTTTTGCCCTTCCACGCCTTCGTCGTCCACATTTACGGAGCCTCGATTGAAAGAAATCGTTCCGTCATCAACGACTGAAATGGTTGTATCACAGACTTTCTTCCCCAGTTTATCAGAAAAGATGGAAATATTTTTACGATTGAAATCAGCCTCAAACGCATGACCAATGGCTTCGTGTAATAAAATACCGGAACCACCCGCACCCATCACGACAGCCATTTCGCCACCTTTTGGCGAAACAGCATCGAAAAGGAATAATGTCTGTTTTACCACTTCCTGAGCTAACGTCTCAACCAATTCATCCGTGAGAAATTCCGTTCCCATGCGAAAAGAGCGCGCTGCACGTCCATTCTCGGTTTTCCCATCATGTTGCATGATACATGTAACCGTTAGCGTGGCCATCGGGCGATAATCGAAAGTCAGTAAACCTTCCGAATTAGCATACAAAATATAGGATGAAGTATCTGTTTGAGAGACTAAAACCCGTGAAACACGGTCGCTCAAACTAAAAATACGATCATTTAGTTTTTGCAAGAAAGGCCGTTTCAATTCCACACCTGCATCCTCCCAGGAACCAAGCAGCGGGTAATAAGAAGTTCCCCGAGGTGTCGGAGTCAATCCGACCGCTTCGTTTTGTCTCGATTCCAGCACAATACGCGAGGCCGTTCGGGCTGCTTTTAGCATCTCTTCCAACTTTACGTTTTCGGTGTAAGCATAACCTGTCTGATCACCTTTAACAACCCTGATTCCCACTCCGAAATCTATATTGGCAGAAACTGTATTCACTTCACCATCACGCAAATTCAGCAATGAGTCGAAAGTGTGTTCAAAAAACAAATCCGCGAACTCTCCGCCTGTTGACATGGCAGCTTTTATAACTGCCTGCAAATCGGATGAAGTCACTCCAAAATGTTCCATCATGTCATACAAAGACGAAACGTCCGATGACGATTGAGCAGCCGCAAATGACGCCACCAAATTGCTTTCGCCGTTCAAGCTATAAGTTGATCCATTTTCGTTCATAGATGAATATTCTATTTGATTTTTCCGGCAACTATTGTTTTATTTTACTGCACACTAACTATTCGGCAAAAGCAACGAACTATCGCCGTAACTCAAAAAACGAAAGTCGTTTTGCAACGCATAGTCGTAAATTTGCCTCCAATCGGTTCCCACAAAAGCTGCAATCAGCAATAATAACGTGCTGCGTGGTTGGTGAAAATTGGTAATCAAACCATCTACCAACCGAAACGTATAACCAGGGGCAATCAAAATTTGTGTAGCAGCATTAAGCTCATTCAACTCGTTTCGATCCATATAATCGAGCAATGCTTCCAAAGCCACTTGGGGGGAAGGATTGAACTGAGTATCTTCGTAAGGCATCCATTGATGAACATGGAAATCAAACGCATCCTCATCTAAAAGCAATTGCTTTCCCAGAAAATAGAGACTTTCGAGCGTGCGTACCGATGTGGTTCCTACAGCAATAATCGGAGCGTCATGCGTTAACAAACGCTGGATCACGGCACGGCTGACTGCTATGCTTTCAGTGTGCATTTCATGACCGAGCATAGCTTGCGATTTGACCGGTTGAAACGTTCCTGCACCCACATGCAATGTGACATCCACCCATTCCATCCCTTTTTGGCGCAAATCAGCCAGTACGGAATCCGTAAAATGCAACCCTGCCGTCGGAGCAGCAACTGAACCTTCTATTTTGGCATAAACTGTCTGATAGGTTTCTTTATCAGATGGTTGCGCATCACGATTGAGATAAGGAGGAATGGGCAATTCGCCGACTATTTCTAAAAGAGTAGCAAACGTGATGGGGGCATCCCATTCAAATCGTAAAACGTGTGACATTCCCTGTGAGGAGACACGAGAAGCTTTCAGCGTAAAACGGCGTCCTTCAATTTCAAAAGATCGCGTCAAAACGCCCTCTTTCCATTTTTTTGCATTGCCTATCAATCCAATCCACTCGCATGAACCCGTTTGCTGAAACATCAGGGCATAATCCGACGGGGAAAAAGGCTCCAAACAAAATAATTCGATACGAGCTCCCGTCCCTTTGAAAAAAATAAGACGCGCTTGCACCACCCTTGTATTATTGCGCACTAACAGCGAGTGAGCAGGCAAATAATCAGGCAATGAACGAAAAATTGTTCGACTGATTTCTCCTGCCCGATACAAAAGCAATTGCGAAGCATCCCGTTGCGGCAGCGGGAACTTCGCAATCCGCTCATCCGGCAACGGATAATCATACGCTTCGATAGCAAGTTGCTGCGGACGAATTACCATGAACCCGAATAGAGAATTTTTATTTTCTGAGCGACAATTTCGTAATAGCCATCTGTTTTAACGCAGGATAGTCCAGAAATCCAACCGATACGTATTTGGTATTATTTTTGCTGAAGAAGATAAGCGTCGGCATTGCCTGAATTCCCATACGTTGAGACAAAGCGGCATCCTTATCCACATCGACGCGATAAATCACCACTTTACCTCTGAATTCACGTTGTAATTGATCGACTAATGGAGATAGCCGTTTACAAGGAGGACACCATGTAGCAAAGAAATCGACGATGACAGGTAACTTCGATTCTAAATGCACTGAAGAACTTTTGTCGTAATTCCACACCAACTGCTTGAACTGTGCAGCATTGATCATTTTCACTTCGCCTGTTTGAGCGGATAGTGAAAAACCATACGAAAAGATTGTCAAAAAAAGACCTGCTAAAAAAATTTGCTTTTTCATACTTGGGATTGAAAAAAAGGCCATTTATGCAAATGACCTCTGATTAAAAAATGAATGGATAACTATCAATTATTTAACAACATAGGCATCAATAACATCAGAATATTTTCGCCTTCCGATTGTTCAAATGGCAAGAAAATACCGGCACGCGACGGATCGGAAAGTTCTAAGATAATGGATTCTGAAGCCAGATTGTTAATGATATCGATTAAAAATGACGATTTGAACCCTATCGACAAAGGTTCGCCTTCGTATTGACAGCGAATAGTCTCTTCAGCAGAAATTGAGAAATCAATATCTTGTGCTGAAATCACTATTTTATCATTCTCTATGTGCAATTTGATCAAACTCGTGCCTTGGTTTGAGAAAACAGAAACACGTTTTACCGCATTGAGCAACATAATACGATCAACAATCACTTTGTACGGATTATTCATAGGAATGACCGCCGAATAATTGGGATAGCGACCTTCGATTTGGCGTGCATACAAGGTATATGTTGGCAACGTGAAGCAGATGTTTTTGTCATCAAAACGAATCAACACCTCACCACTCTCTTTCGGCAAAATATTGCGCAGCATGTTAGACGCCTTTTTAGCCAAAATAAAAGAATAAGCGCTATCTCCGCGAGCTTCTTCATTCTGGAAACGAACCAATTTATGAGCATCGGTGGCAACAACGGTCATTTTATCGGGTGTTATATCGAAGAAAATGCCATTCATTACAGGGCGAAGCTCATCATCACCGGTAGCAAAAAAAGTGGATTGAATGCTGTCATTAAGCGTTGCAATATTCAATGTCATCGAGTTTGTCGATTCTGGCATCATAGGCAACCGAGGATAATCATCCCCGTTTTGACCAATAAAATTATATTGCCCGTTGTCGGAATAAATCACCATTGCAAGGTTTTCATCATCAATCTCAAACGTCAGGGGTTGTTCCGAAAATTCACGTAACGTGTCTAACAATAATTTGGCAGTCACGGCAACACTTCCTTCACCTTCCACATCCACAATATCCATCGAGGTAATCATGGTTGTCTCCAAATCGGAAGCAGTAATTTTCAACGTAGTTCCCTCTATTTGAAACAAAAAATTATCGAGAATAGCCATGGTATTCTTCGAGTTGATGACACGACTAACAGCTTGTAAATGGCTTAGTAAAGCCGTACTTGAAGCGACAAATTTCATAGTGAAAAAATATTTATGTGAATGACATTGAACACATTTAAATCGAAAGTTGCAACGCACCGTTCGATTTTCTAAAAGACAAAGTTAAGCCATGAGTTTGAAACTGCCAAATGCTTTTTATGAACAGATTATCAACAAAACAAAAGGGGCAATCTTTCATTCTGCGTATCGCTTTTTGCTCATTTGGCGGCTCTTTGCAAAAATCGTACCTTTGTCAGCAAAACGATAATTCACGCAAGCAAAACAGACCCATTACCCCTATTTATAACAGTTCAACAAATAAACTTGCCTGAATAAGCCATATCTTAATGCACTCCACCGACAGATGATTTCAGCCGAACAACTTACCGTCGAATTTGGCGGATTCACCCTCTTTGATTCCATTTCTTTTTTAATCAATCCCAAAGACCGTATTGCCTTAGTAGGAAAAAACGGCGCCGGTAAAACAACGTTGCTTAGTCTCTTTGCAGGAGAACAAACCCCGTCGTCGGGACGTATTGTAAAATCGTCCGATGTGACCATTGGCTATCTGCCTCAACAGCTTTTACCTGCCGGACATTTAACCGTTATGGAAGAGGCCGAAACAGCTTTCAAAGAGATTCAGCAATTGCAACAATCCATTGATCACCTGACCTACGAACTGGCTCACCGAACCGACCACCAAACCGCAGAATACCATCGTATCATTGAACAAATGACCCATGAAACTGAACAACTGCATATTATTGGTGGAGGAAACTATCTCGCAGAAGCCGAAAAAACTTTAATGGGATTAGGCTTCATGCGTACCGATTTCGATCGCCACGTGGATGAATTTAGCGGAGGATGGCGCATGCGCATCGAATTGGCAAAAATCTTATTACGAAAGCCTGATCTTTTGTTGTTGGACGAACCCACTAACCATTTAGACATTGAGTCGATTCAATGGTTGGAAAACTTTCTGTCGTCTCAGGCACATGCCGTGCTGTTGGTATCTCACGATCGTGCCTTTCTCGACAACGTCTCCAATCGCACCATCGAGTTATCGCTTGGGCACATTCACGACTACCGAGTCTCCTACTCCAAATACATCGGGTTGCGCAAAGAGCAACTCGAACAGCAACAACGCGCATACGAAAACCAACAGAAGGTCATTCAGGACACGGAAGATTTCATCGACCGCTTCCGATCGAAAGCCACCAAAGCCGTGCAGGTGCAATCGCGCATCAAACAACTTGACAAACTCGAACGCATTGAAGTGGAAGAAATTGATAATTCACGTTTGAACCTGAAATTTCCACCTGCACCGCGTTCAGGCACACTGCCGCTCGAAATAGAACATTTAACAAAAGTTTACGGCGAAAAAACGATCTTACACGACATTGGATTGATTTTGCATCGTGGCGAAAAAGTGGCTTTTGTCGGCAAAAACGGCGAAGGAAAAACCACTCTGGTAAAATGTATCATGAGCGAAACAAATCATACCGGGTTGCTACGCTTGGGGCACAACGTCAAAATCGGTTATTTCGCCCAAAACCAGGCTGCTTTGTTAGATGAAAACAAAACGGTTTTTCAAACCATCGACGATGTGGCAGTTGGCGAAATCCGCACCAAGATTCGCGATATTCTTGGCGCTTTTATGTTTGGAGGCGAAGCTGCCGATAAAAAAGTGAAAGTATTGTCCGGTGGAGAGCGGAGCCGTTTAGCCATGATCCGGCTTCTGCTCGAACCGGTCAATCTGCTGATTTTGGATGAACCGACGAACCACTTGGACATTCCATCCAAGGATGTACTCAAATCAGCCATTAAAGCATTCGATGGCACCGTGATTATCGTCTCACACGACCGCGAATTTCTCGACGGCTTGGTAACCAAAGTGTATGAATTTGGCCAGCAAAAAGTACGAGAACATCTTGGCGGCATCTATGATTTCTTGCAACATAAGAAAATAGAGTCATTAAAAGAGCTGGAACGAAAAACAACTTCAAAAACCGCTGCCAACAATGACAAGCCTGAGAGCGAAAACAAACAAGAGCATACAGCACGAAAAGAATTCAACCGGCAACTGAAGAAAGTGGAGCGACAAATAGAAGAAGCCGAAACTAACATTGATCGGTTAGAAAAAGAGATCACGCTGCTCGAAATTGCCATGAGCGAGGAAAACATTCCCTCCGCTTTCGAAGAATACGAAAGACTTCAAAAACAATTGGCTGCCGAAATGGAACGATGGGAACAACTTTCGATAGAAAAAGAAAAATTTCAATCACAAGAATAATAAATAGAGAACGGCAAGTTTGAAAGCGTACAAATCGGATAATGTGCCAATGAGACATTATCCTAATTTGCCAATATGCCAATGGGGCAATGAAATCGGAATAGAGAAACACAAAGGCAATAGGAACTTAAGACTGAAGGAATCGAAACCTGTCAACTTTAACAGTATGAAGTCTTCTAATAATGTACCTTTTGCAATTCTGTCAGAAGTTTTTTAATGGCAAATTGTCAATGAATAAATGGTAAATATCTATGGGACAAAGAATCTGCTAATCCTGCAATCTCTCAATCCTTACTACATTTTGCCTATCTTTGTATGTCAAAACAGATTATCACCTCTCTCACTATGAGCTTTAACAACGAATCGGAAACAGAATGGACAACCGTCATTAAGCCTAAAGGACGCCTGTTGGATATCGACCTGAAAGCCGTGTGGCGCTATCGCGACTTGTGGTACATGTTTGTGAAACGCGACATCACGACTTCCTACAAGCAAACCATTTTAGGTCCTCTTTGGTTTATCATTCAACCTGCCATCACGACAGTCATGTTCATGATCGTGTTCGGAGGCATTGCTCACATTTCCACCGATGGCTTACCCCAACCGTTATTCTATTTAGCCGGAATCTCGCTTTGGAACTATTTTTCGGAATGCCTCAACCGCACGTCGTCCACTTTTACCAACAACGCCGGCATTTTCGGAAAAGTCTATTTTCCGCGTCTCGTGGTTCCATTGGCCACCATCAGTTCAAGTTTAATACGGTTAGCCATTCAGTTAGGATTGTTTCTGGTGGTTTACTTGGTTTATGTGGTAAAAGGAGCTGCCATTCATCCCAACTTCACCCTCTTGCTTTTCCCGGTTCTATTGATTATCATGGCGGGATTGTCTTTGGGCTTCGGCATCCTCATCTCTTCCATGACAACCAAATACCGTGACTTGACGTTGTTATTCGGCTTTGTGGTGCAACTGTGGATGTATGCCACGCCCGTCATTTATCCTCTCAGCATGATGTCGCCACACCGGCAGTGGATCATGGCGCTCAATCCCCTTACCTCCGTCATCGAAATATTTAAATACAGCACTTTAGGCGTCGGCGTCTTTAGCTGGGGAATGTTAGCCTACAGTTTTGTGTTTATGCTGGTCATGCTTGCTCTCGGCATCATCGTTTTCAATAAAGTGGAACGCTCTTTTATGGACACAGTATAAAGTTGAAAGGGTATGGTGTAAAGTGTAAAAAACCATATAAAACAGAACAAGATGGAACACAAGTATAGTTTCGAGAATTTGGAGGTATGGAAAGACGCTCGTAATTTTGTAGTAGAAGTTTATTCGTTGACAAAAGTTATGCCTGAACACGAAAAATATGGATTATGCTCTCAAATACAAAGAGCCTCTGTTTCAATTGCTTCAAATATTGCTGAAGGCACTTCCAGAATAACAGATAAAGAAAAAATACGATTTATTGAAATAGCCTATGGATCACTTATGGAGGTTTATTGTCAGTTTTATCTTGCTTTAGACTTAGAATATATAACCAAGGAACAATTTGAATCCCAAAAATCGGCAGTCGATAAGGTCGCAATAAAATTAAGTGCATTGAAAAATGCCTACCAAAAACGATTAAACGGTTAACCCATTTACACCTTACATACACTATAAACTTTACACTATCCACTTCCCACGCTATGCCGACAGCCATAAAATTTGATAATATCTCCAAGCAATACCGTCTCGGATTAGTTTCCACCCGCACATTGAGCCACGACCTCAATCGTTGGTGGCAAACGAGCATCCGCGGCAAAGAAGACCCCTACCTGACGATAGGCTCTGTGAATGACCGCTCCACCAAAGCCGACAGCGACTATGTCTGGGCATTGCGTGACATCAACTTTGAGGTGGAACAGGGCGACGTGGTGGGCATCATCGGCAAGAATGGCGCAGGAAAAAGCACCTTGCTCAAGATTCTCTCCAAAGTGACCTCCCCCACCACCATGTTCAACATGCTGTGGCTGTATTGGCTCGGCAAGTTGTTTTTGGAGTATTTCAACTCCAAGCAGCTGGTGGC